>NZ_JACSLY010000004.1:0-207779 GCF_018618375.1 Exiguobacterium sp. E4787 | reverse complement strand
CCGTCGACTTCCCCCCGAAGGGTTCCGTCGATTTCCTGCGCTCGACTTGCATGTATTAGGCACGCCGCCAGCGTTCGTCCTGAGCCAGGATCAAACTCTCCAAAGAATTTGATATAGCTCTTTAAAAATGACGAAGCTTGCGCTTCATTCAAACATTGTAAAACTTTTTTGCCTCATCGTTCAGTTTTCAAAGTTCGTCTGCCGCTCTTGGCGACTTCATTAATTTATCACGTCGTCTATATCCGCGTCAACAACTTTTTTCACAAATTGTTTTACTGAAATAATCTTTTGCCGTGACAACGTTTATAACTATAATCTCTATTTACCACTTCGTCAATAGAAATATTACAAAAAATAAAAAAGGTTGAGCCCCCGTCATGAGGCCCAACGCTTCAATCTTTCGCTAGCGGCACATAGCCCGTCCGCTCCACCAATGTCTGCCCTTCTTCAGATGTCATCCAATCTAAAAACGGCTTATGCGTTTCATAGTTCTCTTCTGTCGTGATGGCATAAAATTCAGAAGTGATCGGATACGTCCCGTCAGCGATGGTTTCGACCGTTGGAGCGATTCCATTCACTTGAAGTAATTTAATGTCGTGATCTTCGACCATCTCGGTCGCATAGAAGCGGAAAGAGAATCCAATCGCATTTTTATGATTAGTGTATGCGGCCGTCTGTTCGATAATACCGCCCATACCTTCCGGAACATCTTCAACGGGTGCAGCCATCAATTTACGATCACCCATCACCCGCTGCAAGGCCGTCTGGCTCCCGCTTCCTTCTGGACGTTGGAAGGCTCGAATCGGATCATTCTCGCCTCCAACCTCACTCCAATTATCGATGTCTCCGGCATATACTTGTTGAATCTCGTCTAATTTAAGCGAATCAACTGGATTGTCTTCATGTACAAAAAAGACAAACGCTTCGCGCCCGATTGGTGTCATGTTGAACTCCACACCAGCCTTCTTAGCCGCGGCCACTTGAAGATCTGATGGTCCTGCGACAAAGATGATGTCCGTCTTCCCTTGAATCAACCGATCGTACGCTTCCCCCGTCGTCGTTGAGACGACAGGACTCTCCTCCGTACTATACGGATTATATTCGTCAGAAGGATAAACCGCTTCGACAAAAGACGCATACAGTGGATATAGTGCCGTAGCACCATCGAGGCGTGGGAGATTTGAATCGATTCTAAACGAAGATGGCGCATCGAGCTTAGCTAAATCGGATTCCTCTTTAAACGGTTGATAGTCAAACAACTCAACACCGCGTTCTTCAATCCGCAAACCCTCTGTATACACGTAGTACCCTTTCACTGAACCGAAGAACACGACTCCAATCACGGTTCCAATCAATCCGACTCGTTTGAGTTGCCCCTTCGTTAACGACGAAAAGTCATATAGCGCCATAATGAGAATTAATAAAGCGGCAACGTACCAAATGGTCCAAAGGATCGGGCGTCCTCCTGCAATCGGATTGCCCATCGTAAAGAGTGCTGTAAAGACCGATATGACTGCGGTCACAAGCACAATCAACACACTACCGAATATAAACTTGACGATTTTCATCTGATTCAACTACTCCATTCGCTTCTATATAGTTAGGCGATCTCATAGGCGATGGCTTCGACTCCAACACCTTTTGTCGGTCGCGCGACCGAACGGACATATCCTTTGCGGACAAGGAACCCGACGATGCTACCTAGGTCGACTTTCAATGCTTGCAAGTTCGGGTGTTCCATTAATTCCGAGAACGGCCACGGTTCATCGCGTTGTTGCATCGTTTGCAGTAGCAGAAGCGTGCCCGGCAACACTTTTGATTGAATCAAATGTTCCATTCCGATAATCACCAAGTGAATCCGTTGTTCAAGCGACTCTTGTCCGCTCACGAGTTCCTCGTGGAGTTTATATATTTCTAAATCGAGTGTGCGTACTTGTTTCCATAATACGATTTCAGGATGAATCCCGGCCTCTAAGACCGATAATCTGGCCAAATGAGTCAAGGCATGATGAATTTGGGTGAAGGCGTCTTGGTGTTCCTCTTGCAAAAATAAACTTCGGCCGTCTTCAAAGCGTCGCAGCAATTTCGCAAAAGCAAGCGATAGTTGCAGACGTTGCTCATCGTTTGAGAAATTACGAAGACGTTGTCGCAAGTCTAATAAAAACGTATTTCGTTCAAACAAGACCATCCCATCTTCAATCCAGTGGATGGCCCGGCGATTCTCGTTCATCAAAATCCAGCGGTCCATCATCGAATCACTCACCAAATGGAGAATGATTTTCTCTTGTCCGACCTGATAGTGCTTCACTGTCCAGAACGGTTCTTCTTTGGCTTCAATCACAATCAACAACCGGTCCGATTGGTCTGTCAACGGATCGCGTGGTCGTTTCTTCTTCACTTCGATGATGCCAAGCGTCGTCTTCAAGGCTGCATATTCCGAATAGATCGTGCGTGTGGCATACTCCATAGTCACCTTGATACCTTCTTTCTATATGATGAACTACAAACGTCCACCCAATAATCTGATACGAAAATGATTCGCCTTCTTTTAAAATTCTCCTGCCAACGATTGTATGAACTTCTCACGGTCGAGCAGATGAGCTATAGTAAAGACAGACATGGAGGGATTACGAAATGAAAAAACGGGGGAATAAAATCAACCGCGCTCGAAACCTTGCGTTGTTGCTCGTCTTTGCGGGAATCGGGGTCATGTATCTCGGCCTGTTGGCGAAAAGCATCACATGGCTGATGATTATTTTCATGTTGCTCGGCTTCGTGATGGTGTTATCGAGTTCAGCGCTCTACTTTATTATTGGGATGGCATCCACGAAAGCCATCGTCGTCACTTGCCCGAATTGTGAGAAACAGACAAAGATGCTCGGTCGGGTCGACTTATGTATGCATTGCGACGAACCGCTCACGATTGACCAATCGCTCGAAGGTAAAGAGTTCGACGAAAAATATAACAAACGCCAATCACATTCACACGAATAAAAAAACATCCTCAGGCAGAGGATGTTTTTTAATGTTTATGCGCTTGTTCAGCTTGGCACGCCGGGCATGTCCCGTATACTTCGAGACGATGACGGTCGACTTTGAACCCTGTCAATTGAGATGCGACCGATTCGATTTCATCGAGGACCGGGTAGTTGAAGTCAACGACTTTCCCACACGCATCACAGATGATGTGGTAGTGACGCGACGTCACGAAATCAAACCGGCTCGATGCGTCGCCGTAATTCATCTCTTGGACGAGACCAACTTCTTTAAAGACGCGCAAGTTGTTATAGACGGTAGCGACACTCATGTTCGGAAATCTCGCCGAAAGTGCCTTATAAATGTCATCCGCTGTCGGGTGACTGTGCTCCGTGACGAGGTACTCCAAAATGGCCTGGCGCTGAGGCGTCATTCTGACTCCATGTTCTCGGAGCGACTGAACAGCATGGTCAAGCATTTCGCTTCCCATGTCAATCCCTCATTTCTTCTATAGAATTCATACGAAGTGTTAGTAGTAATTAACCTGTTTCTTACATAGTAATCTTTATAAATAGTGTACTGATTTCTGGAACGGTCGTCAAACGTTGAGCTTATGCGGTTGACGGCTATGATACAATAAGTGCGAATTCGTAAAAGGAGGCAATACATATGGCAACATCATCTACACGCAACAATTCAGACATTTTGTATACCGATGCCTTGACGCATATCGTCGGCGGGGTCAACAGCCCTTCCCGCTCATTCAAGGCAGTCGGCGGCGGTGCACCCGTTTATATGGAACGAGGAGACGGCGCCTATTTCTATGACGTCGACGGCAATCGTTATATCGACTATTTGGCGGCATACGGTCCGATTATTACGGGCCACGCTCACCCGCATATCCATAAAGCGTTAATCGCGGCTTCGTCTAAAGGACTCCTTTACGGGACACCGCATGCGCTTGAAGTCGAGTTCGCGAAAAAACTAAAGGCGGCCATCCCGTCAATGGATAAGGTCCGTTTCACCAACTCGGGGACCGAGGCGGTCATGACGACCGTACGTGTCGCCCGTGCTTACACGGGACGCGAACTCGTCGTCAAATTCAGCGGTTGCTATCATGGCCACTCGGACTTGATGCTCATCGCAGCAGGCAGCGGACCGGCCACGCTCGGCTCACCAGACTCGGCCGGCGTCACACGGGCCACGGCGAAAGAAGTCATCACCGTGCCGTTCAATGACGTCGAGGCGTTCCGAGACATGATGCGCGAATGGGGCAGTCAAATCGCCTGTGTCCTCGTCGAACCGATTGTCGGAAACTTCGGCATCGTCGAGCCGAAACCTGGATTCCTCCAGGCCATCAACGACATCACCCATGAACATGGCGCCCTCGTTATTTACGACGAAGTGATCACGGCGTTCCGCTTCACATACGGCAGTGCCCAGCAAGTATATGGCATCGAGCCGGATATGACCGCCCTCGGGAAAATCATCGGCGGAGGCTTGCCGATTGGTGCCTATGGAGGTAAAGCTGAAATTATGGAAACGGTCGCTCCGCTCGGTCCAGCTTATCAGGCCGGAACGATGGCCGGTAACCCGGCATCGATGGCAACAGGGATTGCTTGCCTCGAAGTACTCGAGCAACCGGGTGTGTATGAAAAGCTTGACGCGCTCGGTGCCCAGCTCGAGGCCGGGATTCGTGAAGCCGCTGAAACACACGGCGTGACCATCACATTGAACCGTCTAAAAGGCGCACTTACGGTGTACTTCACGGACGAGGTCGTGACCGACTATGAGGGAGCCGAGAAGTCGGACGCTGAAGTGTTCGGACGCTTCTTTAAATTGATGCTCGAGAATGGTGTCAATTTGGCCCCTTCTAAGTATGAGGCTTGGTTCTTGACGACTGAGCATAGCGAGACAGATATCGAAGAGACGATTGTTGCGGTAAACCGCGCCTTCGCCCAACTATAAGTAAAAGGAGATGCCGCGGCATCTCCTTTTTGATTACACCGAAGGTCGGATCCACAACTGGTCGTAGCGTGGATGTCCGAATATATCGACCGGCACGTCGCCTAGAAAACTCGGGAAGCTCCGCTCCCGCTCGACATGGTATAGCGGAATGACGAGCGCCGCCTCCGTCAAATAGCGTTCCACCTCCCGATGGAGCATCGGCCAAGCGCTCATATCGGTTTGACGGTAGCGGTCCATCATCGTTCGGAGGTCCGTTTCATGTGCGACGAGCTTGCCGACGAGCGACAGTTCACTCGTCAAAAAGGCGAGAAACGCCAAATCCAAGTCTTCGCTCATCATCTCCCCGCATAAAATCAAATCGGCTCGGCGAAGTGTCTCCTCTTGCAGTAAACAACTGAGCGCATACGTCTCCGTCTCGACGGTGAAACCGGCAGCCCGCAACTGTGATGCGACGAGCGCCGCGTCTTCCGTCGCCACGTCGAACGGCAAGTGTAATAGTCGGAGCGGACGCTTAGAACTCTCGCTTGGCTCGGCCAGTGGAATCGGGCGACTCGTTTCCGGGAAAAAGCCGTGGGCCACTTGATGACGTTCTCCCCCCAAATCGACGACCGCTTGTTTATCGATCGCCCGTTGAATCGCTCGTCGCGTCGCCATATCTTCTTTCAGCCAGGAGTGCTGTAAGTTGAACATGAGATAACGAGCCCCGGCCTCGGCAATCCATTTCACGACGCTATGATCGTCCCGGGCGCTCCATTTGGCGTGATCTGCTTCCGAGAACGTGACAAACTCAACCACGTCCAATGACGGACGCGGGCGCAACCCGCGCTCGAACGCCCGTAAACGCACGACGTCGTCAGATTGTTTCTCCAATTTGAAAGGCCCCGTCCCAACAATCCCTTCTGCTCCTTCATACGTAATGGATGCCGGTGTTTGAGCAAGCAAGCGCTCGATGTAGGCCCGATGTGCTTTCGTATAGAGGTCGACCACATACGGTGCGGGCGAGTCGACCCGATCAATCGGTGCGAACAACCAGACTTGTTTGCCGCGAGCCAAGAGTCGGCTCAATGAGTAGACGACGTCTTTGCCCGTTAACGTCATCCCGTTGTGGAAAGTGATCCCTTTACGGATGTAACAGCGAAATCCAAATGGCGTCTCCTCCATATGATGGGCTAGCGACGGTTGAACCGTAGTCCCGTCCCATTCGAACAGGCGGTCGAAGACGTGACGCGATAACGACGCCTCCATCGCGATGTGGATATCAAGCGGATCAAGTGACTCGAGTGTCCGCGTCCTCGGGAAAATAAAACGGTCTTCTTCCGTCTGTTCGAAACCAAATCGATTCCAAATCCGCGCTTGGATCAGTTCCCGTAATGCGGGTGGCCAATCCCACTCCAACCATTTGGCCGCCTGCGCCATCGTAGCCTCAGAAAATGAGGTTACGACCCACGCCTGGAGCGTCTCGTCAAAGTCCGACTGAAAACGAAGCATCGATTCATGGCCGCGCCCTTTGCCGGCTTGATAGGTCACCCACCCCATCGCCTCCCATGCCTTGATATCGCGCTTCACTTGTTTCTCACTATAGCCGACCACCTCGACGGCTTGCCGGAGTGTCACGTCCATTTTGTCCGCCTGTAACGCATAGCGATAAATTGCCACTAGTTTTGCATTCATGTCATTCCCCCTAAAAGTGGACATGTCCAAATAATTTGTCTCTTTTTACCAAGTGTAGTCCACGTTTAAAGTAGTGACAAGGAGGTGCTCACATGAAATTCAAAGATTTCCCAACTAACGTCCGACTTCGACTCGTCTGTGGATTTTTCATCCGCATCGTCGGCTCGGCCATCTTTCCATTCATGGCTTTATATTTTTCAGAAGAACTCGGCAAAATCGCTGCTGGGATCATCATGACGTCATTCGTCATCGTCGGGTATGTCACCGGCTTGTTCGGTGGGTACTTCTCCGACCGCTTTAATCGCAAGCACGTCTTACAGATTGGCCAACTCGTCCAAATTCTCTGCTTCATCGGAATGACAGTCGCGATTCACCCATCGAACAACTGGGCACTCGCCGTCGCCATCTTGTATTTCGGTCATGCCGTCGCCAACGGCTTGAACTATCCGGCTCTCGAAGCGATTGTGATCGACTCGATGGAACCATCGAATCGAAAAGCGATTTATGTATATGATTATTGGCTCGTCAATTTAGCGATCGCCGGCGGTGTCATGCTCGGCGGTGCGTTCTATCGCGACTATCGGTTTGGTTTATTTATCGGTATGACGCTCGTATTGACCATCACAACGGTCGTCTTGCAACGCTATCTCGTCGATTCACATCAAGGTAATCGGTCGACGCCGGCCAACCCGATCGTCGGCGTGATTCAAAACTATCGGATTGCCTTGAATGACCGACGCTGGATGCTTTTCGTGCTCGGTAGCTTGCTCGTCTTCTCGACAGAGTTTCATATGGCAAACTATATCGGCGTTCATTTGGCCGAATCGTTCCAAGAACGTGCGATTATCGGCGTGCCGTTCGACGGTGTCCGGATGATGGCGTTCATGCAGCTCGAGAACACATTGCTCGTCGTCGCCATCACGTTCGCCGTCACCGCCTTTGTGAAACGGTACCGGGAGAAATACGTATTCTTCATCGGCTTGTCACTCTATATCACAGCGTATGCGGCCATCACATCGATGAACTCATTTCTGATTCTCGCCGTCTTGGCCATCGTCTTCACGGTCGGGGAGTTGCTATACTCACCAATCCGCCAAGTGAAGCAAGTCGACCTGCTCGACCCAGAGCGTCGCGCTTCGTATCTCGCTTTTGGAGGACTCACATTCCATGGGGCCAAACTCGTGGCCGCGGCCGGCATCGTCGTCGGGGCGTTCATCGGACCTGTGTTCATGAGCGGCTACATCTTCTTGTTCGGGGCGCTCGGGGCGTATCTTTATTACGTCTCGCTCTATAAAATGGAATCGCTACGCCAGCTTGCCGCATGACGTTTGAACTGACTCCGGAACGGAAACAGGCAAGAGAGAAGGGGGCGAACCAAATGCCAGCCATTGTATTGTTTGATGGAGACTGTAATTTTTGCGACGCCAGCGTCCAATTCATCTTGAATCGGGACACAACAGGAAATTTCCACTTTGCCTCGCTCCAAGGCGACGCTGGGAAAGCTTTACGCGAACGTCACCGCATCAGCGACTCGGTTGACAGTATCGTCTTGATTCGTGACGGCGTGCCCTATATCAAATCCGACGCGGCCATCCGGATTGCAGAAGGATTGGATGGGATGTGGCGATGGCTCCGGTTCGTGAAAATCGTCCCAAAACCGATTCGCGACTTCGGCTATGATGTCATCGCCAAGCATCGTTACGAATGGTTCGGACAAAAACAGACGTGTAAACTGCCGACACCGGAAGAACGAATCCGGTTTCTCGATCAACAACCAAAACCGCCGACTCGATGAGTCGACGGTTTTTTTAGTCCATACACGTCAAGTACGTCCAATGGCACTCCGGCATCGGATTGCCCATGAAGCTGACACCGAGGTCATCGGCCCGGTGAATCGTCGTCCACGGGGCATCCCCGACTTGAAGATACACTTCATGGTGCGGTGATTGCGTATGACTACCGGACAGTTTGAACGTGGCAGTGTCCTTCAATTGTGCGACAATCGTGTACTTGATGTCCGGCGCGATGACGAGCGGATTGCCGACCGAATGGTGCAAGCGGTATGCGGTCCGCCCCCGGTCAATATCGATAGCGTCAAGATACACTTGATCGACCGAAGCGACATCTTCTCCTGTCAGTTGATGACGGGCGTTGTATCCGCGCGTCACTCCGGCATCTTTTTTGATAGAGACGATCGGAATGTCGTGCATCCCTTCGACTTTCACTTCCGTCCGCGTCCGATAGTCGTTCGCATGAACGTTATATGGTCGTCCATCCCCTTCAAAATAAGGGTGAGGCGACAATAAGTTCGGATTTTTAATCATCGGCGGACGAATGAACGTCTGGACGCGAAGCTGAATCTGATTGACCGTCTCCAAATCAGGACGGAGCGGACTGACGAGAAAATACATGACGAACAGTTCTTTGTCGCGCCGCGTGTCCGTCTTCAATTCTTTGGCGAGTGACATTGCTTTGCCGACAGCGTGAATGAGACGCGTCCCCGGTTTCGCGTCCCGCTTCACCGGGCGGAGCGCCCGAACTTCGTACATCGTCGGTTCGTGTAGCGGTGTGTCGTCCAAATAGGCGTTCCCGACGACCTCGGCGATTCGTCGTCCTTTTCGATAAATCGCATACGTCTCGACGTCAGGAATCGGATCCCATTGGAGATGGGTACCGGTCGACGCGACGACGGCCGATGTGAGATGTCGATTCCAATACAAATCATCGCTCGGGTCGACGGCGGCCGTATACACTTTCGCCACTTCCCCTTGCTCATCCGTGAGACGATAGGCGACTTGCTCTCCGACGGCCGTCTCATGGTCGACATAGTGCTGGTCGGTCCCTTCATACACATACTTCCCGTTTCGCGTAAGCCGGATCTTCCCCTCCACTGACCACGTCAGCTCGAGTGCGTCCTTAAGCGGTTTTACTGTGATTAAACCTTCCCCGTTCATCATTGGACTCTCCCCCTTTTGGCATGTCGTTTCTTCATTCCCGTCTCACTGTCACGGAAAACAAAAAAAGGCCCCGAGTCTCCTCGAGGCCGCGTCTCATTCGACGACTGCCAAATCTTGAATCATATACAAATCGTAATAGGCTCCGCGGCGACGCATCAATTCTTCATGCGTCCCGGTCTCCATAATTTGTCCGTTATCGACGACGACAATCTTATCGGCATCGGTGATGGTCGACAATCGATGCGCGACGATGAGCGTCGTTCTCCCTTTCGTCAAACGCGCGAGCGAATCCTGAATCATCGCCTCACTCTCAAGGTCGAGCGCACTCGTCGCTTCGTCGAGAATAATGATTGGCGGATGTTTCAAGAAGACACGGGCGATGGCAAGCCGTTGTTTCTGACCGCCTGACAGTTTGACACCTTTTTCCCCGACCGGCGTATTGTAGCCATCCTGCAAGTTCGAGATGAACTCATGTGCGTTCGCTGCTTTCGCGGCGGCGATCACATCTTCGTCACTCGCTTCCGGATTCCCCATCCGGATGTTCATCGCGACCGATTCACTGAACAGAACCGAATCTTGCATGACCATCCCGATTTGATCGCGCAGCGCCCGCAATTTGAAATCACGGACATCGGTGCCATCGATTTTGATGCTGCCCGACGTGACGTCATAAAACCGGGGAATCAAGCTGACGAGCGTCGACTTTCCGCCACCGGACATGCCGACGAACGCAACCCGTTCTCCAGAGCGAATATGCAGGTTGACGTCACGGAGGGCGCGGGTACCGTCTTTCTCGTACGCAAAGCTGACCTGATCGAGTTCGATGTCGCCTGCCGTTTTCACGGGAACGAACGCACTCGATTTTTCTTCGATGTCATACGGCTCATCGAGGAACTCAAAGACCCGGTCCATCGAAGCGACCGACTGCGTGAGCGTCGTCGCCGAGTTGACGAGACGGCCGAGCGGTGCGTAGAGACGATCGATATACGCGATGAAGGCGACGAGCGTCCCGAGTGAAACTTGTTCTTGCAGGACGAGCCAAGAAGCCGATGTGAAGATTAAAATCGGTGCGATGTCCGTGATCGTCGAGACGACGACGTACGTCTTCGCGTTCCACCCTGTATGACGGAGCGCGGCCTTCAAGAAACCGCCGTTCTGTTCTTCGAACGCCTTGTTCTCATACGGTTCGAGGGCGAAGCTGCGGATAACGGCCATCCCGTTGACGCGTTCGGTCAAATGACCTTGAAGGTCCGCAAGGGCGGCCGAGCGTTCCCGCGTAAGCCGGCGCAATCTTCCGTAGAAGTAGCGAACGGCGATGGCGTAGAACGGGAGCGGCAAGATGGCGATGAGCGTCAATTGCGGGTCGATCGTGTACATGATGGCGATCGCGATTAAAATCGTGACCATATCGAGCCAAATGTTCATCAGGCCGGTGATGACGAAGTCTTTCGTCTGTTCGACATCGTTGATGATGCGCGAGATAATCTGTCCCGTCTTATTGTTCGAATAATAGCGGAGCGATAGTTTTTGGACGTGGTCGAACAATCGGTTCCGGACGTCGAATAAAATCCGCGTCGCCGCCCATTGCGCCAAATATTGGCGCAAATATTCAATCGGCGGCTTCAAGACGAGGAAGACGAAGAAGACGATGCTGAACAGCCAGACGAGCTCGGTATAATCTCTTGCCGGTTCTGGGTCTGTCAAATAAGTGTCGATGACATATCTATAAAGGAGCGGCAACCCGAGCGGGATCGAGAATTTCAAAATCCCGACGAAGATGGTCAGCGCGATTTGTTTTTTATACGGTTTAACGAACTTTAAATAACGTTTAATACTACCCATTAGTTCCTCCTTCAAGAAAAAAAGCGGAGATGAGCAATCATCTCCGGTAACGTGCTTCGTATTCGCGATACCATTCATCGACGAATGTTGGGTTGAACGGCCCTTTCCGTCCTCGAATCCAGTTAATAAGTTCTTGAACGTTCTGTTTCAAGATTCGATCAATCGCTTTCGGATAATTCATCTCGCGACGATGCCGCTCATATTCATCCTCATCTAAAATCGTGTACGACATATCCGGGAACACCTTGATGTCCAAATCGTAATCGATGTACTTGATGGCACGTTCTGCCCCATCGAACGTTGTCGGCGAACCTAGATTACAGTAGTAGTAAATCCCATCTTCGCGAATCATGCAGATGACATTGAACCAAAACTCAGATGAAAAGTAGCAAATTGCCGGCTCACGAGTTCTCCATTGCCGGCCGTCTGACTCACTGACCATAATACGGTCATTGAATCCGATCATATCCGTTTTTGACGACTGAAGGACGAGCGTTTCTTCCCAAACGCGATGCAAAGTTCCGTTGTGCTTGTAGCTCTGTATCTCGATCTTGCTACCTGCTTTGGGAAATAAGCTCATAAGCTCCTCCTTTCCGCTATGATGCTATACAATTCTCATATTTAATTATAGCGACTTTCAGAACCAATGAAAAAGGAAATCTCTTATTTTCACGAATTTAGTGTTTTTTGGAATGCCTCGGCTCGCGCTTTGAACATCGGCCGGAGCACGAAGTACTCGACGAGGACAGCCGGCACGTAACTGTCGAACGTGACCTCGTCGACCATGACGGCTTGTCCGTCCACTTGTTCGACGCGGTGGACGTGACTGAAGCGACGGAACGGAAACGGCAACTTCACGCCTTGATCACAAAAGGCACGGTCTCCGGCCAATGTGATGGCGCTATTCCAAGGCAAAGCGACCGGCCCGACCCCGATGCGGAGCTGAACGACGTTCCCCTCGACCGAGGCCCCATCCCCAACGAGCGTCACTTTCGGGAAGGACGTCAGTTTTGATAAGAGCGAAGCGTCTTGAAGCAACGTCCATAATGTGTCCACAGACGTGTCGAATCGTGTTCGTACATCAAACTGTCTCATCTTTCGCACCTGCCATCTGCTCTAATTTTTGTTGGGCGACCGATACCGTCACCACGTTGCGCGCCTCTTCGTTGAGCCAAGCCCACTCGCCGTCCGGCAGCGTCTCGACTTCATATAAATCGATGTACCAGACGATATGAGAAAACACATGTTTCACTTGTCCAATATAGGTTCCGTTTAACTGTTCCCCCGTTCCGCGGTCTGTAAGCGGATATTGCCACATTCCAGCGAGCAGACCGGCTTCCGGGCGTTTCACGTATGCGGTCCGACCGTCCTGCCGACAGTAGAGCGCATCGTACATCTCAATCCGAGCCGCTCCTTTTTTCGTCTTGACCGGGAGTTCATCTTGCACGTTATGGGTATAAGCATAACAATCGTCTTGAACGGGACAGAGCGAACACATCGGGTTTTTCGGCGTGCATACCGTCGCCCCGAGCTCCATGATGCCTTCGTTAAAATCTGAGGCATGCGCCGGGTCCATCAGTTGGCGCACGACTTGTTCGAACAGTTTTCGTGTCTTCGGGATGGCGATGTCGTCATAAATCCCGAATTGACGAGACATGACGCGCATAACGTTGCCATCGACGGCCGGTTCCGGCTGATTGTAGGCAATCGACAACACCGCCCCGGTCGTATACGGTCCGACACCTTTCAGCTTTTCGAACCGCTCTTTTTCCTCGGGGACGATCCCGTCGTACACGGCAACGACCTCTCGGACGGCTTGATGAAGGTTACGGACCCGTGAATAATAACCGAGTCCTTCCCAATATTTGACGACCTCATCGGGTTCGGCCGCTGCCAATGTCTCAATCGTCGGGAACCGCTCCATGAAACGGTTATAGTATGGGATGACGGTATCAACGCGCGTCTGTTGGAGCATAACTTCGCTCACCCAGACCCGATATGGATTTTTTCCGTGGCGCCATGGCAAATCACGCTTTTCGCGATTGAACCACGTCACTAAATTTGTGTTAAATTCTTGAATATTATAATTTGTGAACAATTTATCAACATCGAGCATTTTGTTTCCCCTCGTTTTAAAAATATTGTATGATGTAGTGGATTAAAATATGCGGTTTTTCTATTTTTATGGAGGTGCTGAAGCACATTGGATACTGCTACTCACATTGGGATGGGACTAGGTTTAAGTGCAATCGCGACACTCAGCCCGGAGGTGTCAGGCGACACACAAATGTTTCTAGCCATGACAGCGACGGCACTCGTCGGCTCGCACGCTCCGGACTTTGACACGGTCTTCAAACTAAAAGGAAATAGCACGTATTTACGCCAGCACCGCGGTCGTTCACACGGAATAACCGCATTACTCGCCTGGCCGATCATCGTCAGCGCCGTCATCGGACTCGCGCTTGGCGTCAACCCCGCCTCACTATGGGTCATGGCACAAATCGCTGTGTTGCTGCACGTCACGGTCGACTTATTTAACGCCTACGGGACGCAGGCCCTCCAACCGTTTTCGAAAAAATGGATTGGCTGGGGCGTCATCGGGACGTTTGATCCGTATTTGTTCTCTGCCTACTATGGGGCATATGTATTATGGCTTATCACAGGGGCGACTGTCCCGATTTTTGCATTGCTCATTGCGCTCGTCATCAGCTATTACGCGATTCAATTCAAGTTGCGTAACCGCGCCCTCGCCACGGTCGCCCGTCACTTCGCTGGTGCACACGAACTGTTCATCTCGCCAGGTATCGGTTGGGATGACTGGCATGTCGCCGTTCGATTCCGCAACGGTTTAGGTGCCGTCAAAGTGAAAAAAGGGACGGTCATCGAATGCGGTCGTTTCCGTGACAAGCCGATGCCAGGTGAAGATGACCTTCACTTCGTGGAAGCGCGTAAAAATGCGGATCTTCAATCGTTCCTCGAATTCTCGAAGATTCACACGTATACGGTCACACGCCACAATGGGATGATCGAGTATCGCTTCACGAACTTACGTTATTTCGCGAAAGATATCTATCCGTTCGTCGCCGTCGTCATCGTCGACGAAGAATCGAATGAAGTGTTGTCTTCATTCACTGGCTGGGTGTTCAGTGAAGAGAGCTTGCAAAAGAAATTGGCCTACGTACAGTAAAAAGTCGCTCACAGGAGCGACTTTTTTTATGCCTCTGACTCCGTGAACTGGAGCTCAAAGTCAAATTTGACTTTTTTATCGACGAGAACGCCACCCGCTTCGAGCGCCTGGTTCCACGTCAATCCGTAATCTTCCCGGTTGATCGACCCGTCCCCGGTAAAGGCGTGTTTCATGTTGCCCCACGGATCTTTCGCGCTTCCCTCGTACTCGACTTCGAACGTCTCTTCCCGGGTCGTCCCGCGAATCGTTAAATTCCCGGTCAATTCGAATTCACCGCCACCTTTTGAGCGGAACGATGTCGACTCGAACACGATGTCCTCGTGCTGCTCCACATCGAAGAAGTCTCCAGACCGTAAATGGTTGTCACGGTCACTGTTGTTCGTATCGATTGATGCCGCCTTAATCGTCACCTTCACGCTTGCGTTCGCGAGATCATCGGGTTGCCCGTTCGCCACGACCTGAAAATCTTTGAACTCTCCTTTTACTTTCGAAATCATCATATGCTTGACCGTAAAGTTGATGGTACTGTGTGCTGGATCGACTTGATATGCTTTTGCCATGAATCCGTCCACTCCTTCGATTTGAAATTGATACTAATATGATGTTTACCACAAATCTTGACTTCAAAACATATCAATTCAAATGTGACAAATTATTGTCAAAAAATTTTGACTTTTATCACAACGACCCGTTACGATGGAAAAAGGGAGCTGTTGACTTACAATAAAATGTAAGCGCATACATAGTCTCCCCTATACTTTACGGAAAAGGGAGGAACGACCATGATTTATGAAGTCCCAAACTCGACAGGCACGAAAGTACACTTTAAAGACCGCTATGAAAATTACATCAACGGAAAGTGGACAGCGCCTGCGGGGGGAGAATATTTTGAGAACACCTCTCCGGTAAATGGTAAAGTTTTATGCGAAGTCGCTCGCTCAACGAAAGAAGATATCGAGCTCGCCTTGGATTCGGCCCATACCGCCAAAGACGCATGGGGCAAAACGTCGGTCACAGAACGCTCCGTCATTTTAAATAAGATTGCCGATCGCATGGAAGCGAACCTCGAGATGCTCGCTTACGCCGAGACATGGGAGAACGGGAAAGCCGTCCGCGAAACGCTCAACGCCGACCTCCCGCTCGCCATCGATCACTTCCGCTATTTCGCGGGCGTCATCCGGTCACAGGAAGGCGGCATCAGTGAACTCGACAACGACACGGTCGCTTATCATTTCAATGAACCGCTCGGTGTCGTAGCCCAAATCATCCCATGGAACTTCCCAATCTTGATGGCGGTCTGGAAAGTCGCACCGGCCCTCGCTGCCGGAAACTGTATCGTGTTAAAACCAGCTGAGCAGACGCCGGCTTCAATCATGGTGCTCATGGAACTGATTGAAGACCTGCTCCCGCCCGGCGTGTTGAATATCGTCAACGGATTCGGGCTCGAGGCCGGCAAACCGCTCGCGTCGAGCGACCGCGTCGACAAAGTCGCCTTCACGGGTGAGACGACGACAGGTCGACTCATCATGCAATACGCCTCACAAAACATCATCCCGGTCACACTCGAACTCGGCGGGAAGTCACCGAACATCTTCTTCGCGGACATCATGGACGCCGATGATGATTTCTTTGACAAGTCGATTGAAGGACTCGTCATGTTCGCCTTGAATCAAGGTGAGGTGTGTACATGCCCTTCGCGCGCGCTTATCCACGAGTCGATTTATGAGCCGTTCATGGAACGGGTGCTCGAACGAGTCAAAGCAATCAAGCTCGGCAATCCGCTCGACCCTGACGTCATGATGGGTGCCCAAGCCTCGAATGAGCAGATGGAAAAAATCTTGTCGTATTTGGAGATCGGAAAGTCGGAAGGCGCAGAGTGCCTCATCGGCGGCGAACGCAACATGATGGACGGCGAACTCGCCGACGGCTATTATGTGCAGCCGACCATCTTCAAAGGCCATAACAAGATGCGCATCTTCCAAGAAGAGATCTTCGGACCGGTCCTATCGGTGACGACGTTCAAAGACGACGCCGAGGCGCTCGCCATCGCGAACGACACGTTATACGGACTCGGTGCCGGCGTCTGGACGCGTGACATGAACCGCGCCTACCGCTTCGGTCGCGAGATTCAAGCGGGTCGCGTCTGGATTAACTGCTATCACCAATATCCGGCCCATGCCGCGTTCGGTGGATACAAAATGTCTGGGATTGGCCGCGAGAACCATAAGATGATGCTCAACCATTATCAACGGACAAAAAACATGCTCGTCAGCTATAGCGAACAAAAACTCGGGTTCTTCTGAGATGGTGAACCGCGTCGAGGCCACCCCCGCCACGCTCGCGCTCCTCGAACAGCTGAAACGAAAACATGGACCGCTCTTGTTTCACCAGTCGGGCGGTTGTTGTGACGGGAGCTCCCCGATGTGTTTCCCGCAAGACGAGTTCATGATTGGCGATCATGACGTCCTGCTCGGAGAAATCGGCGGTTGTCCATTTTATATGCACGAGAAGCAATACGATTATTGGAAACACACCCAGCTCATCATCGACGTCGTCGAGGGCCGGGGCGGTATGTTCTCGGTCGAGGGCGTCGAAGGAAAACGGTTTTTAAGCCGTTCCCGCGTGTTCACGGACGAAGAAAGGGCCGAGTTGCAACAGAGCTGAATGTAGAAGACCAGTCATCTCGGTGGCTGGTCTTTTTTAGTCAAAAGATATCCTTTTCTCAAAATTACATTTCCAATTTAACCCAAAAATCACCCTAAAATTCAGCTCTTTTCGATATAGTAAAAAGAGACACGAAAGGAGGCAGACTATGTCCGAGCTTCTCACGAGCATGCTTAACGGAATGATGATTTCATTGGTCAGTCTATTCGGTCCTTTGTTCCTGGTGATGAGCGGTATATTGTATAGGAAGGTCAAGCGTTATAAACGGAGCCGCTATTATGCCCAGACCGGACATAGCTATTTCAAAGTCGTTCAAGACACCGGCTTATACGGCGAATATTTATGTGTCGCCGCCATCGAGGAGCGCGTCCCGAACCCCCTCATCTTGACGAATCTATATTTGCCCCATCCAAAGAATCGAGAGCGTACGACTGAAATCGATGTGGTGTTCATCAACAAGAGCGGCGTCCACGTGATTGAGTCGAAAAATTATAGCGGCTGGATTTTTGGACATGAACAAGAACGCCATTGGACCCAATCGATGCCGAACCGAAAGAAGTTTCGATTTTTCAATCCGATCAAACAAAACGAGTTACATATGAAAGCGATGGAACAAACGCTTGCTGTGGAGCGGAGTCTGCTCCACTCTTGGATCGTCTTCAGCGATCGGTCGACCTTGAAGCGCATCGACGTGGCCGGCGTTCCCGTATTGAACCGGAAGACATGGAAACAACAGATTGCCTTGTCAGGCGAGGCCCGTTTGACGTTGGCCGAACAGACGGCCATCTACGAGCACCTGCTCCAATTCGCATCTGCGGACGAAGCTGTCAAGAAGGCCCATATCGCCGCCAAGCAACGGGTGACATGATTCCCCGTCCCATCCAAAAAAGTCCCGCTCACGGTGAGCGGGACTCCTTTTATTTACTCTGCATTTTAAAGCGCAAGTATAGTTCGTTATAATACGCGTTCATGCGCTTGCCTAAGTTCTCATACACTTCGAGCTCATCCGTCACTTCTTTCGTCGGATAGAAGCGTTCGTCTGACGTCACTTCTTCATCCAAGAATTCAAGTGCTGCTTCGTTCGGTGTAGAATAGCCGACATAATCGGTGTTTCGGGCCGCGATTTCCGCGTCGAGCATGAAGTCGATGAACTGATGAGCGCCTTCGACGTTTTTCGATGTGTTCGGAATGACGAGGTTGTCGAACCAAAGATTCGTCCCTTCTTCCGGGATGACGTACGTCAACTCTTCGTTCTCGTACATGATTTCGGAGGCGTCACCTGACCAGACGACGGCCGCGGCCGCTTCGCGATTGGCCATGAGCATCTTGATTTCATCGCCGACGATCGCTTTAATGTTCGGCCAGAGTGTCTCGAGCTTCTTCTCCGCTTCGAGCAGCTCATCTTTGTCCGTCGTGTTGAGCGAGTAACCGAGTGAGTTCAGACCGAAGCCCATCACTTCACGCGTCCCGTCTGCGAGCAAGATGTCATTCTCGAGCGGCATGTCCCATAGGTCGTTCCATGACGTAATCTCACCGTCGACGAGTTCAGGGTTATACACGATGCCCACCGTCCCCCAGAAGTAAGGGACCGAGTACGTGTTGCCCGGGTCGAACGACTTGTCGAGGAAACGTGGGTCAATGTTATCGAAGTTCTCGAGCTTGTCATAATCGATTGGCAAGAGCAGGTCTTCTTCAATCATTTTACTGATGGCGTAATCCGACGGGACGGCGATGTCGAACGCCGTGCCGCCTTGCTCGATTTTAGTGAGCATCGCCTCGTTCGAGTCAAACGTCTGATAGATGACTTTCAAGCCCGTCTCTTCCTCGAACTCTCCAATCAAGTCTTCATCGATATAATCGCCCCAGTTGTAGACGACGAGCGTGTTATCGCCGCCGAATCCTTGCGCCATATTGATTTGATACACCCAGAGCAAGAGGCCGAAACTGACGACGACCGGCACCGTCAACATGATGACCAATTTTTTCATCGTCTTACCTCCTTCGCTTTACCACCGCGTTGGGCGAGCACATAATACCCAAGGACGAGAATGAGTGTGAACAAGAACAAGATGGCTGACAAGGCGTTAATTTCGAGCGAGATGCCTTGACGGGCGCGTGAGTAGACTTCAACGGCAAGTGTCGTAAAGCCGTTGCCCGTCACGAAGAACGTGACGGCAAAGTCATCGAGCGAATACGTGAGCGCCGTGAAGAACCCGGCAAAGATTCCCGGTGTGATGTACGGCAAGATGACTTTCGTCAATACGTCCCACGTACTTGCCCCGAGGTCACGCGACGCATCGATGAGCGTCGGGCTCATCTCTTGCAGCTTCGGCAACACCAAGATGACGACAATTGGTACCGAGAAGGCGATGTGCGCCAATAACACCGAGTAAAAGCCGAGCTGAATCCCGAGCATCGTGAACAAGATGAGGAACGACGCCCCGATGATGACGTCCGGGCTGACGATCAACACGTTGTTGAGCGACAAGAGTGACGTCTTCGTGAAGCGTTGCCGCGCCGTATAGATGGCGAGCGCCCCGATGACGCCGAGCACGGTTGAAATCGTCGCCGACAGCAAGGCGATGACGATTGTGTTTAAGACGATGACGAGCAGGCGGGTGTCGGTAAAGAGCGACTTGTACCAATCGAGCGTAAAGCCTTCAAAGTTACTCATCGTCCCGCCGCTGTTGAACGAGTAGACGACCAAATAGAGAATCGGTGCATAGAGGATGAAGAACACCGCCATCAAATAGAGGTTAGCTAATTTAAATTTTTTCGGTTTCATCGACGCACCGCCCCTTTCGCACCCCAGTCACGTGTGATGACCATGACGAGGACCATCGCCAAAATCAAGAACACGGCAATCGTCGAGCCCATGCCCCAGTTTTGCGTGACGAGGAATTGTTGTTCAATCGCCGTCCCGAGCGTGATGACACGGTTCCCCGCAATCAGTCGAGTGATCATAAAGAGCGACAACGCCGGGATGAAGACGATTTGAATCCCTGACTTCACACCGTCGAGCGTGAGTGGGAAGATGACCCGGCGGAATGTCGTCCAGTTCGAGGCCCCGAGATCGCGCGACGCATAGACGAGCGACGGCGGCAGTTTCTCGATGGCGTTATAAATCGGCAAAATCATGAACGGGATGAAGATGTACACCGACACGAACACGAAACTGAAGTCCGTGAACAAAATCTGTTGTGTCCCGATGCCGATTGCCTCTAAAAACTGGTTCGTGATGCCGTACGTCCCGAAAATGCCGAGGAACGCATAGGCTTTGAGCAATAGGTTGATCCATGATGGCAAAATGATGAGCAAAAGCCAAAGTTGCTTATGCTTCGTCTTCGTCAATAAATAGGCGGTCGGATACCCGATCAAAAGCGAGAAGAACGTAATCAAGAACGCATACCAGAAAGAAGATAACGTCATCGTCAAATACGTCGACGTGAAGAACATCTGATAGTTCTCTAAACTCAAGTTCCCTTCGATATCAAAAAACGAGTAGTAGACGACGAGCAGGAGCGGCGCGATGACGAACAGCGCAATCCATAACCAGTAGGTCGTCAAATAGACCGTCTTCGCGGTTTGACTAGTTTGATTCATGAGCGACCTCCTCATAGGACTCGAGACGACGGTCGAACTCTTCCTCCGTCTCTCCTAAGCGCATGACGTGAATCGCCTCATCATCGAACGTGAGGCCGATTTTCGAACCGACGACCGATTTTTTCGTCGAATGAACGAGCCATTCGTTGCCTTCTTGGTCATAGCAGCAAATCTCATAGTGGACGCCTCGGAACAGTTGCGAGTCGACGTCGACAACAAGTTTCGCAGATTCGACCGATGTCATCTCTAAATCTTCCGGCCGGATGATGACTTCGACTTTCTCATTGCGGTCAAACCCTTGGTCGACACAATCGAACGTCTTCCCGGCGAACGTGACGACGTTGTCCTCTGGCATGACGCCCGGTACGATGTTCGATTCCCCGATGAAATCGGCGACGAAACGGTTGATCGGCTCATCGTAAATATCGGTCGGTGTACCGCTTTGTACGATTTTCCCGTTATTCATAACGAAAATCTCATCCGACATCGCGAGCGCTTCTTCTTGGTCGTGCGTGACAAAGATGAACGTAATGCCGAGACGCTGTTGCAATTCGCGGAGCTCATATTGCATCTCGGTCCGGAGTTTCAAATCGAGCGCCGAGAGCGGTTCATCAAGCAAGATGACTTCCGGTTCGTTGACGATGGCCCGGGCGATGGCGACACGTTGGCGCTGCCCGCCTGACATCTCATCGATTTCACGTGACTCATACCCTTTCAAGTTGACGAATTTGAGCGCCTGTTCGACTTTCGTCTTCACGTCCGCTTCTTTCATCTTCTTGATGCGCAGACCGAACGCGACGTTCTCGAACACGTTCAAGTGCGGGAAGAGCGCATAGTCTTGGAACACGGTGTTCACTTGACGTTTGTTCGCCGGGACGTCGTTGATGCGTTTCCCGTTGAACTGGATATCGCCTGCTGACGCATCCGTGAAGCCGGCGATTAAGCGTAAAATCGTCGTCTTCCCACATCCAGATGGCCCGAGCAACGTGTAGAACTTCCCTTTCTCAATCTCGAAGCTGATGTTTTCTAAGACGACGGTGTCATCGTAACGCTTCGACACATTGTCAAAGCGAATAATCGTTTCTGGGTTCATTTCAGTTCCTCCCTTATAAATATGAATGGGTCGCGACGATTAAACATTCACTCTCGCCGTCGTAGTCATTGACGAGTTGATGCGAATCGGAGGCGACGTAATAGAGTGTTTCTCCGGTCTTGGCGAAGTACGTATGATTGCCAAGTTTTAGCGCGATGTGCCCCGATAGGACATAGACAAACGTCTCCGATCGCGACGGCTCATATCGTTTGAACTCGCCCTGCTTCGAGAACGTTAGTAAAATGGGCTCCATCTCTTTTTCGTTCGATTCCGGGATGAGCCATTCAGTCCGATATTTCCGCTCCTCGTCGACGTAGACGGTCCGATCGTCCTCGGTATAGATCACTTTTTGATTCACATCTTCATCAAAAAACTCTTTCGGCGAACATCCGAGCACTTCCAACAAGTCGAATAGTGTCTCAAGCGAAGGTGAACTCAAATCACGCTCGATTTGAGAAATATAGCCTTTACTCAAATCCGTGCGCTCGGCCAACTCTTCTTGCGTCAGCCCTTTCTTGACGCGGAGCCGCTTGATTTTTTGACCGACTTCCAAGTCACAATCCCTCCTTTCGGCTTTGCTTCAAGTTTAGTGAAAGATGATTCCAACTAAAGAAAGTTTATAAATACTTAACTACAAAGCGAACTAATAGCGACCTTTATTATAACGGATTGTGTGCAGTTTGCAAGTAAAAAATCACGCCGATTTCCGGCGTGATTTTTAATGGATGTCGCGCTTGGACATCAAGTGTTTGAACTTCTCATTTTTCGTTTGAAACAGGTGGAGCTGGGGCCCGTATGCATCGATTTGTTGCACGACGTATTGGAACGATTTTGCTTCCCCAGGATACGGTTCACCGGCACGGGCGAGCGTCGTCTCGAAATCCTCCCACAGCACTTCAACCCACGTCAACGCCTCGAGCTCGCTCAAGACATCGTTCTTCTGTTTCAAGATTTCTGCCAAGCGCTCGTATTGTTCGGTCCGGTTCATGTTTTCACCTCCGAAAGCTCCGAGAGCGGAATCGCATGTTCAGCCGTATCCCCTTCGAACGTCCCCCAGCCCATGACGCCGTTCACAAATTTCAAACGGAACGGGCGCTCGTTATAGTTGACGATATACGTCGCCCCCGGCTTGAACGTTTTCGGGTCAATCAAATAACTCTCGGCAATCGCGATCCGTCGCAAGACGACCTCGATCTCACTGACCATGCCCATCTGTTCGGCTTTTCGCTTCCGTTCATGGAGCGCTCGAATCTCTTGTTCGAGCTCATATTTTGATAAATCGCTTAATCGTTTTTCCATTTCGCTCACCTCTCTTGTAGCGTATCAGATTTTTCATGGAAAAGAAAAAGGCGAAACTGAAACGATGTTCAGTTCGCCTTGAAGTTGTAGAGCGGTTTGATGATTTGATTGATGGTGACGGCCGGCTCGATATAACGGACGATTTCCTTCATCGACTTATAGACAAACGGTGACTCGTCAATCGTCGATGGTCGGACCGAACTTGACCAGACATCTGCCATTGACTTTTTAAATTCGTTGAAGTCGACACGTTTTCGCGCGGCCGAGCGTGACATGACGCGACCGGCGCCGTGTGGTCCCGAGAAGTTCCAGTCTGGGTTCCCCTTGCCAGTACAGATGAGCGAGCCGTCGCGCATGTTCATCGGAATGATGACCCGCTCGCCGTCCCGCGCCGAGATGGCCCCCTTCCGAAGCATCATCGCGTCGTGATCGATGTAGTTGTGGACCGTATCGAATTGATCGACCACGTTCCAGTTCATCGCCTCGACGATGACGTCGGTCATGGCGAGACGGTTGGCGGCCGCATATTGCTGTGCGATGCGCACGTCGTGCATGTAATCTTCCATCGCTTCCCCTTCGACGTAGGCGAGGTCGCGGAAACGTTTCCGTGCCTCACGCTCCGTCTCGAGATAGGCCGAGATGTCCTGCTGCCGTCCCGTTGCCTTCATCCGTTCAATCTCGTCTCGAATGTCGGCCGTCTTCATCATGTGCTCGACCGCCAACTGTTGATAATGGTCGGCGATTTGGACACCAAGGTGGCGTGAGCCGGAGTGGATGACGAGAAACGTGCGTCCCGCTTCGTCCCGGTTCACTTCGATGAAATGATTGCCCGAGCCGAGCGTGCCGACCGAGCGGAGGGCTCGGTCCAGCTTATACGGCGCCCGCACGTCCTCGAGCGGGAGCTCAGAGGCGTAAGCGTGTGCTGTATCCCGGATGTTCATCCCGCTCGGTACGTATTGACGGATGACGTCGTCGAGCCGTTGAAAGTCGATGCGCTTCACCTTGATTTCCGTACAGAGCATGCCACACCCGAGGTCGACGCCGACGAGGTTCGGTACGACCTTGTCGTGAATCGTCATCGTCGTCCCGACGACCGACCCTTTGCCGGCATGCATGTCCGGCATGATTCGAATCGAGGCGCCTTGAGTGAACGGTTGGTCGACGAGCGTTTGGATTTGGGCCCGCGTCGTATCGTCAATCCGTTCATTGAATACTTTGGCCCGGTTATGCTTTCCGATAATCTCCATAAGACCTCCTCAACTGATGGCTTGTTGTTTACTTTGCAGCTCATGCATCCGGGCGTAAACGCCGCCTGCCGCGATGAGCGACTGATGGTTACCCCGCTCGATGATGTGACCGTGGTCGAGGACGAGGATTTGGTCCGCTTCCCGAATCGTCGAGAGACGGTGCGCGATGACGAACGTCGTCCGGCCGTACGTGAGCGTCTTGAGCGCGTCTTGGATGAGTGCTTCCGTCTCTGAATCGACGCTTGCCGTCGCTTCGTCTAAGACGAGGATGGCCGGGTCGAAGACGAGGGCGCGGGCGAAGCTGATCAGCTGGCGCTCTCCGCTCGAGAGCGAGGCGCCGCGTTCGATGACCGGCTCGTCTAACCCGTGTGGCAACTGTTTGACGAAACGATCGGCTCCGACCGCCGTCAATGCGCGCCATACGCGGTCGTCCGAAATCGTCTCGTCGCCGAGCGTCACGTTCGTTCGAATCGAGCCCGTGAACAAGAACGGGTCTTGAAGCACGATGCCGAGATGGGCCCGAACGGCTTGGGTCGGTAGTTTCGTCACGTCCATGCCGTCAATGTTGAGCGTTCCTTCTGACGGGTCATAGAAGCGCATGAGCAAGTTCATGATTGAACTCTTACCGCTACCGGTATGACCGACGAGCGCCACCGTCTCACCTGGTGCCGCATGGATATCGATGTGCTGGAGTACCGGTTTCCCGGCTTCATAGCTGAACGACACGTCGTCGAACACGACCTCACCTTTAAAGCGTGCGATACGTTCCGCCGACACGTCTTCCCCTTTCTCGTCGAGCAACTGGAACATCCGGTCTGCCGAGACGAGTGCCTGTTGGAGCGGAGACAGTTGGTTCATGATTTGCGTCACCGGCTCAAAAATCCGTGACACGTAATCGATATAGGCGTACAAAATCCCGAGCGTGAGTACGCTCCCCGTTCCGAGCGTCTGCGCACCGACGACCCAGATGAGTAAGGCGAGTGCCATGTTGCGGAAGAAGTTGACCAAGTTATGCGACATGAGCGCATCCAGTTTGAGCAGCTTCCTTCTTGTTTGGAAGTTGTCACTGTTTTTCTCGTTGAACTCGTCATAGACGAGATCTTCTTTGACGTACGACTGAATGATCGGCATCGTTTGGATGCTCTCATTCAATTGGGCGTTCATATCCGCGACGAGGGCGCGGACACGGAAGTTGTTTCGGGTCGACAGGCGTTGGAACAATTTAATCCAAACGATAACGACCGGGATGATGATGAGCGAGACGAGACCGAGGCGCACGTCCAAGAAGAACATGGCGATCAAGACTCCGATCATCATGACGACGCTTTGGAAGACACGTGCGAGCACGCCCAAATATAGGTCGCGAATCGTCTCGGTGTCGTTCGTGACCCGGCTGACGATTTTCCCGATTGGCGTCTGGTCAAAGTAACGGACCGGAATCGTCTGCAAATGCCGCATGACGTCAAGGCGCATCGTTTTGACGATGTTGTGGGCCGAACGTTGCAGGAGCATCTGTTGCCCCCAGTTCAACCCTGCCGCGATGAGAAGCAAGACAACGTACAAACCAGATAGCAACAGCACGGCCCGCAAATCCGTCTCGTAAAAGCGGAAGACGTCGGTCGACGAGAGCGGAACGATATTGTCATACGTCGCCTTCTCTTCGCTTCGCGTGATGGTGAGCACGTCTTCTTCGACCTCACGGACACCACCACTCATGACGGCGTCAGGGACGAGATAATAGCCGTCTGTCGTCTGCACGATTGAGACGGGACGGACGACCGTCTCGCCGTCAAGCCTCGTCTCTTTTTCATAGGAGTTTCCGTCAAAGACGACACTCCCGCCTGACTCGACTTGTACCCAATCCCGCTCGATGGCGACGATGTGGTCGTCGATGATGATTTTGGCGATATACGGTCCGGCCAATTCGGCGCCGACCGCTAAAAATAGTAAGGTCAAACCGAGGAAAATCGAGCGTCTCACTTGTTTGGCATAGCCGACGAGTGAACGGATCGTTTTCTTCCTGCGGACTGGATCTAATTCATATTGATCGATCATGAGAGATTCCCCCTTTCCCGGATTACTCCGACTCTCCTTGTCGAACGTATTGTTCATAATACCAACCGCGTCGTTCCATCAGTTGGTCATGCGTGCCCCGCTCCGTCACACGGCCGTCTTGTAACACAAGAATCTGGTCGGCGTGGGCGACAGCGGACAGGCGGTGTGCGACGATGAACGTCGTCTGTTCGGCCCGGCTCGTCCGGACCGAATCGATGATGCGCGCTTCCGTCTTGGCGTCGACCGCTGAAAGCGAATCGTCGAGCAACAGAATCTCCGGGTCTTTCAAGAGGGCGCGGGCAATCGAGAGCCGTTGTTTCTGACCGCCCGAGAGCATAACCCCTTGTTCTCCGACGACCGTGTCGAGACCGTTCTCCAAATGTTCGATATCAGTGTCGAACGCCGCGAGGCGGATGGCCGTCTCGAGGTCTTGTGCCGACGCATCGTTTGAGCCGAACAAGATGTTGTCGCGGACCGTCTTCGAGAACAGCAAATGTTCCTGCGAGACGTAACCGCTCCAACCGCGGACCGTCTCGAGTTTGATGTCGTGAATCGGGACACCGTTGACGAGTAACGAGTCGTCAATCGGATACTCCCGGAGCAATTGACGCAACAGCGTCGTCTTGCCAGCCCCGGTCGGTCCGACGACCCCAATCGTCTCGCCACGCGACACGTGCAAGACGATGTCTTCGAGTGAGGCACGGGTCGATCCTGGATATTGGAACGACAATGATTTGAACGTGATTTTCTCCGGGACGCCGACTTCGACCGTACCGGTCGAAACGACATCCGGCGTCTCGTTCATCGTCGCTTCGATTCGTTCGAGGCTAGCCGTTCCCCGTTGCACGACGTTAATCAGTTCTCCGAACGCGTACATCGGCCAAATGAGCATCCCGAGATAAATGTTGAACGAGACGAGCTGACCGAGCGTGATGTCGTTCGTGAACACGAGATACGTGCCGAACGACAACCCAATCAAATAACTCAAGCCGACGAGCAGTTTAATGACCGGTTCAAACAAGACGTCGATTTTGGCGACGTGCATGTTTTTGGCCATGACGTCGTCGGTGATTGTATCGAACTTTTTCGTATCCGCATCTTCTTGGACGAACGAGCGGACGACCCGAAGACCTGAAATCGATTCGACGACTTGATCGTTCATCACGCCAAACGCATCCTGCGCCGCTGTGAAGCGGGCATGGATTTGGCGGCCGAGCTTATTCATTGACCAGGCGAGGAGCGGCATCGGTAGGAGTGCCGCGAGCGTCAACTTCCAATCGATGAACACGCCCATGATGGTGAGAGCGATGAGCGTCATATTGAACGAGTCGACGAGCGTCATGACACCGAACCCGGCCGTCCGTTCGACCGCTTTCAAATCGTTCGTCGCGAGCGCCATCAAATCTCCGGTGCGGTGCTGTTGATAAAAGCGCGGTGTCTGCCGGAGCAGATGTCCGAAGAATCTGGCCCGCAATTTTTTCTCGAGCAGGAACGCCGTCCCGAACAGGCGGGCAATCCATACATACGAAAGGACATACGATAAAACCATGATGCTGAGCAATGATCCGACGATGAGGACGAGTCGCTCTGTCGTCAAGCTGCCTTCACGAATCGCATCAATCGCTTGCCCGATGATCCACGGCGGGAGCATATCGACGACCCCGGTGATAATCAACAAGATGATGGCGAAGATATACGTCCGCTTCTGTCTTTTAATAAACCAATCCAATTGTTTAATCAGTTTCATGACTGATTCCCCCTTTCGTCCCTTCCGCGCACGCAAAAAAGCGCACGTCACCTGATTGTGCAACCAATCGGATGAAGTACGCTTCTGAGTCTTCAGTCTTTTGCATGGTCAGGGAAAGGACACTACCCCTATCCAGCTGCCAAATTACGCAGTCAAATACGAGTAGCCATATGATGTTGTGTGTGTGTGTTGTGGTGTTGGGATGTACTTCATCATGCTGGCTCCTCTCTGTTCATAGTTTGAAAATCTACTAAAACCTTAGCAGACTGTTCAGAAAATTGTCAATATTATTGTCGTAAATAATTTGTAACTTTTTACAAGAAGAATGCAGCGAGCATCAAACCGACAAGACCGGTCGCTGTCACGTAATAAATCATTGGCATGAGCGTATAGCGGATAATCGTTCCTTCTTTTCCGAGGAGCCCTGCCACCGAGGCGACTGCGACGACGTTCAAGACGCAAATCATGTTACCGGCGTTCGCCCCCGCCATCTGCATCGACAAGGCAAGTGTCTTGTTGACTCCAACCGACTCGGCGACATTCGTCGTTAAACTCGAGAACATCATGTTTGAGAACGTAGCCGAACCGGAAACGAACGCCCCGAGCGCCCCAATCCACGGTGCGACGAGCGGCCAGACGCCACCGAACGTGTCGGCCGCAGCCGTTGCGAGTTCGACCGGCATCGAAGCGAGACCTGCCCCACCGTTTTCCGAATGAATGAAAATCCGAACCATCGGTACTGAAGCAGCAAGCGTGATCGCCGTCCCGACGACACCGAGCGTCGTCGCTTTAAACACCGAGGTCACTTGCGACCAACTCATGTTATGGAGGAAGAACGTCGCAATCATCGTCAAGATGAACATGAAGCCTGGTGAATAGAACGGTTCCCACGATGTCGAGATGCCTTCGATACTCAAAATGTTCGGCAAATCGATGCGGACGCTACGCGTCAGTTCGTTCAAGAACGGCACGGTCCGCGTCAACACGAGGAAAATCGTTAAAATCAAGTAAGGCGCCCACGCTTTCCATTGCGGAAGCTCGCGTTTGCCTTTGCCGACGGACGGCTTCTCGAGCGGTTGATCGATTTCATCGGCATAACCGTCGAACGTCCATAACCGTTTCGGCATGAGGATGCCTTTGCGTGCCATCGTGACGAGAATGATGAGACCCGTCAGTGCACCAAGCATACCCCCGAACTCGAATCCGAGGATGAGTGTCCAGATGTAGGCCGGGATGCTATAGACGAGCGCCGCGACGATCGCGATCGGGAATACTTCGAGCGCCGGCTTAATCGATTTTTCTTTACTGAAGAATCGCGTCAGCATCAAGATTAAAATGAATGGGATAAAAAGACCAACGAACATATCGATGAGCACCGTCTGCAAGACGACGGTTGTCAAAAACTCAATCGTCTCGGGTTGGTTGACGTCAAGTGACAGCCCGTTCCCAATCCCGATTAAGGCCGGTGTCCCGACCGCACCGAACGTGACGGCCGATACGTCTGCCGACAAGGCGATGACAACGGCAGCGATCGGCGGGAATCCGAGTGCGATTAACAGTGGTGCCGCAACCGTGGCCGGTGTACCGAAACCAGATGCGCCTTCGATGAATGAGACGAACAACCAACCGACGATGAGCACTTGAATCCGGGGATCGGGCGTAATGTTGATGAAGCCGGAACGGATCGCGTTCATACCGCCGCCCTCTTTCATCGTATTCATCATTCCAATCGCACCGTAGACAATCCAGACTGTCGTAACGGCGATGACAAGTCCTTGTAGCGTCGCCGCCATGATCCGCGTCGCGTCGAGCTGCCAAACGAAGAACGCAAGTCCAGCCGTCAAGACGAGAGATAGTGGCATCGCAACCGACGCCGGTAAACGCATAATGACCAATAAGATGAGCACTGCCACAATCGGCATCAGTGCTGTAATCCATTCAAAAATCGTCAATGTAGACCCACCTTTTCAGATTTTTCCCCTACCGTAAACGCATCTCCCATTATGACTCTTGTTCAGCGAGCCTCTCTAACGCCCTCTCGATCACCTCATACGGAAAACCTTTGCGACGAAGCTGCATCTTCATCCGTTGTTTCCGCTCATATGGGGCGTACCCGCTAAACTTTCGATTCAGTTTCTCAGCCTGTGTCAGACAAGCTGAAAGTTCAACGTCCTCATCCTCGTTCTCCCAAAACGTGAGAATCGCCTCTGAAATGATATCAAACGAAAATCCCCTTTGCATCAGGGTTTGTTGAATTCTTTGTTGCACTTCTGTGGCGGAACGGCGATTTGTTTCCATTTGTTTCCGATTCACGAACTTTCCGGCCTTTTCAAGCTGGTCTTCGTGCGAGATGGCGGCGATGACGTCTTCGATAAGATCCGGAGCGATTTGAAGCTGAGCGAGTTCTCGTTTGATTTTGACGGGTCCGCTCGGGCTCGTATTGAACTTTGTCTGGGTGTAAGCTTTGGCGAACTCGGCATCGTTCAAATAGCGCTGTTCAATCAAGCGTTCAATGACGCGTTTGATGGCTGACTCATCTATTTCTTTCTTCACGAGGTAGTCACGCACCTCTGAGACGGCACGCATTCGATACGATAAATAGTTGACGGCCGCTTTGTACGCTTTCTGCTCTTCTTCCGCTTGAAGGACGTCACGGACGAAATCGTCTTCGAGCTCCATCCCTTTCGTCAATCCGTATTTGATGAAGACGTCGAGGTCGATGGCGAACGCGAACTCCTCACGTCCATCTTTTTCAACAAAGACGTTCAACCGGTCTTGATTTTTCTTTTGGGTCGTAAACTTTGTGATTTTCACAAAATCCCTCCATTTCCTGCTTCTAACATATCACGTTCCCCGTTCGGGCAGGATTTTTGATAAGTTAGAAGAAGGGGTATTATCTGTACAAGACATTCCTATAGTCCTCATACCCGTTTTGAAATCGCTTAAAGGATATTGGAGGGAGACCCATGAAAATAGCAATCACTGGTGGTACCGGATTGATTGGCCGACCGCTCGTACGCGCGCTCGCAGAAGCCGGACATCAAGTCGTCGTATTGACGCGCCACCCACGTCCGCGGCAAGGAGGGATCTCGTTCGTCGAATGGATGACGCCCGATAGTCATCCTGAATCCGAGCTTCAAGACGTCGATGCCATCGTCCATTTGGCAGGAGCCTCGATCAACGACGGACGTTGGACGCACAAACAAAAGCAAGCCATTCTTCAAAGTCGGATCGATGGGACGAAAGAAGTCGTCCGCATCATTAAAAATATGAAACGCAAGCCGAGCGTCGTCATCAGCGGGTCCGCCATCGGGATATACGGTGAAGATCGATCCATCACGTATTCGGAAGCGACACCGCTCCCCGACCGAACCAACTTTTTAGGCAACGTCTGCGTGTTGTGGGAGAAAGAGGCGCAACCCGTTCAAGACATGGGCATCCGTCTCGTCACGATGCGGACCGGTGTCGTCTTATCGAATGACGGCGGCGCCTTCCCACTCATGAAGTTGCCGTACACGCTTGGTGTCGGTGGACGACTCGGCTCCGGTAAGCAATGGGTGCCGTGGATTCATTTAGACGATCTCGTCCGTCTGTTCGTCCATATCCTCGAGACGAGTACAATCGAGGGACCCGTCAATGGCACGGCACCGACGCCTGTCACGATGGACGAATTCGGGAAGACGCTCGGCCGGGTGATGCATCGTCCCCACTGGGCACCCGCCCCAGCGCCGCTCCTCAAACTCGCACTCGGAGAGAAAAGCGTCATCGTCCTCGAAGGAGCGAAAGTCGTTCCGACGAAAGCCCTCAATCACGGTTTCCGGTTCCGCTACGAAACGTTAGAACCTGCCCTGAAACAACTACTTCATTTGACTTGAAAGGAGCCAGCACGTGAGTAATTTGTTAATTCGTAACGCCCATATCTATCCGATCACCGCACCACATTTTTACGGGGACCTTCGCGTCAAAGACGGCAAAATCGTCGAGATGGCGGACTTGTTGGACCCGCTCGACGGAGAGACGGTCATCGAAGCCGAAGGCAACTTCTTGTTCCCCGGCTTCATCGATGCCCACACCCATCTCGGACTGTATGACGAAGGGACGGGTTCAGTCGGGAACGATGCGAACGAGACCGTCGAGGCGATGACCCCGCACGCACGGGCCATCGATGGCGTCTATCCGCTCGATGAGGGCTTCCGGGAAGCGCTCATGGCCGGGGTGACAGCCGTCCAAGTCATGCCTGGCAGTATGAACGTCATCGGCGGTGTGACAAGTGTCATCAAAACCCATGGTCGCTTCATCGAGGACATGGTGCTCCGCCGCTATGCCGGCCTGAAACTCGCGCTCGGCGAGAACCCGAAGCGCGTCCACAGTATGGGGAAGTCCGGCGAGTTGACCCGGATGGGAATCATGGGCTTGTTGCGTGAAGCGTTCCGGACCGTTGATTCGACGAAGACGATCGGCACGTTCGGTAGCCAGATGATTCAACTGGCGCTCGATCGCAAGATGCCGATTCGTGTCCACGCCCACCGCGCCGACGATATTTTATCGGTCGTCCGCTTCGCACAAGAGTTCGACCTCGATTATCGGATTGAGCACTGTACGGAAGGACATCTCGTCGCCGAAAAGTTGCGCGAACTCGGTGTCAAACACGTCACCGTTGGACCGACGTTCACACGGAAGTCGAAAATCGAGCTCCAAAACAAGACGTGGGAGACGTATCGCATCTTACATGAGCACGATATGATCGTCTCCATCACGACGGACCATCCTTATACGCCGGTTCAATATTTGAATCTGTGCGCCGGTCTTGCTGCCCGCGAAGGACTTCCCGTCGACGTCGCGCTCCGCGCCATCACGATTCATCCGGCTGAATCGCTCGGAGTAGACGACCGCATCGGCTCGCTCGAAATCGGCAAAGATGCCGATCTTGTCCTATGGAGCCATTTCCCGCTCGACTACATGTCAAAGCCGATTATGACCATCGTCGACGGTCACATCGTTTACTCGACGAGCCGTTCGAAAACGCATCACGAGATGTGAGTGACACCAGTAGTGAAAGCGCTCTTATTATTTTTTTGTGAAGTTGCATTTTATTTACTTGCTTTTTTAAAAAAACTATATAAAATAATCTTGTAACTTCATAAAAGGGAGCAGCCAAGGCAAGTTCGAACAACGAAGCCAGAAGTATGCTTTCGTTACAACTATTCTTCAGCGGTCTGAAATAGGAGGAGGAATGTAAAGGTGCTCAAATTTCGTGAGCTTACCGACTGCGCGGAGTTGTTCGAACTGATGCAACACCCAGATGTCTTTCCATATGTCCGTCAAAAGACGGTCCACTTTGACGAGTTTTTATTTAGCACGAAGCAAATCATCGAGCTAGAAGAGCAAGGAAACATCATCTCACGTACCATCACGAACGAGTTTGGTACCCCAATCGGGACAATCAGCTTGTTCGATGTGGAATCCGGCTATGGATTCCTCGGGACGTGGCTTGGCAAACCGTATCACGGCAAAGGTTACAATCAAGTCGCGAAAGAAGCGTTCTTCTCAGAACTTTTCTTCGAACTTGACATTGAAAGTGTATTTTTGAAAATCCGTCAATCGAATGAGCGTTCAATCGCGGCGGCGGAAAAACTGCCGTACGCTTTCTGCGCCAATGAGATTCGGTCTGAATTACTATCTGAAATCAATCAAGGTGATGTCGAATATGTGCTGTATGAAGTGTCGAAGTCGAGTTTCCAACTTTACTTGCACTCACTCCATGCGCCTGAATTCGACCATACGTACGAAGCCCAGCTCGAAGCATAAGCCAATTCTGACAAAGAATTGGCTTTTTTGTGGCGTTTTTGTGTGGATTTCATGAGGACAACTTTACGACAATGAATATTTCTGTTCTAATTCGGAGAGATAGGTATGATAGAAGTATGAGGGAATTATCACACGTCCTCGTTAACCGTTTTGTAAAGGAGAATGCCCAATGTCAGAACCAACGTTTCGCATCTTAGTGACCGATGATGAAGAGCAAATGCGGGATTTACTCGTTTCGAACTTAGAGAAGGAAGGATACGAGACCGTCACAGCAACGAACGGTCTCGAGGCAATCGACTTATTGAAAGAACAGTCGTTCCACCTCGTGCTGCTCGACGTGATGATGCCTGAACTCGACGGCCTCACGGCATGCATGCGCATCCGTGAGTTCTCGAACGTGCCGATCATTATGCTAACGGCCCGCTCAGAAGAACTCGATCGCATCCACGGCTTGAAGATTGGCGCGGACGACTATATCACGAAGCCGTTCAGCCCCCGCGAGTTGCTCGCTCGAATCGAAGCGACGCTTCGTCGGACGCATAATTTCTCGAAAGAACAAGAAGCGACGTTCGATACCGGAGTCTTGTCCATCGATATCGATGGCCGTGCGGTCAGCGTGAAAGGCAAAACGGTCAACTTGACCCGGAAAGAGTTCGATTTGCTCTACTTGTTCATCACGAACGAAGAGAAAGTGTTCTCGCGTGAACAATTGCTCGACCAAATTTGGGGTACCGAGTATCACGGTAACCTCCGAACGGTCGACACCCATATCAAGACACTTCGTCTCAAGCTCGGCGAAGCGGGTGGCTACATCCAAACCGTCTGGGGGATCGGCTATAAGTTCGAGGCGACCGTATGAAGCAATACACGATCCGGAAGCGGATTTGGATCACCATCTGGACCGCAAGCCTCTTCTCCGCGTTCGTGTTCATCATCATGACGTTTTACTTGTATGACAAGTTTTATATTCAGACGCAAGAAGAACTGCTCATCAACCGCGGAGAGAAGCTCGTCACCATCTATAAGGCGGACGGCTTCTCTGACGCGTTTTCCGACAGTATGACGTACACGAACGAACTGACCGAGACGAAAGTGTTTCTCTCGTCCGTCCGGGAAGACAGTCTCGGATCGGGCAAGACGTTTTTACGGGAGCAGGACCTCGCCAAGTTGCAAGACGGCTATGCGATTTCTGTTACCCGCAAACACCCGACCGAAGACGTCGACATCCTCATGTCCGCCTTCCCGCTCATCCGAGACGGCGAACTCGATAATGCGCTCATCCTGTATATGGAGCTGAGTAAAATCAGTGAACCGTTCCAACCGATTCGGCTCATGATCACGTTCTTGCTCATCTTGATGATCGTGAACTTACTCATTTTCGGCACTCAGATTATCGATACAATCATCCAACCGCTGATTCAAATGAAACGAGCGTCCCAAGTGTATGCCAAAGGTGATTTCTCGCACCGCATCCCCATCTATTACGATGATGAGATTGGTGAGCTTGCCGAGACACTGAACCGGATGGCCGAATCGCTCGGTCTCGTCGAAGAACAACGGAAAGAGTTCTTGGCGAACGTGAGCCACGAATTGCGGACGCCACTGTCGTATATTCGTGGTTATACCGAGATGCTCCAAGACCCGTCGCTCGATGAGAAAACGAAAAATCAATATTATGAGATTATCGAGAACGAGACCGAACGGTTGCAACGACTCGTCAACGATTTGCTCGACTTGGCCCAACTCGAGCGTGATTCGTATCCGATGACGAAAGAACCAGTCGTCTATTCGCAAGTGCTCGAAGACGTTCTCTATCGCTTCGAGCCGATCGCGCGGGCGAAAGGCGTCACCATCGAGACGGACCTCGACTTCGACTTGATTATTCTCGGGGACCACGATCGACTCGAGCAAGTCGTCGGGAATTTGCTCGATAACGCGCTCCGCTATACGGAAGCCGGCAAATCGATTCATGTGAAGACGTATGCGACCGCGAACAATGCCGTCACCGAGATTCATGACGAAGGCCGGGGCATCCCGAAAGAAGACCTCGATCAGCTGACGAAACGATTCTATCGCGTCAATAAGTCACGGACACGCGAAGACGGCGGGACCGGACTCGGGCTCGCCATCGCCAAACATATTATGGAGCGCCACGGCGGCTCGATGCACTTCGCCTCAGAAGTCGGCAACGGGACGACCGTCACACTCACGCTCCCCCTTTTACCGGACGAAGATATTTAAAAAACAGACAGCCGCGATGGCTGTCTGTTTTTAGATGTCCTTCCCTTTATAGGCATCATCTGATTCATTCATGAGACGCTCCCGCTCAGCGTGCGTCTGCGGAAAGCCGTTCGCTTGCCACTCGGCCCGATAGTTCGAATCGAGCTGAGTGAGTCCAGCCTCCGCCTCATCTTTATCCGAGTCGACACTTTCCATGCGATCCATTTTGCTCCATGTATCCTCATCGCGGTCTTGCGTCAAGAGCGCTGCCACTTTTGGCGCGACGAGCGCAGCTCCGGCTACCCCGAGTACGATGCCCATCAATACTTTCTTATCCATCCGAATACCCCTCCTTAGTCACTATGTACCGATAATTCCACTGTTCCGCAAAATCGAAACCCATTTTCTAAAGCGTTTACACAATTTAACAGAGTGGAATAACAATCAACACAAGGAGGCGATGAGGATGAAGAAATCACAGAACCCGTCAAAGCGACCGTTCGATAATCCGGATGCTGTCGATACCGACAAGGAGAGCATCTTCGACCAGGAGGGCATGGAGACCGTCGACCCGATTCCGGTGGAAGAGCTGAACCAAAAAGTGAAGGATGAAAAACAGAAACGACACTCGAAGGACGACTCGGCCAGCGAGAAAAAATATGACGGCAACAAATAAAGATGCGGACGAATTCGTCCGCATCTTTATTTCACGTTAAATCTTTTGGCGAGAAGCCGTATGGTAGCATCTCTTCTTTTGTCATCACTTTCGTCTCTCCGGCCATGTTCGCGAGAATCAACGTAAAGTCGTCACTCGCAAACTCGGCAATGACTTGACGGCAAGCGCCACACGGCGAGATTGGGCCCGCTGTGTCTCCAACGACAACGACCGTCTCGATTGCCTTGCTGCCTTCCGATACCGCTTTAAAGATGGCGGTCCGTTCTGCACACATCGACAACCCGTACGAAGCGTTTTCGACGTTGCAACCTAAAATTTCTTTGCCGGTCTCATCAATGACGACGGCCCCGACATTGAATTTCGAATACGGTGTATAGGCACGCGAGCGTGCATCAATTGCTTTATGGACAAGCTCGTTCACTTTTTCTTGTGGGATCATCTGATGTTCCTCCGCTTCTTAACGTTTATCAAAAGAAGTCTGACATCTGAACTATAGCGTGAAAACACTGTTTTTGCAAGCGTTTTCAAAACCCCGTCAATACTTTTTCTTTTTCTTCTTCTCGAAGACGACGATTGACTCGACGTGCGCCGTCTGTGGGAACATATCGTACGGCTGGATATAGTTGATTTTATAGTCGGCTTTCATGAGTTGGTCCGCATCCCGTGCGAGTGTCTGCGGGTTACATGACACGTAGACGATGCGTTTCGCTTTCGATGAGATCATTGCGTTAAGGAGCTGATGATCCACACCTGTGCGCGGCGGATCGACGACGATAACATCTGGAATCCAACCGTCCTTGACCCAGCGCGGAATCCAGTGCTCGGCCCGGCCTTCAACATAGGTTGCATGGCTGAACCCGTTCTCGCGCATGTGCGCATTCGCATCTTCGACTGCTTCTGGGACGACTTCCATCCCGCGAATCTCTTTTGCATGTGGCGCTAGCCATAGCCCGATTGAACCGACACCAGCGTACGCATCGATGACCCGTTCTTCACCCGTCAGTCCAGCCGCCTCGACGACTTCCCGATACATGACTTCCGTCTGGGCCGGATTGAGTTGGAAGAACGCACGCGGTGACAAGTGGTAATGGACGTCGTCAAGCTGTTCGTCCATCTTGTCTTGCCCGGCGATATGAACCGTGCGGTACCCGAAGATGACGCCTGAACGGTTCGAGTTAATATTCAAGTGGAACGACACGACGTTCGGCAACGCCATGATGCGGTCACTCAGTTCGTCCAAACGCGGGACATCTTCATTCCCGACGACGAGTACGACTTGAACGTCATCCGTCTTATAGCCCGAGCGGACGATGACGGTACGGGCAAAACCGACGTCACGGCGCGCATCGTATACTGGGATATCAAGTTCATTTAAAATACGGACGATGGCGTTGTTGATGTTCGTCGTGTCGCGTTGCTGCACCATGCAGTGTTCGATTGGCACGAGCTCATTCGTGTTCGGCTTGTAGAGCCCTGACACGATTTCACCGCGGCGCGTCGAGAGCGGGAATTGCGATTTGTTGCGGTAATACCAAGGGTTGTCCATCCCTTTCGTACTACGGATATCCGACTTGTCGACGTTCAATTTCGTCTTTTGACGGAACGCGTTGCGGACGATTTCCTCTTTATAGTCCATCTGCAGGCGCGGACTCATATGTTGAATCTGGCAACCGCCACACTCGTCATAAATCGGACACGGTGGTTTGACCCGGTCCGGTGAATCGTTGTCGCGTTTGATGACACGTGCCTCGGCGTAGTTCCGCTCGACGCGCGTGATTTCAACTTTCGCCTTCTCTCCTGGCAATAAGTTCGGGATGAAGATGACCATGCGATCAATTGTCGCGATGCCCTCTCCGTTAATGCCTAGCCGCTCGGCTTGGGCGCTTGTGTATTCTCCTACGATCAGTTTCAATGTGTTTCATCCTTTCGAGATACTTGTTCTAAATCTTTGGCGTAACGTACGACTTTCGCACGTAAGGAATCAATATCAGCTAACAATCGATGCAAATCCTCTGGCGTCGTGAATTCGTCCAACGTATTGACTGATAAGCACAGTAATTCCGTTCTCGATTTTAACACGTTCATTTTCCCTGCCGTATCTGTTCGTGATTTACCCATCTCGTGATCGCTCCTTTGGTTCGTGACAAAGAGTTGTTATTATAGCATACTATTTCGTGTGACTTGATGAAAAGGTGGAATTGATATGAAAAACATCTCGACAACGTTTGATCCGTGGGAAGCATATCTCGATCAAACCGAGTTCGGTCGCCTCGTCCTTTCAAACGTCGAAGTGACGACGACCAAGCTATGCAACATGCGCTGCGAGCATTGCGCAGTCGGCTATATGCTCGACCAGACGGAAGAGCCTGAAGTCCCGCTCGACTTATTGATTTCACGCCTCGACGAGATTGAGCACTTGCGCGCATTCTCGATTACGGGCGGCGAGCCGATGCTGTCGATGAAATCGGTGCGCAATTACGTCGTCCCGCTCTTACGTTACGCCAAGGAGCGCGGTGCCCGCACACAAATCAACTCGAACTTGACCCTCCCGCTCTCTCGCTACCATCTTATTACCCCTTACCTTGACGTTTTGCACATTTCGCATAACTGGGGAACGGACGCCGACTTCTTAGAGGGCGGTTTCGCGATGATGGACCGAAAACCGAGCGCGGAGGCACGTTTGAAGATGCTTCAGACGATGAAAGAAAACGCCCGTGCGCTTACGGCCGAGGGTGTAATCGTATCGGCCGAGACGATGCTCAACAAACGGACGATTCCGCACTTGAAGGAAATCCATGAAGAGATTGTCGCACTCGGCTGTCAACGTCATGAAGTGCACCCCATGTACCCCGCCGATTTTGCAAGTGCGCTCGAATCGGCGTCGCTCCCTGACACCCGCCAGGCGATTCACGACCTGCTCGATGTCCGGGACGAGAACGTTTGGATGCTATTCGGGACTTTGCCTTTTTATGCTTGTTCCGAGTTACCGGAAGACCGTGCTTTATTGAAACGGCTCCACGAGGCGAAAAACGTGACCGTGCGAAACGACCCGGATGGCCGCTCGCGCCTCAACACGAACATCTTCGACGGCCAAATCATCGTCACCGACTTCGGCGACGAGCTCGGCACGCTTGGGACGTTGTATGACACCTCGTTCCAAGACGCGTATGAGTCGTGGACGAACAGCAGTTTGAACGCCACACTGTCCTGCCACTGCCCGGCCGTCAAATGCCTCGGTCCGAACGCTCTCGTCAAACAAGCGTACTATCCTGACGTGAACTTCCGGGAACGTGTGGCCGAACCGTTTTAACTGCTTCGATTCGGGAAATATTCAGTATATAAACTGAATCGAGGTGTTTGAAGATGACAGCCATCTATGTATTCATGATCACCGTCATGGCCATCATCATTTTCGGTGGTGTGCTCAGCATCTTATTGACAGCCGCATTCGTTTCAGACAAAGTAGACCGTGATGAAGTATTCAGTCAAGGCAGTTGGGACGATGAACTCTTACACTTGAACCATGTACCCCAACCGATTGACGAGCCAAAAAGCTGAGACTCTTCTCAGCTTTTTACTATGCAATCAATGATGAGGTGAACTATGCAACGCTTTCGATTTTCGATTTTATTACTTGTCGTCTTTATCTCCGGCTTGATTCAAGGTGCGCTCATCCCGCTTTTGTCGACACTTATCGAACGGGATGGCAACCCGGCCTGGTTGAACGGGTTGAACGCGACCATGCTCTATCTCGGGGTCATCGTCTCCGCCCCGCTACTCGAACGGTTCGTCCGCAAGTACGGGTTTCGTCCGACCATCGTCCTTGGCATCATCTTGACGGCGCTCGCTACGTTCTTCTTGCCGCTCTGGCCGTCACTGCTCATGTGGGCGCTCATGCGTTTCGTCATCGGCTTCGGTGATTCAGCGCTCCATTACGGATCCCAAGTGTGGGTCACATCCGCGAGCGACAAGCGGAGCCTGGGTCGGGCAATGGCGTATTACGGGATGGCGTTCAGCCTCGGTTTCGCGGTCGGTCCGCTTATCGCGCCGCTCGTCGACCTTCACTTTTGGCTGCCGTTCCTCGTCTTAATCATCTTTTGTCTCGCATCCTTGTTCTTGATTTTCAAGGTTGACAATGAGTATCCTGAGTCCGAAAAAGTGAAGACCGACTCGAAAGGACGCATCCGGCTCGTCCTCATCGGCGGCGGGTATACGCTCTTACCTGCTTTTACATATGGGTTCCTTGAAGCGAGCTTGAATGCCAACTTACCGATTTTCACGGTCCGGAACGACATCGGGCTCACGCAGACGAGTACGCTCATCACGACGTTCATCGTCGCCTCGATTATCGTGCAATTACCACTCGGTCGGCTCGCCGATCACTTCGGGAAAAAGCGAATCCTTCAAATCGTTTTAACACTCGGTACACTCGTCTTCGCGATCGCCAACCTGGCTGTCGACCATTATATCTGGCTCCTCGTCTTGTTCGCACTCGCCGGCGCCGGGCTCGGCTCGACGTATTCACTCGGACTGGCCCATATGACGGAAGTATTGCCACGTTCGTTGTTACCGACCGGCAATATGCTCTATAGCATCTCCTTCAGCGTCGGTTCGATTAGCGGACCGATGATTGGCGCGTTTTGGATCGCATTACCAAAAGAAGTGTATTTCTTGATGTACGCGCTCATTCTTGGAATTTTGGCCGTCAGTTTGTTCACGGCGAAAGCCAAGCCAATTGACGTCTAAAAGGGAGGGTCTCGGCGGAGACCCTCCCTTTTTCACGTTATTCTTTCACCGGACCGAGCCTGACATCGTTTCGTTCGAACGCCCGCATGAACACCTCATCGAGCGCGAACGGTTCCGTCTCGAGCGAGGCCAACACGTCGGACTTGATTGTGACTTCAATGACTCGGTCATTGATTTGCCATTTCGTCTGAATGTCTTCGCCATGCCTCATAGCACGCGCGTCCACTTGCTCATGATGTTCCTTCAACCCGCGACTTACGCACTTCATCACGTATTTGACATACTCGTCTCGCGGTTGGCGAGAGATGAGTATGTTTCGGACGATTGGATTTCTTGCCACGGTAGCACCCTCCTTTCTTTTCGATTCGCACGCAAGTCTTTACAACGAAGACCGATTTCAACTGAAAGAATTCAGAATTTTTAATATATTTTGCCATGGGAACAAGATTCCGTCAACCGTGCCTCTCCCTCACTTTGTCATCGCACTCCCCGATTCGCTCGTCCTTGAAAATATGTGGAGAGATAAATCCCAGCGATGACGAACAACAACCCGACGAGCGCGTTCCATGGAATCGTCTCCCCGAGTAACACGTTCGATAGGACGACACCGAATAAGGGAACAAAGAACATATAGAGCGATACCCGGCTGACCGGATTATATTTCATCAGCGTATTCCATAATGTGAACCCGACCGCCGACAAGAGGGCGAGATACAACAAGAAGAAGAGGGTCGTCACGGTGTAAGGCAGGAACACATCCCCTGGCGCAAGCACGTAACCGACGATGAGTAGTCCGAGCGAGCCAATCACCATCGCCCAAGCCGTCATCGGAGCGACGTCATGCAAGCGCGAATAATCTTTTGCAACCAAATTCCCGAACGCACCTGAGATCATCGCCAGAATCAGCAGAATCTCTCCAATCCCAAACCCGACTTCCGTGCTTGCCGTCGGCCAGTTGGCGATGACGATTCCGGAGAATCCGAGCGTAAGGGCAATCCCTTTCAAGCGATTCAAGCGATCATCCTCATAACGAAAATGAGCGAGTGCCATCTGGAAAAATGACGTCGATCCCGCGATAATCGAGCCCTGCACCCCCGTCGAGATGGAAAGTCCGACATAGAAGAACAAATATTGTAAGAACGTCAGAAATGCCCCTAAATGCGCATACGCCTTTAGCTTTTCAACAGTTAAGCGAATCGGGCGCTTGAAGACGAGTCGACTGATGACGAGTAAGAGCAGACCGGCCAATAAAAAGCGCTCCCCGGCAAAGAACAGCTGTTGGCCGTATTCGTGTTCCTGGATATCGAGCGCTTCGTAGCTCAGTTTGATGAACGGAAAGGCGCTCCCCCATAAAAACGTGTTGAACAGGGCTAAGAACGTGACCGTCCAAGGACGTTGAAATACATTCGGCATGACACAAAAACTCCTTAATCTTTTAGTTTGTGAGTGCTTACGTTTGGTGCTAAAATAGACTTACACGATAATCATTATAAATAAAGTATTCACCTTTAAATCACGTTAAACCTAATAATATCAACAATGGATAATGATAATCATCCTCATTCATTATCATTTAAACGATATATATTCTCAATTAGAAAGAGGTGCTCACATGAACACATCAACCGTCACACACGAAAAAAGCCACGTCTTCAAACGGGCCAGCTGGGTCGAACATATCGAGCTCATCATGGCGCTCATCAGTGGTGTATTGATTGTACTCGCATATATCGCGGAAAGACAAGACGGAGCTCCTGCGCTCTACGTCACTCTGTATTTGACTGCCTTTTTAATCGGCGGATATGCCAAAGCCAAGGAAGGCTTGACCGATACATGGGAGACGCGCTCCTTGAACGTCGAGCTACTCATGATTATCGCCGCCATCGGTGCCGCTTCAATCGGGTACTGGATGGAAGGCGCCATCCTTATCTTCATCTTCGCGTTATCAGGCGCTCTTGAGACGTATACGATGAATAAAAATGAGCGTGCCCTTGAATCGCTCATGGAACTCCAACCTGAGCAAGCGACCCGATTGAACAGCTCGGGCGGCCTCGAGGTCGTCCATATCGACGAACTGCGCGTCGGTGACCACATCTACGTAAGACCCGGCGAGCGCATCCCGGTCGACGGTCGGATTTTGAAAGGTAGCGCCTCGATTGAGGAAGCCGCCATCACCGGTGAATCGATTCCAGTCGACCGAAACGTCGGCGATGAGGTATATGGATCAAGTGTAAACTTGAACGGTGTCTTGACGCTTGAAGTGACAAAGCTCGCCACAGAGACATTGTTCCAAAAAATCATTCAAATGGTCCAGCAAGCGCAAGAAGAAAAATCACCGTCCGCCCAGTTCATCGACCGGTACGAGGGACGCTACGTTCAAGTCGTGCTCGCTTCCGTCACGGCAATCATCTTGCTCGGCCCGGTATTGACGTCATGGTCGCTCGAGACGAGCATTTACCGCGGGATGATCCTTCTCGTTGTCGCTTCGCCGTGTGCCCTCGTTGCCGCCATCACGCCGGCCGCACTCGCAGCCATTGCCTCGTCTGCTAAACACGGGATTTTATTCAAAGGCGGCGTCCATATCGAAAATATGGGACGTTTGAAAGCCGTCGCGTTCGATAAGACCGGTACGCTCACAATCGGTAAACCAGAAGTCCAAGCGGCGTTGATTCATCCCAATACGACACAAGAACACGTGTATCGCATTGTCAGCTTGATTGAAGAACATTCGATGCATCCGCTCGCCGAGGCGCTCGTTCAGTACACGGGCAGTTATACGGGGGCGATGGAACACTTTAAAGACGTGACCGGGTCTGGGATTGAAGCGACCATCGACGGTGTCGCTTACCGGGTCGGTAAACAGAAATTCGCCGATCGCAGCCACGACTTTTTCAGCGACGAAGTCGAACGTTTGAAAGCGGCCGGCCATACACTCGTATTCATCAGTGACGAAGAGAAGACAATTGGGGCGTTCGCGCTTCGAGACACGTTGCGTCCCGAGGCCAAGCAAGCGATCGAGCGACTCAACCACCTCGGCATCGCCACCATCATGATCACGGGTGACAACGAGGCAACAGCACGCGCCATCGCCTCCGAGGCCGGCTTGACCCGCTATATCGCCGAGTGTCTTCCGGAAGAGAAAGTCGAGCACATTAAACGATTGAAACAAGAGTATGGCAGCATCGGCATGATTGGTGACGGGATTAACGACGCCCCTGCCCTCGCGACTGCCGATGTCGGGATTGCGATGGGAGAAGGGACGGACGCCGCTCTCGAGACGGCCGACGTCGTCTTGATGAAGAACGACTTGAACCGCCTAAGCTCGGCCATCAAACAGTCGCGTAAGTTGAATCGGGTCGTCCTCCAAAACGTCGTGTTCGCATTAGGGGTCATCCTCATATTGATTGCGACGAACATCTTCGAATTGCTCGTCATGCCATTCGCCGTCGTCGGGCACGAAGGATCGACCATCCTCGTCATTTTGAACGGCCTGCGCTTGCTCAGCACATCATGGGACTGACAAAATTCGACACTTTCCGAAACCGTCATTGAAAGCCGTTGGCGATTTCGCTATAATTGAAACAATGTGTCTAATTAGACTGGAACTGATTAGGAAGATTGGCTAAAGGTGGTACAGTGTATGAATACGATAGCAGTAATCGGCAAAGTGTTTGTCGATATTAAAGGAACCTCGTTCGCCCCGCTCCATAAAGATGCCAAGAACGTCGGTGACATCGCGTTCTCAAACGGCGGAACCGGCCGTAACGTCGCTCAAAATTTAGGTGTCCTCGGCAATGATGTCCGTTTCGTGTCGACCGTGACGAACGATCAAATCGGGATGGGTGTCCTCGAGGAACTCCGCGGTTTGAATGTGAACGTCGATCACGTCGATTTGCTCGACGACAACGGCATGGGCATGTGGCTGGCCGTCATGGATAACAACGGCGATCTTCAAACGTCAATCTCGAAGCAACCGGACGAGGCGATGATGGAAGAATGTATCCTTCGTCGCATCGATACGGTGTTCGCCGAAAGTCAGGCGGTCGCCATAGACCTCGACTTGTCGGTCAACGTGCTGAACGAGACGATTGAACTGTGCCGCGAGATGAAACTCCCGCTTTACGGCGTGTGCGGCCATTTGTCTGTCATCGAACGGAACCGCCACTTGCTTCAAGGCTTCACCGGCTTCATCTGCAGCCGTGAAGAGGCGGAGATTTTGTCTGATATGTCGATCGTCACGGTGGACGATGCGTTACGCGTCGCTGAAGTGCTCGCCATGAAAGGTGCCCCGCTCACAATCGTCACGATGAGTGAACTCGGTGCGGTCTATGTCGATTTGCGCACGAACGAACAAGGACACGTCCCGACGACGAAAGTGAAAGTCGCCGACTCGACCGGTGCCGGTGACTCGTTCTTCTCCGCTGTCATTTCCGAATTGATGAAACGTCATCCGATTGAGGATGCGCTCCGACTCGGAATGCGCGTCGCCGGGAAAGTCATCGCCTCACACGATAATGGCCTGACGCCTGATATGTATGCATCACTCGAACAACCAGCAGCAGATTAACCAAAACGCATCGGCCGCGAGTCGATGCGTTTTGTTCACGATTCGAAATCGAAAGGAACGATTCCATTGGTCAGAACGAAATTACGCAGTGCCATCATCCTCGTGAATGAACATGACGAAGTCGCGCTCATTCGCCGAGAAAAAGAGAACCTCTTGTATTATGTCTTCCCAGGTGGCGGAGTCGAATTCGGCCATACCGCGGAAGAGACGGCCGTCCGTGAGGCGTTCGAAGAGCTCGGCGTCCACGTCGAACTCGAAGGGGTCGCCGCTCACGTCGCTTTTAACGGTGAGTTGAACCCGTATTATTGGGCCCGCGTGACCGGTGGCGAATTCGGGACCGGCACAGGCGAAGAGTTTCAAGCCGAACAGACGAACGGTTCATACACACCGATGTGGGTGAAACGCAGCGCGCTCAGCCATTTGCCGGTACGACCGCCGTCACTCGCCGACTTGCTCGCGAACGAGACCGAGCGCTTTTTCAATAAAACGCTGGCCGAAGACTGATTTTATGTGTAGCCTCCTGACATTTCGGGAAAGAAAGTTTCTAACGATAACGTTCAGGAGGCTCATACATGGATACTACAGAAGTGAAAGAAAAAAAGAATTGGTTCGCCTTCGGGAAGGAACTGCTTCGTCGCTTCAAAGAACATGATGTTCAAGATTACGGCGCGACGCTCGCTTTTTTTTGGTTCTTATCGATTTTCCCGGGCATCATCTTCATTCTCGCGTTGCTGTCGTTCTTCGACATCTCGCAGGCGTCGTTCCAAGAACAGTTGAACAACTTGGCGCCTGGGGCGGCTGCGACTGAATTTTTGACCGGGATTTTTGACGCGATTGGCGAACCGCGCGGCGGACTCCTCTCAATCGGTGCGATTTTGGCGATTTGGTCAGCCGCTAAAGGGGTCGAACGTTTGATTAACATGGCGATTCACGCATACGGGGAAGACAACGAACGAAACTTCTTCGTCAGCAAAGGCATCGCGCTCGGCATGACGCTCTTGCTCGGTGTCGGCGTACTGTTGCTCATCGTCTCGAACGTGTTCGGTTCACAAATCATCGACTTTTTGATGCGCTTCATCCCCATCTCAGGGGCTGACGTCATCTTGATTAACGTGTTCCGCTATGTGTTGACGACACTCATCTTGATTTTGACGCTCTCGATCTTTTATAAGATTGCTCCTCAACAACACGTGTTTTGGAAGAGCACGATTCCAGGCGCGATCTTCGGCGTCATCGCCTGGCAGCTCGTCTCGCTCGGATTCAGCTTGTACGTCTCGAACTTCGGCAACTACGATTCGACGTACGGTTCACTCGGGGGGATTATCGTCACGTTGCTCTGGTTACAATTGACCGGCATGATCATTTTGATTGGGTCAGAAATCAACGCCACATGGCAACGTTTCTTCAAAACGCCGAGCGAGCGTGAGTACGAGAAAAACTTTAAGAAAAACAAAAAGTCCAAATCGAAAGATTCGGACGAGGACGAGTATAAAGACATTCCCGTCAACACATACGGGTAACCAAAAAAGGCGGTCTCTGCAGAAGAGACCGCCTTTTGCGTTATGCTTCGACGACATCGAGACGTCCCGTCGCCGGATCGATAACGAATCCGTGGACGTTCGTGCCCGGTGGCAGGAGTGGATGGTTTTTGATGAGACTGACCGAGTTGACGACGTTCGCTTCGACCGAGTCAAACCCGTGTAACCACTTCTCCAAATCCATACCCGACGATTTGAGCGTCTGGAGCGTTTGCGGTTCGATTCCGCGACGCTCCATTTCGCCGATGACCGCGTTCGGGTCGATGGCCGCCATCCCGCAATCATAGTGCCCGATGACGATGACTTCTTCCGCTCCGAGCGCATACAGCGCGACAAGAATGGAACGCATGACCGAACCGAACGGATGCGATAGGACAGCACCCGCATTTTTTATGATTTTAGCATCCCCGTTTTTCAAACCGAGAGCTTTCGGCAGTAACGCCGTCAGACGTGTATCCATACATGTTAAAATGACAATTTTCTTATCGGGGAACTTGTCCGAGACGAACTCTTCGTATTGTTTCTCCGAGACGAATTTTTCATTGAACGCTAACATTTCTTGAACGACTGACATATGGTTCCCTCCTTTTATTTACGCGATGAATCGCGCGACCATCAAACCGATGACCATCCAAGCACCGAACAACGTGTTCACTTTTGCGGTCATCGCCATCGCTGGCATCAATTGAGCCGGTTCCTGTTTGACCCAAAAGCGTTTCACCGCCCGAATCATAATCGGAATGGTCAAGAGTGACAACAGCACCCAAGGCGTCACGCCAAACCCGACGACAGCGACGATAATGCCAATCAACGCCGCGATAAAGAATCCGGCTAAGACGAGAACCGCACGTCGATGTCCGACGAGACAGGCAATCGTTTTACGCCCGTTCACTTTGTCGTTATCTAAGTCGCGAATATTGTTCGCGAGCAAGATGGCCCCGATTAAAATCGCCATCGGGAACGACACGAGCAACAGCTCCGTCGTCACCGTTCCGATTTGGAGGTATCCTGAAATCCCGATAATGACATACCCCATGAACAGACCGGCGACGAGTTCACCGAACGGCGTATAGGCGATGGGAAGCGGACCTCCTGTATAGAGGAACCCGACGACCATCGACAACACACCGATCCAAATCAAGTGCCAGCTCGTCGAAGCGGCGATATAAAGACCGAGCACGGCCGCTACCCCGTACATCCCAAGGGCAATCCCGAGCACTTGGCCCGATGTGAATCCATCGCGTACGATTGAACCGCCGATTCCAATCGACCCTTCATGGTCGAGCCCGCGCTTATAATCGTAATACTCATTGAATAAATTCGTCGCGATTTGAATCAAGACCGAGGCGATGAGCATCGCCAGGAACAGTCCCCATTTCAATTCGACTTGCCCGAGGACGATGAACGTCCCTAACAGCACCGGTATGAAGCTCGCCGTCAATGTGTGCGGACGAATCATGCGCCAATAGGCACCTTTCTCTCTCTTCTTCATGCACTTCCCTCCCTTCGTTAGTTTACGTCTCTTTAAAAAAATCTGTCAATGCCCGTCGCTCGAACGGTTCCCTTCACTTTCCCGAGCATTTGACGGCCAGTTCTGCCGTGAAGTCATGATACACTAAAGAATGAGAATTCCATTGGATTGAGGAGGCTTTTCTTACATGCCAGATACTCAAACACACATTAAACAACGAATCGAGCAAGCCCATAAACGGGCACGTGCTTGGCAACGGCCGGTCTTGGCCTCTTACACGTGGGAGATCCCTTCGTTCGATGCGTTTCATATCATTCAAAACACGGAAACGTCCCATTATTATTTTTCGACACCCGACCGCTCCCTCGAGATGCTCGGATGTGCCGATGCGCTCGTGTTGACGGCTTCTGGCCCGGAACGGTTCCAACGGTTGCAATATGATTGGAGCCTGCACCGCCGGGACGTCGATGCGGTCATTTATGCGTTCTCAGGCTTCTCGTTCGACACGTTCATCCGCCCCCAGAAAAATATGTGGGAAGCGTTCGGTGAAGCGTCATTGGTCGTGCCTAAATTTTTATATCGCCGTTCGGGTGACAAACATACGTTGACCGTCTCGACGCTCGTCTCCGCGAAACGTTCGGTCGAACAATATTTGATTCAATTGGCCGATCAGCTCGCCCAGTTCAACGCGTTGCACGCTCCCGACGAGCAGGCACCGACCTACTCTCAAGTGAAAGATGGCGTCGACCACTTCAAGTCGAGCTTCCAACAAGCCAAACTGAACATCTCGGAAGAACGCGTCGAGAAAATCGTCATCGCCCGTGAAGAGATTTATCAAACATCAGAAGAGCCGTTCCCGTTCGCGACGACGTTACGCCATTTGTCAGAACATCAAACGGGCAGTTACATCTTCTTATATCAACCGAAGCGAGAAATCGGCTTTTTCGGGGCGACCCCGGAGCGCCTCGTCAAAAAACAAGGGCCGTACATCGAAACGGCAGCCATCGCCGGAACGATTAAACGACCGGACACAGAAATCGAGGCGGATGTAGCCAAACAGACGCTGTTGCACGATGCCAAGAATTTAGATGAGCATCAAATCGTCGTGAAGGACATTAAAAACGCCCTCACTCCATACGCGGCTACTATCAAGGCACCCGAAACGCCGCGTATATTAGAAAATCGCTCGGTGTTCCATCTGCATACACCGATTCAAGCGACACTCGATACGAACGCGTCCTTGCTGTCCATCATCGAGTCGCTTCACCCGACCCCTGCGCTCGGCGGTTCACCGAAACGGACGTCTGTCCGCTTATTGCGTGAGATTGAGCGGTTCGACCGCGGATGGTACGGTTCGCCGTTCGGTTGGTTGAATACAGAAGGAGAAGGCGAGTTCGTCGTCTCGATCCGGTCCGCCCTCGTGCATCACCAATTCGTGGCGCTATACGCAGGCTGTGGAATCGTCCAAGAGTCTGAACTCGAAGCGGAACTCGCCGAGACGGAAATCAAGCTCAGTCCAATCAAGCAAGCACTCGGATTGGACAAAGTAAGCGCAGGAGGCAATCAAGCATGAATGAAACGTTAACGGATTGGGTCGCCCAGATGATGAACCGGCTCGTCGAACAAGGCGTCGAGGATATCGTCATCAGTCCCGGTTCGCGCTCGACCCCGCTGGCCATGGCCGCTTATCTTCATCCGAGCGTCCGTCATCATATCATCGTCGATGAACGTTCGGCCGCCTTCTTCGCTCTCGGCTTGACCCGCTCCACCTCATCGTTACGACCGGTCGCGCTCATCTGCACGAGTGGCACCGCCGCGACCAACTACTTTTCCGCGGTGGCCGAGGCGAACATCTCGCAGTTGCCGCTCATCGTATTGACGACCGATCGGCCGCACGAACTTCGGAACGTCGGGGCGCCTCAAGCGATCGACCAAGTCCGACTGTACGGCGAACACGTGAAAGCGAGCGTCGATCTCCCCGTTCCTGAAGCAGCGAGCCAGCGCTACATGGAACAGACAGTCGCCCGGCTCGTCCGGACGAGTATGCATGCGCCGTTCGGTCCGGTCCATGTGAACATCCCGTTCCGTGAACCGTTGTTGCCGGATATCGAGCGCTTGACGTCACTCCTGGGCGGTGAAGCCGAATCCTCTGAGCCGACCTATCTTAAACCGACAAGTCTCGACTTGAAACGGTTCAAACAAGAGATTGACGTCAATCGTCTCGCCTTCATCGTCGGACCAGGTACTCCGACATCATGGCTTGAGCCTCTCTACACGTCGGCGCTGGCCCATCGTATTCCGGTCTTCGCCGACCCATTGAGCGGGATGCGCCGGTTTGACCATGTCTTGACGAACTATGACGCGTGGCTCGCGAGCGAGCATCGCACGGAATGGACACCTGACGCGGTCGTCCGGTTCGGGGCTGCCCCCGTCTCGAAACGGCTGAATCAGTGGCTTCACGACGTGCCATACGTCTTGATCGAGCAACCGGGATCGTTCCGCGACCCGTCGAACAGCGCCACGGTCGTGTACGGCGATGCGATTGATTATGTCGCCAACATCAACAAAGACTATGACGCCGACTTATTCGATCGTTTCGCATTGTTCGAACGCGTCGCCGAATCCGCAAAACCTGCTTTGAGCGGAGAAAGCGCATTGACGCGTCATTTGCTAGCGTCTCGTCTTGATCGCATCTTCGTCAGCAATAGCATGCCGATCCGTGATATCGATACAACACTTTCAGCCGGTCAGTCAATCGACGTCCTCGCCAATCGCGGGGCGAACGGGATTGACGGCATCATCTCGAGCGCGCTCGGTGCCTGTCACGATACGGACAAGGCCGCCCTGTTAATTGGCGACTTGGCGTTTTATCATGACAGCAACGCCCTGCAACTCGTCAAATCGCACCCAGGTACGTTCTCCATCGTCGTCGTCAACAATGATGGCGGCGGCATCTTCTCCTTCTTGCCACAAGCTTCGATCGCACCGCAAATGTTCGAGGACTTGTTCGGGACGCCGCTCCACTTGAACTTGCGCGGATTTGCCGAGACATACGGACTCAGCTATCGCTTGCTCGAGCAGCCTGAAGATGTCATGACGGCGATTGAAGCAGGCGTTCAGCTGATTGAATTTCCGTCTGATCGCGCTAGAAACGTGGCCGAGCATCGTCGTTGGACCGCTTCGCTCACGGACCGTTTGACGACGGAGAACGAATCGTGATGCGTTCCGTGCGTGGCGTCTCTTATGAGTTGCTCGAACGTGGGAGCGGCCGTCCCGTTTTGCTTCTTCATGGGTTCACCGGGAGTGCGACTTGGATCTCCCAGTTCCCTGAGCTCCCCGTCCGGCTCGTCGCCCCGTCGCTATTGCAACACGGCGGCACCGGACAGCAAGCGGTCGGGCGTGCCAAGATGAGTCAACAGATTAAAGACTTGTCGGCGCTACTCGATACGGACGAAGGTCCGTGGACGGTCGTCGGTTACTCGCTCGGCGGACGTATCGGGATGACACTCGCCGCCTATGATGATCGGGTCAACCACTTCATCGGCATTAGCACGACGCCCGGGCTCAACATAGCGGCTGAACGTCGACAACGCCGGCTTCAAGACGAAAAGCTCGCCGAATTCATCGAGCGAGCAGGACTTGAGGCGTTCGTTGACCGTTGGGAACGTCTTCCGCTCTGGCATCAAACCGATGAGATGCGCGCCGCCCTCCGTCCCGAGCGGTTGGCCCAACGTCCAGCCGCACTCGCGGACAGCCTCCGCGCCATCGGGACGGGTAGCATGCCGTCGCTCTGGCCGCTACTCGACCGTTTACCTCGCACCGATTTGATCGTCGGGGAACACGATGTGAAGTTTCAACAGATTGCTCGGAATATGCAGTTGATTCGTCCCGATATTGAAATTCATGAAATTTCGGACGCATCTCATGCTCCACATGTCGAGAATGCCCAACAATTTGGTACAATGATAGAGAAATTGATTTTAGGGGGAATTTAAATGGAATCAGTAGCAAACTGGACATCGGTCCGCACGTACGAAGATATCAAGTACGAGAAGTGGAACGGCATCGCCAAAATTACCATCAACCGCCCGGAAGTACGGAACGCATTCCGTCCACTCACGGTCAACGAGCTCATCGACGCGTTCGCACGCGCCCGTGACGATAAAGAAGTCGGTGCCATCATCTTGACTGGTGAAGGCGATCAAGCCTTCTGCTCAGGCGGCGACCAAAAAGTCCGCGGCCACGGCGGCTACGTCGGTGACGACGAGATTCCACGCTTGAACGTCCTCGACCTTCAACGTTTGATTCGCGTCATCCCGAAACCAGTCATCGCCATGGTAGCCGGTTATGCGATCGGTGGCGGACACGTCTTGCACGTCGTCTGTGACTTGACGATTGCAGCCGACAACGCCCGTTTCGGTCAAACTGGACCAAAAGTGGGCTCGTTCGATGCCGGTTACGGTTCAGGTTACTTGGCCCGCATCATCGGCCACAAGAAAGCACGCGAAATCTGGTACCTCTGCCGTCAATACGACGCACAGCAAGCGCTTGACATGGGACTCGTCAACACGGTCGTTCCACTCGAGCAACTTGAAGCCGAGACGATCCAATGGTGCCAAGAGATCTTGCAACACTCTCCGACGGCCCTTCGCTTCTTGAAAGCAGCGATGAACGCCGACACGGACGGACTCGCAGGACTTCAACAGCTTGCCGGCGACGCGACGCTTCTCTACTACACGACAGACGAAGCAAAAGAAGGCCGCGACGCCTTCAAAGAAAAACGCGATCCAGACTTCGGTCAGTTCCCGCGTTTCCCGTAAATCGACAAAGAGTAGCGACTTCGCTACTCTTTTTTTGGAGGTTCTGATGATGAATCGTTATGTGACACAACATCGACGCGACGCCATGGCACTCGTCACCGCGTCCGTCAGTTTGACTTGGGCCGAGTTAAGCACGGAAAGCTCCCGTTTGGCCCACTTCCTGGAACGGGTCGCGCCCGAAGCCCGGCATATCGGATTACGCGCTGTGAACAGCGCTGATTATGTCATCGCTGTCCACGCCATCAAGTTACTCGGAAAAGTACTCGTTCCGCTCAACACACGGTTGACGATGAGCGAACTGGCAGGACAAATCGAGACGGCCGATATCGATGTATTGCTCGTCGATGAACCGATTGAACTGTCGATCACCCAATTCGCGTTGACGTCACGAGATGAGGCGTCACTCGCTACACCGCACGAGTGGGCAGACGATGAAGTCATGTCGCTCATGTTCACCTCAGGCACGACTGGACGGGCCAAGGCCGTAAAGCAGACGTTCGGCAATCACGTCGCGAGCGCCGAGGCGGCCAAGACGCGCCTCGGTTACGGGACAAGTGACCGGATGCTCGTCGTGACGCCGCTCTTCCATATGAGCGGACTCGCGCAAGTGTATCGGAGCGCTCGTTTCGGTTCGCTACTATACGTCGAACCGAAGTTCGATGTCGCTCGTACACTCGAGTTGATTGAGACGGCGAGAATCACCCACATCTCGCTCGTTGCGGTCATGCTTAAGCGGCTCCTCGACGCAGGTCTCTCCCGCCATCAGTTGCAACTTCTGCTCGTCGGCGGCGGTCCCGTACCGCGTCCGTTGCTCGAAGAAGCCGAGCGGCGGCAGTTACCGGTCGCCCAGACGTACGGGATGACGGAGACGTGTTCGCAAGTCGCGACGCTGTTGCCAGCCGAGGCACTCGCCCACATCGGTTCGAGCGGTCAAGCAATCGCGCCGACCCACCTCCGTATCAATGCGGATGGGGAGATTGAAGTGAACGGACCGACGGTGACCCCTGGTTACTATAAACAGCCAGAGGCCGATGCTTGGACGCCCGACGGCTATTGGCAAACGGGCGACCTCGGCACGATGAAAGACGGTTACTTGTACGTCCATGACCGCCGCAGTGATTTGATCATCTCCGGCGGTGAGAACATTTATCCGGCCGAAATCGAGAGCGTGTTATTGCGTTGCCCGGGCATTCAAGACGTCGGGGTCGTCGGTCGTCCCGACCCGACTTGGGGAGCGGTACCCGTCGCCTTCACGGTCGGTACGTTCGATTTCGATGAGGCGATTCAGCTGCTGCACGACCATCTGGCATCTTATAAACATCCGAAAGCATGGATTGCCGTCGACAAGCTGCCTCGTAACCCCAACGGTAAATTGATGCGTCATCGCTTAAAGGAGGCTGACCATGATTCGTCGCGCTGAACTGTATATTGTCCCCCTCACGTTCAAACATCCGATTGTCACCGCCCACGCCGTGTTGACGACGAGACGGACGGTCATTCTCCGGCTGGAGACGGTCGACGGTGTTGTCGGCTACGGGGAAGGTGTCGCGTTCGAGACGCCATGGTATACGGCTGAGACCGTCCGCTCCGTCATCGATACGTCCGCTTTGATTGTCCAACTCCTGAAAGGGATGACGTTGTCTGCCGCCTCGTTCGGTACCCATGTCAGCTCGATCATCGGCCAACCGATGGCGAAAGCGATGTGGGAGAGCGCTCTATGGGAAGTGGAAGCGGCCCGCGCGAATCAGACATTAAAACAATACGTCCAAGCCGGCGATGTCGTGGCATGCGGTCGGACGATTGGCATCGGTCTGCTCAGTCAGACGTTGAACGCCATCGAGGCTGCGCTCGCGTCCGGATTCGACCGGATCAAGTTAAAAGCGTCCCCGCATGAACTGCTTCCTGCACTCGGCGAGATTCGAAGCAATTTTCCGGACGCCCCGCTCATGATTGATTTGAATGGAAGTGGCTCCGAGCAACCGCTTGACTGGTTCGAGGCGTTAGATACCTACCGTCTCTTGATGATCGAACAGCCTTATCCGAGCACACATTGGGTCGAGACAGCGGACTTGCAGGCACGGCTCACCACACCGATTTGTCTCGACGAATCGATCAGTGCGGCTCAAGACGTGGCGACGATGCATCGACTTCAAGCCGGTCGCATCGTCAATATCAAACCGGCCCGCGTCGGCGGCTGGAGCGAGGCGCTCGCGATTCGCGATAGCGGCACCCCCTACTGGGTCGGTGGGATGTATGAGTCCTCCATCGGCCGTTATCACACGCTCTTATTCGCCTCATTGAGGGGAGCCGCCTACCCGGCCGATATGGCCGGGACGAGCGCTTACTTCGAGACCGATTTGCTCGATACCCCGCTCGAGGTCGAGAACGGACAATTGATGCTTTCCGATCAAGTCGCACCGGATTGGAAGATGATCGAGCAACTGAGCGAACAGACGATTCGACTCCTGTAAAAACTCCGCAAAAAAGGCGGCAGACTTCGCGTCTGCCGCCTTTTCATCGTTAACGGAATGTGCCCGTCAATACTTCATAGCCGTCTTTCGTGACGACGACCGTGTGCTCGAACTGGGAGACGAGGCTGTTGTTCGGGGTGAACAACGACCAACCGTCCTCTTCTGATTGATAGACGATTTCATCTTTCGTCGAGATGAACGTCTCGACGGCAATGACTTGTCCTTCTTTCAAGATGTCGTTCTCTTCACGGCTATAGTAGTTCGAAATCGTCTCCGGCTCACCGTGAAGCGTGCGACCGAGGCCATGGCCCGCCAAGTTGCGGATGACCGTGAAGCCGTTCTTACGGGCATCGGCATAAATCGCTTTCCCGATTTGGTTGACCTTGACGCCGGCCTTCACTTTGCTGAGACCCGCTTCGAGCGATGTCAATGACACTTCGACCAAACGCTCGTGTTTAGCCGATTTCGGTGTGCCCGCGATGACCGTACGTCCTGTGTCCGCATAGTAGCCGTCCTTCACGGCGGATACGTCGACGTTGACCACGTCGCCGTCTTGGATGACGAGGTCACCTGGAATCCCATGGGCTGCGACGTCATTGATGGAAATACACGTATAACCCGGGAACTCATACATCGTGATCGGGGCCGAGGCGGCCCCTTCCGCTTCCAAAATACGCTGTCCAATCTCATCCAACTGTTTCATCGTCATGCCCGGTTTGACCGCTTTCGCCATCTCATCGCGCGCCAAGGCGACGATTCGCCCAATCTCACGCAATGCATCGTAATCATAATCTAACATTCGTTTTCCCTCTCAATCTAATAATCGATTTTGATATAAGAACTCTTCTGATAAGTCCGCAAACAAGAACATGCCGTCCGGTAACGGATAACTGAACGTCCGCGTCACTTCGTTCGAACTGAAGTCGCGATAATCCTCGGACAAGTAGCCCCGTCCGCGCACGTCCATCGCTGCCATCGTTCGAATGAAGTACGGCCGGAAACTCCAGTTATAGCCGCGATACGTATTGTCGACCGTCCAATTCGACTGCGCCTGATAGACGTTCGCGCTCGTCTGGAACCCGGTTTGGTCCGTCAAATAGTAACGGACGAACGTTCCTTCGAGTTTCGGTGCGATATGGAGCAGCCACTCATCTTTTTTATCGCGCGACCACTTCCCGCTTTGGACGAGGTCGTGAATTCGTTTATGGAGTTCGAACTCGAGCTCATACAATCGCTTCAATCGCTCTTGGTCGTGCAAGAAGAATGACGGCACTTCTTGCGTCAAGACGCTCATGCCTTTCGCTTCGCGCGGCGGCATCGCATCGCTTTGCCCGAGGAGACTTCCCATATAATAACGTCCGCCATGACGCCACGCATAGCGCAGCTGTCCGAGATGGTCGATCGATTTATAGAGGAGCGGAGCCCCGAGACGGGAAGCGATATATTCCATCGTCTGAAGCATTTGCGGATACGTGACCGATAACGTCTTCTTCTCGACCATCGTCGCCAAATCGACGAGCAACATCTCAGGCGCCACCGTCATGATGTCTTCGATACTCGTTGATTCTGCGAAGTCGAGTGCGACTTTAACACCAGATGAACGATAATATTGGACGACTCGTGACAAGCGTGACACGTCAACGAGATCCGTCCCTTGAAGCGTCACATAAATGCGATGGAGCGGGAAGTTCAATTCTCGAAGCGGGGCCAAAAACGCCTCGCCTCCTTGTTCGAGAATCCACTCTGACCGACATCGGAACGTGACGAATTGCGTCGCATCCCTTAACTGTTCGGCCGCTAAACGCTCCATCCGTTTGGCGATATCGAGCTGATACTCGAGCGGAACGTCATCGTCGTAAAAGAATGGGGTGAGCGACTCGCCCCTGAACTGTCCATGGACCATATAACCTTCTACTTGGAAGGTGGCGGCTCCCAGGATTGGTTCAAATGTCACTTCGACTTCTTCTGGATTCATCATCACATCCACTGCGTCCAACTTGATCACCTCGTCTTTTTTCTAAACACGAAAGCGAGCTGGGTTCAGCTCGCTCGTGTATGCACATACATATAGGCACCGAAACAAGCAATGAAATATACGATACTCATCACACCGTAGCCGATTCCCATCTTCCCGCCCACGCCGATGGCCATCACAAGCCAAATCATCGCGCCGAACAGGAGCGTGGCGACCGGGATATATCGGAAATTCGGACGCTCGGTCCGCGTTATAATCGGTTTCAAAGCCAGGACGCACGCCAATAGTATGACGAGACCAAAACCTAGTTCAATCATCCGTTGACACCTCATTTTTCTGTCTCTACTCGTTTAGTGTAGCATGACACCAAAAAAAAAACCGCAAATCCACTTAAGGAGATGCGGTTTTAGTTATTGATTAGTCACGCGGACGGCGTGGGCCACGGTCGTCTGAACGACGACGGTCGTCTCCACCCGTGCGTTTGCCACGGTATCCACCGCCGCCACCGCTGCGTCCACCACGGTCACCGCCGCCACGACGTTCGCCGCCGCCGCTGCGATTTCCACGGTATCCACCACGGTCGTTACGTCCACCTTGACGTTTGACGCGTACTGGTTCTGCATACGAGATTTCAACCGGAGTTGAATCTGGCTCTTTCGTCAATCCACGAAGTGCCGCTGCAAGAAGCTCGACTGCTTCGTATTCTTCAAGAAGCTCAGTCGCAAGTTGCGTGTAAGCTTTGAAGTCGCCCGCTTGAACACGTTCGATCAATTCTTCAGCTGATTGCTTTTGGTTGCCCTCGAGCACTTCTGCGATTGTCGGTACGTGACGACGGTTCATTTTCTTGTTCGTTACGCGTTCGATTGCTTTGACTTGACCGAATTCACGTGGCGTGATGAACGTAAGGGCTGTACCTGTTTTACCAGCGCGGCCTGTACGTCCGATGCGGTGCACGTAGCTTTCCGGATCTTGTGGGACGTCAAAGTTGTAAACGTGAGTAACACCTGAGATATCAAGACCACGGGCTGCAACGTCTGTCGCGACCAAGATGTCGATCGTGCCGTTTTTGAAACGACGGATGACTTGGTCACGTTTTGATTGCGTTAAGTCACCGTGAAGACCATCAGCCGTGTAACCACGTTTGATGAGTGCTTCTGTCACTTCGTCAACACGTTTCTTCGTACGAGCGAAGATGATGCTGAGTTCTGGCGAGTCGATGTCGATCAAACGGCAAAGCGTATCGAATTTTTGACCTTCGCGCAATTCAAGGAATTGTTGGTTGATATTCTCAACTGTCATTTCCTTCGCTTTTACTTTGATGATCGTCGGCGACTTCATGAAGCGCTCAGCAATCTTCTTGATTTGTGGTGGCATTGTTGCAGAGAAGAGAAGCGTTTGACGTTCAGCCGGAAGGCCTTTCAAAATCATCTCGATATCTTCAACGAAGCCCATGTTGAGCATTTCATCTGCCTCGTCCAAGATCACAGTTTGGATCTCGTCGAGTTTGATCGTCTTACGCTTCATGTGGTCCATGAGGCGGCCCGGTGTGGCAACGACGATTTGTGGGTTCTTTTTCAAACCACGGATTTGGCGGTCGATTTGTTGGCCACCGTATACTGGAAGTGCGTAAACGCGCTTCGCTTCACCGATTTTGTTCAATTCTTCTGCAACTTGAATCGCAAGTTCACGTGTCGGTGCAAGAACAAGTGCTTGGACTTGACGTGCCTTTGTGTCGATTCGCTCAATTGTCGGAATACCGAAAGCTGCTGTTTTCCCTGTACCTGTTTGCGCTTGACCTAATACGTCCACTCCTGTGAGTGCGACAGGAATTGTCTCAGCTTGGATCGGTGTAGCTTCTTCGAAGCCCATTTTGAGTACACCTTTTACTAATGCTTCACTTAACTGTAAATCTTGGAATTTTGTCAAATTATATTCTCCTTTTTTCATACAAAAAACGTCTGAGGTTTTGTTCTACAGACGTTTTTCCAATGTTTCCTCGTAGTCAACTTTACTAACTATAACGTATTTGTTTCTAAAATGAAAGAAATACATTCTAAAACTTTTCATAGCCACCTGGACATGAGTTATCTTATTTCAATTTATAGCCGTTGTCGAGTTTTTCAACTTGCTTTTCTTTCAGCAGTTTCCCGAGTGCGCGTTTGAACGCCGCTTTACTCATCCCGAACTCACGATCGATCACGTCCGGCGCCGTCTTGTCGCCATAAGGCATTTGGCCGCCGCGTTCTTCAATATAAGCACGGATACTTTCCGCGTCCGGGTCGATCGCTTCATATGCCCGTGGTTTCATCGAGACGAGTACCGTCCCGTCTTGTTTCACTTGCGTCACACGCACGGTCAATTGCTCACCGAGACGTGGCCAACGTGTCATCTCTGCTTCATGTAAGAAACCGAGTGATTCATTTTCGACCCAGACGTTCACACCGACGTCGCGTCGATTGACGACGATTGCCTGCACATCTTGGTTGCCCCACTCTTCTTTGGCGGGACGCGCCAATAAGTTCAAGTACGCATAATGAGCCGGTTCGCCGAGGAGGCGGCTCTTTTGATCGTACTTGAGACGAATGCACAACTTGTCTCCTTCTTTCGGCCAATACGACCGGTTCTCAGGAAGATCATCTAATGAGACGAGTACATCTTTTTGAATCCCGATATTGACGAACACACCCGTGTTATACCGGACCCCTGTCACTTCATACCATTCATAGTCATCGAACGTGACACTAGGAATCGTCATCGTCGAAGCGAGACGTCCTTCCGAGTCGTGATAAAGGAAGACGCGTACCGTCTGTCCGACCGCAACTTCTTCTGTTTGTTCTTTTCGATGAAGGAGTACCTCTTCGCGACCGTTTCCGATAAACACTCCAAAATCAGCTGAACGTTCCGCGACCAAGTCTACTACTTCTCCTGCACGTAATGCCATACAATCCACATCCTTTTTCATCTATTACTGTCAGTATACCTACCTACACACGTTCCTAATCATATCATGTTCGATTTCATTGCTCCGTTCATTTGTGTCTAAATTGTGAACGAGGGTCGAAGACGCATCTGACCAATTGGCGAGCTTTTTAACGTCTTCATTTCAAATATTGTGACAATTTTGTGAACTTGCAATTTCCATCTAGTATCCACATTTTGAAAACGTTATTATTAAGGAAGCGTTGTTTAACGAATTAGGTTTCAGCCATGGCCGAACGGGGGATAATAAATGTTTGATGTTCAATCTCGATCATTTGCGAAGCGCTTTATGAAAGGCTTATTGATTGCTTTCTTCGCGCTACTCGCTTCACTTAGCTTCATTTTCTCAAACGGAGTCGATACAAACGTATCTTCATCCGTCACGATGGTCCAAGAGTAAACGCCCTCTCCTGACAGAAGGCGTTTTTTTGTTTTGTTCCGACAAAAAAAGGGATTTTTTGTGCAGCTGTCGAACGAACATAACGTTCGGCTTTTACTATTGAATCATCTGGGAAGGGAGAGCCACTCATGCTATTTTATTTTCTCACCACGATTCTTTCGGTCGTCGGTTTGTCCGTCTCGCTCCAAACCGGTTTTTTCAAAGACCCGATCGGTACATTCCTGTTCGCCGTATTGCTCGCCATGGGCTTATCTTCATTTAAACAGTTAGTCGCACAAACGAACGTCTTATTGATTGAACGCCGCAACCAGAAAAAAATCAAACGCATCGTGGCACGTATGCATTCAAGTACACGTAAACGTTCTACATAACACTCGTCTTCACCCTCCACTTTTGTTATTCTATTGTAGACAGAGAGCAAAACGGACTCAACCCGTAGGAGGCACAAACACGTATGAATGAAATCCCTTTATCGAACGAATGGCTATTACGTTATTCACCTGTCATGGAGCTATGGCTGAAAGAAGACGGCATCTTGCTCGTCGACGATGACAACCGGATTCGACTCACCCTCGAAATCGGCACTGACCACGTCATGCAGTTCAAGAGCATCGATCAAGACGGGGCTTACTTTGCCGTGGACCCGGTGAGTAAACGAATCACGTTCGAACTCGAGGAAGAAGAAGAGGAAAGCGAATCTCGCTTCTGGGAATAAGGATTCATGCCGAAGAGTCGGATTCTCGCTTAGAGAAGAAGACTCTTTCTTCGTGTCCAAACCAACAGTTGTACGATTGAAAGGAGAATGACTCATGATCCGCACCGCCATCTGGTTTATCACCTTTTTTGCCGTCTTACCGCTGACGCTTCCGTTCTATCCGAAAGCGAAACGGCTGACGCCGCCCGAACGTTACGCATACGTTCAAACCGTCGCCTATACATGGGCAAGCTTTCTACTCCGGATTGCCGGCGCTCGCGTCCGCGTTCACGGGCAAGAGAACATTCCGAATGAACCGGTCGTCTACGTCGCGAACCACCAAGGGAACTTTGATGTCCCGATCATGATCACGGCGACGAAACATCCGAAAGCGTTCATCTCAAAAATCGAAGTTCAAAAGTTCCCAATCATCCCACGTTGGATGGAACTGATGGGTTGTATCTTCATCGACCGCAGCGACCGCCGCCAGTCGATTAAAGCGATCCGCTCCGGCGTTGAGACGATTCAATCCGGCCAATCGATTATCGTCTTCCCGGAAGGCACTCGTTCGAAAGGCGGGCCGATTAAAGAGTTTAAAGCCGGCAGTTTGACGCTCGCCACATCAAGTGGCGCCAAGATTGTCCCGGTTGCCATTAAAGGCAGCCATCATTTGCTCGAGACGAAAAACCGCATCACCCCTGGGACGGTCGACGTCACCTTTTTACCGGTCATCGATCCTGCCGACGTCCCGAACAAAGAAATCGCCGCGCTTGCGGAGACGATGATTCGCCGCGTTGTTGAAGGAGAAGAGTCATGAGCTTATTAACGATTGAAGGTATCCATAAAGAATTTGCAGATAAAGTGTTATTCGATGACGTCACGATGACGATTCATCCAGGCAATCGCATCGGTGTGATTGGAGTCAACGGCTCTGGAAAATCGACGTTTTTAAAAATCGTCGCTGGCGTCGAGACGGCAGACCGCGGTTCGATGCAACACCCGAACGACTATCGGATTCGCTATTTGACGCAAACGGTCGATTTCGACTCGGGTCAAACAATTTTGGACGCCTTGTTCACAAGTGACACCCCATCCGTTCAAGCGTTGAAGCAATATGAACTGGCCCGCCAAGCACTCGAGGCGAACCCGACAAGTGAACAGTGGTTGGAACGCTTTATGAAAGCCCAACAAGCGGTTGATGCCGCCGATGCATGGGAGACCGAAGCCAAGTTGAAATCGATTTTGAACCGGCTCGGCCTTCCGGATGTGACGGCAGAAATCAGCTCGCTCTCCGGGGGACAACAAAAACGGGTCGCCTTGGCCGCCGCCTTACTCGACGAAGCCGACCTGTTATTACTCGATGAACCGACGAACGAACTCGACGCCGATACGATTGCTTGGCTCGAGACGGTCCTGGCCGATTATCGAGGTGCCATCTTACTCATCACCCACGATCGCTATTTCTTGAATCGGGTCACGAACCACATTCTTGAAATCGCCGACGGGACGAGTTATTTTTATGACGGCAACTATGAACTCTTCCTCGAGAAACGGGCCGAGCGTAAGGCCCGGTCGCATTCGATGGAGCAGAAGCGCCAAAACATTTTGCGCCGCGAGCTCGCTTGGTTGCGCCGCGGCGCCAAAGCCCGGACGACGAAACAGAAGGCGCGCATCCAACGCGTCGAAGAGTTGAAACATCAAGAGACACTCGCCGAGGATGAGGCGCTCGAAGTGTCTGTCGGGTCACGTCGTCTCGGGAAGAAAGTGATTGAAGTGGAGAACTTATCATTCGGCTACGACGACAAGTTGCTCATCCAAGACTTCACGTGGTTGTTCGGACGACGTGAGCGATACGGCATTGTCGGACCAAACGGTAGCGGGAAATCGACGCTCATGAACTTGCTCGCCCATCGCCTTCAACCGACGCAAGGGACGGTCGTCCATGGCGAGACGGTCCATCTCGGGTATTACGGGCAACAAGTCGAGTTTGAGGACACATCGCGCCGCGTCATTGACGAGATTGAACGGATTGCCCAAGTCATCTATACACCGGACGGCGAGACGATCACGGCTAGTCAGATGCTCGAACGGTTCCTGTTCACCCCGGACGCGCAATACAAACCGATTGCCAAACTATCCGGTGGCGAGAAACGTCGCCTCGTCTTGCTCCGGATTTTAATGGACGAGCCGAACGTACTGTTTTTGGATGAACCGACGAACGATCTAGATACGGAGACGCTGTCTGTTCTTGAAGACTATTTGGAGTCGTTCCCAGGTACGGTCATCGCCGTCAGTCACGATCGCTATTTCTTAGATCGGATTGCTGAGCAGCTCATCGCCTTTGAAGATGGGACGATAAACGTCTATCACGCCGAGTACAGTGATTATTTGGCCACACTCCAAGAACAGACGAAGCAACAAGTGAAGAAAGAATCGAAAGAGAAGAAAGAGCGCGTCAAAGTCGACGTCGTCAAATTCACTTTCAAAGAGCAGAAGGAATGGGAGACGATTGAGGAAGATATCGCTTCTCTCGAGTCCGAGATTGAAGCAGCGGAGGCTCGGCTCGCTATAGCCGGAAGCGACCTCGGCAAAGTGAATGAACTGTACGCCGATATTGCCGCGTTGAAAGAAGCACTCGATGCGAAGATGGAGCGTTGGGAATATTTATCGGAGATTGATGAACAAATTCAAGCACAGAAGAAATAAAAACAAGGATCACGCGTCGGCGTGATCCTTGTTTGTCGTATAACCATATACATGCACATCGTGCGCGCGTTCGCCTTGTCGCACATAGTGACGGAGCGTCCCTTCCCGCGAGAATCCGTTCTTTTCAAGCATTTGTTGCGACGCGACGTTCTCGGTGAAGACGACGGCCCCGACCCGTTCGATTTCGCCTGTCTGCCCGGCATAGCTTAACGCAGCGTGGAGCGCTTCGGTCGCATATCCGTGACGCCAATAGTTAGGGTGAATTTCGTAACCGACTTCGGCACGTCGATGCCGCGGCGCTCGGTTATGGAATCCAATCGTCCCAATCAAGTTGGACGACTCTTTCGTCACGATGCCCCAACGCATCACCGCACCGGATTCAATCCCTTCGAGCATCCCAGTAAGCATTTGTTCCGTCTCGGAAAGCGATGCATGAGGCTCCATTCCGTAGTAGCGCAAGACGTTTGGGTCTGAAAAGATGGTGAACAGCCGCTCGCTGTCTTTCAAATCGATCTGTCTTAACCGGAGTCGTTCCGTTTCAATCGTTGGAAGCATCCCGTTCACCCTTTACTGACGATATTATGTTGAAATGCATAGACGACAGCTTGCGTCCGGTCATAGACGTCGAGCTTCGTCAAAATGTTGGAGACGTGCGTCTTTACCGTCTTCAACGAGATGTATAGTTCATCGGCGATGACTTGGTTCGACTTTCCTTCTGCCATCAACTGCAAAATCTCACGTTCCCGGGCCGTCAGACTCTCGTGCAACGTCTTTTCCGGATGACGGAGCCGCTCGAGCATCTTGCCCGTCACTTGGGCGGCCATGACGGGATTGCCCGCTGCCGTTTGACGAATCGCATCAGCGATCTCATTGGCGTTTGCCGTTTTTAAGACGTAACTCATCGCCCCGGCCTCGATGACGGGATACACTTTCTCATCATCTAAGAAGCTCGTCACGACCAAGATTTTAGCGTCTTTCCAACTCGACTTGATCCGTTTTGTCGACTCGACCCCATCGACAGGTTCCATTACTAAATCCATCAAGACCACATCCGGCTTTTCTTGGATCGCGAGTTCCGCTCCAGTCGCGCCGTCCGATGCCTCTCCGACGACTTCGATGTCAGGCTGCGTCGACAAGAACGCCGAGACACCGGCCCGCACCATCTCATGGTCATCAATCAATACGACTCGAATCATTGTAACCCCTCCACTTGTTGTTTCACACGCACTTCAATCTGAGTACCGACGCCGGGCACACTGACGAGTCGTAACGTCCCGCCGACCTCAGCCGTCCTCTCTCTTATCGATTGTAAGCCATATGAGGCGACTTGTGTATCATCGACATTAAAGCCGATGCCATCGTCGTTTATTTTTAAGATGACCGTTTGTTGTACGGTCCGCATTTCAATTTCGAGTCGCTTCGCTTTCGCATGTCGAAGCGTATTGCTGATCGCTTCTTGAACGATACGGAACAGTTCATTTTCGGTGTGACGCGACAACTCGACTTCTTCGAGACGCCAGATGAGTTCGGTCGACTGTTTGCGCGACAGCTCTTCTAACAGTCGCTCGATGCCCGTCTTGAGCGTCATCCCTTCAAGCTCGACCGGACGAAGTTGCAATAAGAGCGAGCGCATTTCGGCCTGAGCCGTTTGCGCCATCACTTCGACTTGTTCGATTTGTTTGGCAGCCACGTCCGGCTTCGCCTCGATCGTCTGCTTGGCTGCCGTCGTCATCATCGAAATGGCGTACAGTTGCTGGCTGACCGAATCATGTAACTCTCGGGCGACACGGCGCCGCTCCTCAACGACGGCTTCACTGCGCGCTTCCTCGACACTGACAGGCCGGTCACCGACCCGTTTCGCCATCTCGACCATTTCTGCGCGCTGTTTCGAGATGCGTGCAATCCGTTCGAGTGTGTCGCGATAAGGCGACAGCGGACGGAACGTGATTTCTTTTTGATTCTCGAGCTTCCATAAGGCAATCGCCACTTCCCGGAAGTCACGGCGCAAATAAAAGTACGAACCGACCCCGAACACGCTGCCGATCAAGACGGCGATGACGAGGATAGACACACCGAAAGGCAACCCTTCTTCACGTGTGAACAAATCTCGGAGTGAAGTCGAGTCACCTATTAAAAATGCAATCGTGACGAACAGTGCCGTCAAGAGGCTGCTGAACAATTGATGCCAGACGACGGTCCGTGGATACGAATCCTTCTTCATACGGTCATCACCTCGACACTTCCGCTCATGAGCACGATATGAATCCGGACTTTTCGTGTCGCCGATGCGTAATCGTCCGATGCCGTATAGAAGCGACGGTTGAACACAGGCGAATAATTCGATTCGTCGACTTGAATCTTACCGAACCCGATTGAGGCGTCAATCGAGTAGTCGTAACCGGCCGGAATGAGAATCCGGATGTCTCCAGCGAGTCCATTCAATAGTAAGAACGTCTCTCCTTCCGGGATAATCGCGCGTGACAAGTCGAGTTCGACGTCACGCAACAAGAAAAATTCATTCGTGTCTTGGAGCACGTAGTGACCACTTTCTTTCGTCCCGAACGTAAACGCCTGTTCTTGCCGAATATGTGACTTAAATCGGCTCGATTCGAGCGGACGGTTCTTATACAACCGATAGCCGAACATGAGCAGTAAGCCCGACAACACAAAACCAAATGCCGCCGACGAAAAGATGAGTCCGACGAGCATGATGCCGCCAATCCCGTAAAAGATATAGCTGACCGGCTGATTGCCTTTGCGGCTGAAGCGCCGTCCGATATAAAGCAACAATAACGGGACGACCATGCTGAAGAGGACGCTGTTTCCACCCGTCACGATATCGATAAATAGTCCAATGGCAAACAAAATAATCATGAATCCGATGATTTGGCGTGTGTTCCAACGTTCCACGTTGCTTCCCCCTCTCTGACAGTATGTACAATGAAGCAAAGAAGCGATGGGCCAACTCATTCGCCGGACCATCGCTGAACCGTTGCGTCAGTCTTGTTTGAAACGACGCTCAAGTTCTTTTAGTTTTGCTTCGAAATCATCTTCATCCGCTGCATCGATTTTCTCTTCAGCGGCCGGTTCTTGCTTCTTCTCTTCTTCCGTGAACGGATGAGTCTTCGACGTCTCCGCTCCGAAGATTTGATCGAGCGCACCTTTCAATAAATCCAGGTTTTCTCGCATCGCGAACTCATAGCGTTTGTTTTGCATCTCATCGAGTTTCAGTCGCATCTCGAGGGCACGGCGCTCGAGGGCGTCGAGTTCACGCGCTCCTTCGTCGAGCAACCCTTCAAAGTAACGATACTGCTCACCGTAATGCTTCGACTCGAGTGCGGCCCGCTCCGCGAGTTTTTCTTCGCCCGCTTGTTTGGCGAGCTCGGTCTGCTCGTAACGCTTATCCGCCATCAGTTTAGCGTCATCACGTTTTGTCGCCAGCTCATCGAGGAGCGCTTTTTGACGTTCGACGAGACGTTCGACAGACATCGCTTCTTTTTCAGCACCACGGATGTGACGGTTCAACTCGGCCTCCCCGCTTGAACGCGGTGCCGAACGTGGACCCTCTTTATCTTGGAACTTCTTCATCTCTTTCGACAATTCTTTCGTCAACTCGTTAGCTAAATCACGAAACTGGTCAAATGGTGTTTTCATCATAATATCCTCCTTGTGAAGCTTAGCGACGGTTTACAAACTTCTGCCACACTTGATCAAACGATTGAAAGCTGCTCCGGTTCGCACGCGAGCCGTCCGCATTCAAAATCTCGACGTCTTGTTTTTGGTTGGCATACATCATATACCCTTTAAACAATACCCATGCCACCACAATCCCGATTAACGCCCAAATATTCGATAAAATTGTGATGATCCCGATCAAGGCAAGCGCGCCGTAACCGATTTTTGCGCCGACATGTGTCACGGCCATGAATCTGACTCCAGCCCACAGTGCTAAGAGCGCCCCCAAACCGAACATGATCATATTCGGTAAAAAGCCGATTAGAACGAGAACTAAAGAGATCGCGGCCACGATGAACAACACTTGTTTCACCTGGCGATTCATCTATCATCCCTCCTCGTTAAGTACACTCTTATCATAATACGTTATTTTTTATAGCGCGACGAGCGCAAGGCCCGTTTTCCCTCGGTCTGTAGACTGAGATGATAGCGTTCTCAAATCCTGTGCTATACTAGAGGCATCGAACAATGAAAGGATGATGTTTTATGAGTACCGTATTCAACGCAGTATATACCTTGTCAGCTAATCGGAGGGCGACTGTCCTCCATCACTAAGAGGAGGATTCTATTTGAATCAAACAACAATCACAACGGGGCGTGTCACGGCACAGTTCCAACATATGTACACGGTCACGACCGAAAATGCAGCTTACACGTGCAGCGTCACCGGGAAATTTCGACATGAGGCCGAAAGCGAGCGCGACTACCCGGTCATCGGTGACTTCGTCGAGTTCACCGTTCGCGAACACGGTCAAGGCGTAATTCGACGTCTCCTTGAACGGCGTACTGTCCTATCACGGGCAGCCGCCGGCAACGAGACGCGCGAACAGCTGATCTGTGCGAACGTCGACTTCATCTTAATCACGATGGCGTGCGGACACGATTTCAATCTGCGTCGGCTCGAGCGTTACTCGCTCGCCGCGTGGGAAACCGGCGCCACGCCGTTCATCGTCTTGACGAAATCGGACCAAGTCGACAACGCAGATGCACTTGTCGACGAACTTACGTTGACAGTGCCTGGGGTCGACGTCTTCCCTGTCAGTTCAGTCACTGGTGACGGCGTCGAGGCGTTGCGATCCGCACTGCCGAGCGGAAGCACCATCGTGCTCGTCGGCTCATCTGGTGTCGGGAAATCAACGCTGACGAACGCGCTCGCCGGGACGACCGTCGCCGAGACACAGGCCGTCCGCGAGAGCGATGAACGCGGCAAGCATACGACGACGCATCGCGAACTTTTCCGGATTGACGATTTGTTCGTCATCGATACACCCGGGATGCGTGAATTTGGCCTTTGGGACGGTGCCGATCATCTCGACGATACGTTTCGGGATATCGAGGCGCTCGCCGAGACGTGTCGGTTCCGGGACTGTTCGCACGGCAACGAACCGGGTTGTGCCGTCCGAGCCGCCATCACATCCGGAACGCTCGATGCGAAACGCTATCAAAGCTTCGTCAAACTCGAGCGCGAACTCCGCTACGCCGAAAAACGACAAGCGGAAGCGGCTCGTCTCGCCGAGAAGAAGAAGCGAAAAACGAAAGCTTAATCTACAAAGGGAGTCACAGAAATATTGTGGCTCCTTTGTCATTTCCCGAAATTTAGCATCAACTCCTATCAGCAATCCGACATTTGTGAACAATCGTTCAGAAATAGTTTGTCCGAATGCAGGTAAAACCCTCGAAAGTAAGCGGTTTCTCCGTTACAATGGACTCGTATTGTCACAGATTAAAATCGCTAATTATAGGGAGAGACTTATGAAAACATTGAACGAACGCGCACTCGAGATGCATGCCTTCCATCACGGAAAATTGGAAACGACACCGAAAGTCGATGTCGACACGAAAGAAGCGCTCAGCCTCGCCTACTCGCCTGGCGTCGCCGAACCGTGCCGTCGCATCGCTGAAGATAAAGAGCTCTCGTATGACTACACACTCCGCGCCAACACGGTCGCCGTCGTCTCGGACGGGAGCGCCGTGCTCGGTCTCGGCAATATCGGTCCAGAAGCCGCACTGCCGGTCATGGAAGGAAAAGCCGTCTTGTTCAAAAGCTTCGCCGGCGTCGATGCGTTTCCCATCTGTCTCGATACGCATAACGTCGATGAAATCGTCCGGACGGTCGAACTGCTCGCACCGACGTTTGGTGCCGTCAACTTAGAAGACATTAAAGCACCCGAGTGCTTTGAAATCGAGGCCCGGTTGAAACAATCGCTCCCGATTCCTGTCTTCCATGACGACCAGCACGGGACGGCCATCGTCGTCTTGGCCGGTCTCGTCAACGCGTTGCGCCTCGTCGATAAAACGATGCCTGAACTCCGTGTCGTCATGAACGGTGCCGGAGCCGCGGGCATCGCCATCGCCAAACTGTTGAAGCGTTTCGGTGTCGAGGACCTCGTCATCTGTGATACGAAAGGCGCGATTTACGAAGGACGCGTCGAGGGGATGAACCCGTTCAAAGATCAAATCGCCAAAGCGACGAATCGGAAGCAACACGAAGGATTGCTCGCCGACGTGCTTCAAGGTGCCGACGTCTTTATCGGTGTCTCGGCGGCCGGGGCCGTCACGGAAGACATGGTCCGCTCGATGGCCGTCGATCCAATCATCTTCGCTCTGGCGAACCCGATTCCGGAGATTATGCCAGACCTCGCGACAAAAGCCGGGGCGCGTGTCGTCGCGACCGGCCGTTCCGATTTCGCCAACCAAGTGAACAACGTCCTCGCCTTCCCAGGTATTTTCCGGGGCGCACTTGACGTTCGCGCCAGCGAAATCAATGAGGAGATGAAGGAAGCGGCCGTCCACGCGATTGCCGATTTATTGACCGAAGAAGATTTGGCGAACGGGGTCGTCATCCCAAGCCCATTCGATGAACGAATCGCACCGGCCGTGGCGGTCGCGGTTGCCAAAGCTGCCGTCGAGACCGGCGTCGCCAAACGTCCGCTCGATGAGGCCGCCATCCGTCAGCACGTCAGTCAAAAACATTTGTAATCCAAAAACTGCGCAGACCATGACGGTCTGCGCAGTTTTTTAAACGGTTCCTTGTAAAATCCCTTCCGCCCATTCGACTTCTTCCGTCGTCGGGGGTTTAATTCCTTTGAGCGGATAGTCGAGACCGAGCGCCTCCCATTTATAGACGCCCATCTCATGGTACGGCAAAATTTCGACTTTCTCGACGTGGTCGAGCTTTTGAATGAACGCTGCCGTGCGGCGGAGCGCTCCTTCATCAAGTGTCCATTCCGGGACGAGGACGTGGCGAATCCACATTTTCGTTCCGCGCTCGGATAAATGTTCAGCGAGCGCGAGCGTGTTGACGTTGCTCCGTCCTGTCAGTTTCTTACACATGTCATCGTCGATATGTTTGATATCAAGCAACACGAGATCCGTATGGTCTAAAATTGCATCCAAGTTAGGGGGACGAAGTGCACCGGACGTGTCGAGTGTCGTATGAAGCCCGTGTTTCTTCGCTTCACGCAAGAGCGCCTCTAAAAACTCTGGCTGCGCGAGCGGGTCGCCCCCAGAAATCGTGATGCCGCCTTTTGACGCTTCCATGAACGGACGATAGCTGAGCGCTTCTTGAATGACGTCCTCGGCCGAACGATGGTTATTCTTTTTGAAATCCCACGTGTCAGCATTGTGGCAATACAAGCAACGAAGCGCACAACCTTGTAAAAAGACGATAAAACGAATTCCCGGGCCGTCAACGGTTCCAAACGATTCGACCGAGTGTACATATCCCATTGTCATCGAAATGACCTCCTAACGAATGAGCGGCCCTCGAGTGAAGGCTGCCAAGCCTTTGTTTACAATGAACCGTGGAACGTCCGGTTGATGACGTCGATTTGTTGTTCGCGCGTCAACTTGATGAAGTTGACCGCATAGCCAGAGACGCGGATGGTGAGCTGTGGATATTCTTCCGGATGCTCCATCGCATCGAGCAACGTTTCACGGTTGAAGACGTTGACGTTCAAGTGATGTCCTTTATGCTCGCCGCCCATATAACCGTCAAGGAGCGCCGCCAAGTTGAGTTCACGGGCCACTTCTTCTTTACCGAGCGCTTTCGGTACGATTGAGAACGTGTATGAAATTCCGTCTTGCGCGTGTTCGAACGGGAGTTTCGCGACTGATGAGAGCGACGCAGCTGCCCCTTTTGTATCGCGGCCATGCATCGGGTTCGCACCTGGTGCGAACGGTTCGCCGGCGCGACGTCCGTCCGGTGTGTTCCCTGTCTTTTTGCCGTAGACGACGTTTGATGTGATCGTCAAGACCGATTGCGTATGGAGCGCGTCGCGATATGTTTTATGCTTGCGTACTTTTTGCATGAACGATCTCGTAAGTTCAACGGCGATTGCATCGACACGGTCGTCGTTGTTGCCGAATTTAGGGAAATCGCCTTCTGTCTCGAAGTCGACGGCAATGCCTTGCTCGTTGCGGACCGGTTTCACGGTCGCATATTTGATGGCTGAAAGACTATCCGCCGTAACCGAGAGGCCGGCGATGCCACATGCCATCGTCCGTAAAATCTCAGGGTCGTGGAGCGCCATCTCGATTCGTTCGTACGCATATTTATCATGCATGAAGTGGATGACGTTGAGCGTGTTGACGTAGAGCTCGGCGAGCCAATCGAGCGTCCGGTCGAAGTCAGCATATACCTTGTCGTACGTGAGCACGTCTTCGGTGTTCATCTCCCAAACCGGAGCGATTTGGTCACCGCTCTTCTCATCGCGGCCTCCGTTCATGCTGTAAAGCAGTGCTTTCGCCATGTTGGCGCGGGCTCCGAAGAATTGCATCTGTTTCCCGATTTTCATCGGTGACACACAGCAGGCGATGCCATAATCGTCGCCGAACTCTGGAAGCATGAGGTCGTCGTTCTCATATTGGATAGCGGACGTCTCAATCGACATCTTCGCACAATATTGTTTGAAGCCTTCTGGCAATTTCGTCGACCAAAGCACCGTCAAGTTCGGTTCTGGTGCTGGTCCGAGGTTCGAAAGTGAATGCAAGAAGCGGAACGAGCTCTTCGTCACGTTCGAGCGTCCGTCTTCGCTCATCCCACCGATTGACTCGGTCACCCATGTTGGGTCACCTGAGAACAATTCGTTATAGTCTGGTGTGCGTAAGAATTTGACGATCCGGAGCTTCATAATGAAGTGGTCGACGATTTCTTGGACATCCGACTCGGTCAAACGACCCGCTTCGATGTCACGCTCTGCGTATACATCAAGGAATGTCGAGACACGTCCGAGTGACATGGCGGCACCGTTCTGTTCTTTGACGGCTGCGAGATAAGCGAGGTAAACCCATTGATATGCCTCTTGTGTATTTTCCGCCGGCCGGCCGAGATCAAACCCGTACGCCGCACCGAGCTGTTTCAACTCTTGGAGGGCCCGGAGCTGTTCAGACATTTCTTCCCGTGTCCGAATGTCAGACTCTGATAAGAAACCGCCACGGTTCGCCAAGTCTTTTTTACGTGCGGCAATCAAGAAGTCTAACCCGTACAAGGCAACGCGACGGTAGTCGCCGATAATCCGTCCACGGCCATAGGCATCAGGAAGTCCTGTGATAATCCCTGACTTCCGTGCTGCTCGCATCTCAGGTGTATACGCATCGAAGACACCTTGGTTATGCGTTTTGCGGATTTCCGAATAAATCTTTGTGATTTCAGGATTCGGCTCGAAGCCATACGATTCAAGTGCAGCGTCGACCATCCGGATGCCGCCGTTCGGATGAATCGAACGTTTGAACGGCTCGTCCGTTTGAACGCCGACCACTTTCTCCAGCTCTTTGTTTAAGTATCCTGGTCCGTGCGAGACGATTGTCGATGGGTTGTTTTGATCGACTGCCCAAACACCACCGCGTTCGCGCTCTTCTTTCGTCAATTCCATCACTTGTGCCCAAAGACGATTCGTCGCTTCGGTCGGTCCGACGAGGAAACGGTCGTCTCCTGTGTACTCATGTCGGTTCAAACGGATAAACTCACCGACGTTCACTTCATTCGTCCACTGCCCAGGTACAAATCCTGACCAGGCTGATTTAATTTCGGTTGCCATTGTGGGTCACTCCTCATAGTTGAGATAACTGCGTGCTTTCTATAAGTTGAGTGTACGTGAAAACGTGAACATTATGTTTTACATCCTTGTGAAAGTTGTAACAATCTCATGAACGTTGGCGTGAAGCCATTTTTGTAAGCGCTTTAAATTCTGTTATAACGTATTTCTCATTAACTATGAAACAGATAAATCACGTCACGACGCGATTCAAGTCGATTCTGTATCATCTGAATTCGGATGTGACGATTTGTACAGTTTTTAGTGTGATGTATATCACGACTCAGGGATAGAACTTGAATTTTTGCCTTACATCGGACACAATGAAGGCAGAACATTGTAGAAGAGGAAGGGGTTCTTCCCATGACGTACGAATTATTGACAGCTGATCACGACTTGAAAGCCGGTGACCGCATCTCCCTTAAAGTAGAAGCGAACGGTGAACAACGTGATGGATTTATCACAGAATTTGAAGACGCAGGTTTTTGGATTCGGTTTGACGACGACATCGAAAACGAGGATTTTATCGATTACCGCGATAACTTGCTCGCTGCGCTCATCTCGCGCCCGATTGACGTGGCAGCGACATATCCAGAGCTCGCCTCATACGAACGGTTGACGAAAGAATTGCAGTATCGTGTCTATCAAGGCTTCACCGTTGAAGGCGTTGAGGCGTCGGCTGACCAAATCGATGTGCATATCAAACTCATCGAGGACGGACAGACGTTCACACAGACACTTCGCTCTTCATTCGACCAAGACACGGAACATGTTCGCTATATTTAAAACAGGGAGCACTTATGCTTCCTTTGTTTTTGCCCCACGATAAGGAGAAATGATATGAACTTTACAAAACCATTTATTAACGAAGCCTGGGATCGCCTTGGCTTCACTGAACCAATGCCGGTCCAAGCAGAAGCGTTCCCGCTTCTGTTGGACGGTAAAGACGTCACGATTGAAGCGCCGACAGGTACCGGGAAGACGCTTGCTTATTTGTTACCCGCCATTGAAAAAATCGACGCATCGAACGACCGAATTCAAGTCGTCATCGTCGCGCCGACGCGTGAGCTCGTCATGCAGATTCAAACAGTCGCGCAACGATTTACCGAGAAAGGTGATGTCCGCATAGCTTCATTTATTGGCGGTGTCGAATTGAAACGTCAAATCGATCGCTTAAAGAAAAAGCCGCATTTGATCGTCGGGACACCAGGCCGACTCGTCGAACTGATCGACAAGAAAAAATTGAAGCTTCATGAGACGCACACGATCGTCCTCGATGAAGCCGACCAAATCATCGACAGCGGATTGACAGAAGCCGCCGAACGCATCATCAAGCACACGGCGCACGAACATCAAATCGCCCTCGTATCGGCAACGCTCACAGACACGCTTCAAGCATGGGCGGCCCCGTTCTTAAAGGAGCCGGCACACGTGAAAATCGAACGAGCCGTGAGCAGTCAAGTGACGTACGGCTACATGTTGACGACACGCCGCTACAAGCCGGAATTGCTTCGTCGTTTGTCACACGTCAACGGTGTCAAAGCGCTCGCTTTCATCAACAACCGCTCATTCTTGCCACCACTCAGAGGCGAACTCGATAAAATGAAAGTGAACTACCGGATGCTCGACAGCCTAAAAGGGAAACGTGAACGTGTCGAAACGCTTCGCGAATTCCGTAAAGGCGACTATCCGCTCCTCATCACGACAGGTCTCGCGGCCCGTGGTCTCGACATCGAAGAAGTGACGCACGTCGTCCACTTCGATTTGCCAGAATCGATTGACGACTTCATTCACCGCTCGGGCCGGACGGCACGCGGGAATGCGGCCGGGACCGTGCTCTCGCTCGTGACGGATGAAGACTTGACGCACTTGAAATCGTTCGCCCGCCAACTCGGCGTCGAATTGAAAGAACTCGAGATTTATCGTGGCGACGTCATCGAGAAACGGATCGAGGATAAACCGCCGGTCGTGAAGCGTCCTGCGAACAAACGAGGACCGCGCCGATGAAAAAAGAGCGGAAAGTAATTCCATTCCCTTTGCTTGTAGAAGAGTCCGAATTGCTGGCCGAGCTGAAAAAGTTGTATGAGCAAGCCGCTCTCGCGCGCAGCACACATTGGACGAACTATATTCAAGAGATCGCCTCGGAAGGCACATGGCAGTTGAAAGACGCCGAGCTATTCCGCGACCTGTTCATCGACTGGGCCGTCTTCTTCGAGACGGACGAGGACGGGATGACACCGCACGGCCGCTACTTGGCAGATCAAAAAGCCGACATGTCCCCTGCCTTGTATCACGCGCTCCGTGGCTTGGCGGTCCCGCGTTGCTCGGTGTTTGAAGTGACCGAGGAAGGACTGCGCGACTGGGAGACGAAAGAGACGTATCGCGTCAATCTCCCGGAAAAACGTGAGGTCGGTGACATCATGCTCGGCAAGCTGCTCGATATCCGAGGCAGCTGGCGTTTCGGGTCGGCGTTCCTCGCTCTTCCGGCGAAAATGGCCGGTAACGTATCGGACCTGTATATCGACTTCACCGATGAGGTCGGTCCGGGTGCGTTCCTCGATCAGTTCCCAGAGTTCTGCGCGGAACTAATTGACATGTTGCTCGATTTAGAAGACGGGGTCATCGTCCCGAAACCATCAAAATAACCGAGAGGCGGTCGCCTCTCGGTTATTTGTTATTGTAGATAATATTTCGTGTTGGACACCAACGCTTTCGCCGCATCGTTCGTCGCCTTCACGACAGCGCTCGAGATGGCTTTTCCATCTTGATAGACGTCAATGACGGCCCCTTCTTTCGTCGGGCGAATATGATACAGTTGGTTATCGACATACCAAGTCGTGCCGACCGAACCATCGATGACTTGTCGCGTCGATTGCTTTCCAGTCTTCAAGTCGACAACGAATTCGGTCCCATCTTCCTGCAAGACGATTAATTGATCCTCATAGACGGTTGCGCCCCACATATCCCCTTCAGCTTTTAACTCGACGACACGCTTCTCTTCGGTGTCATAGGCATACACGCCTGGACGTTCCGTCTCGTTCGTGTACGTCTGACCATCTTCGGTTATCGTTTCGTATGTCCCAAGACGTACCGGGAGGAAACGATTATCGGCTGCGATGGTCATCCGGTTCTCATCGTAAAACCTGGATGTTCCGACAACACTAGAAATAAAGCCGTCTTCTATTGAGATTTCTTCAAGGGTGATTTCAACCGCCCCTTCATCAAACACGGCGATTTTTGTTGCTGCTTGTCTATCATAACCGTCACTATAAATCAAATGAACACGACCATCTTGAACGAATATGCCGTGCCAGTTCCCTTCCATGACTTCCACTGCACCGCTAACATTTGACGGGAACGTCGTCGTGGCAATGTCGTTGCCTTCGGTTCGGAAAAGAATGATTTCATCGTTTCCTTTTTGTCCGATGCCGACATACTCCTCTTTCGTGCGTAACGATTGGGTGAAACTAAGGTTTGTCATTTGACGATAGAACTTTCGCATCGTAGGATTGACCCGTTCGCGTTGTTTAAGCGCTTCTTCGACGTAATTTAAATGGGTCGTCACTTCACTACCAGACCGGGTGATTTCAAACCGTTCCTGGACCTCATCCTCGGTTTCATAAAAGGCTTGTATTTTTTGATTTTCCCATACACTTTCATTCGTTTTGACATCGAGCACCCACTCCGCCGTTGATGCTTTCGAATCAATGGCGAACGTACCGAGCCCGATGATGACGACCGCACCGAGCGCGGCCACATTCCACATTCGTTTCATCTGCTCACCTCACACACTTAATTTCTTCGTCAACTGACGATGGCCAATCCAAACGACCCCAATAAACCAAATCACTAAAATAAGAGTGAAGACGGCCAGCGTCTCTTCCATGAACAGATAGTTCTCAATGATAAAGAACCCAATCATCGGCACAACTACGACAACCCCAATCATCAATAAGGCGAGGAACGGCGCCCACACCGTCCGTTGCCACAGGCTCCGTTCAATCAACACAAATTCGAAGATGAATAAGACGGCGATGGCAATTAATACTTGATGGACAAAGAAGTTGAACAGTGACGCCGGGAACATGACCGAGAGCGCCCCATCGTAGCCGATGGCCTGTTCGAAGGAGCCACTCATCGGAATCATTTGCGAGTCCAACCAACTCGAAAACGCTATGTACTGGAGTTTGAGCGCAATCCACTGGACGGAGAACAAGCCAAGGATCATCAACGTCATCGTCACTAGCTTCGCACTGAAGACGAGCATCCGTTGTTGCGGCATGAGCAATAGGCGCATCATGAACGTCCCACGGCCTTGGAAGTCACGGTACCAAATCCAAAAACTGAAGAATACCATCGCCGTGACAGCCACCCCAATCGACAAGATGAACGGTGTGCCACCAAGATAATTCCCGAACGTCAAAGTGTAATCCGGCGTTCCAGCACGACGCATTTCTTCATACATATTCGTTTCGCTCCATAGGAAGACGCCGAGCCAGGCGAACTGGGTGACGACGAGTAAGGTGATTAAGATGAGATACGGTTTCGTCAACCGCTCGACTTCCCATCCGAGTAGTTTCAACAAATTCATGCGCCATACTCCTCTCTCATGACATCGACAATAGACTTCCCATGAATGAAGCGGACGTCCTCGACGTCGAACTCACGAACGATCCGGCCGCTGTTCAACATGACGGCCTTGTCGACCAAGTATTCGATATCTTCAATCTCGTGCGTCGTAATCAAGACGCCGCGGTCTTCCATAATGTCACTCGAGAACAACTCGACAATTTGTTCTTTCGAGAACACGTCGATGCCCGAGAACGGTTCGTCGAGCAATAGATAGTCCGGATCTTGGGCAATCCCGAGCGCCAAATTCACTTTAGCGAGCGTCCCTTTCGACAGCTCATTCAACTTGTCCTCTGGGAACAGCTTGAACTCGTCGACGAGACGGGCGAACAATTTCGGGTCGAACTTTGGATAAAAGTCTCGCATGAACGCCTCGCACTGCTCAATCGTGAAGTGAATCGGGAATGTCGAGTGGTCCGGTACGAACGCAACGCGATTCAAATCAATCGGTTTGCCGTCGACGAGCACCGTTCCCTTGTCGAACGGCGTCAGTCCCATGATGCCTTTTAAAATCGTCGATTTCCCAGTACCGTTCAATCCGATCAAACACGTGATTTCCCCTTTTTGGGCCGTAAACGACACGTCTTCGATGACTTGTTTTTTGCGGTAACGTTTCTTAACTCCCAGTACTTCGATCATCGAGATTCCCCTCTCCGTATTGTCGTTTGATTTTATCGACAAGCTCATCCATCGTGACGTCAAGTTCTTGAATCGATTCGACGAAGACAGCGACCGCCTCATCGACAAGTTCCGTGCGGATGCGTTTCAAGACATGTTCATCGGTCGTCACGCGGCTCGGACGGTTCCGTTCGGTCGTAATCAATTGTTGTTCCTCCATTTCCTTGAACGCCTTTTGGACGGTGTTCGGATTGATTTTCAGTTCGGTCGCGAGCTCGCGTCGCGACGGCATCTCTTCGCCCGCCTGCAGTTCGCCAAGCGCCATCTTCTTTTTGAAGTAATCGACGACTTGAATGTAAACCGGGGCTCTCGTGTTGAATTGTATGATCATGTTGTCACCTCTCTAAGTGTATGATGCGACTAATACACTACCCAACTGTATTATCACCATAGTACACTAACGGAGTCAACAGTTTTTTCCAAAACAAAAACGCATCCCCTATAAATGGATGCGTCAACTAGATGGAACGATTCGATCGGCCTGGGCTTGCGGGTTGATCGTTTTGATGTAATGCGCTTCTCCCGGCCAATACCGGCGTTCGTACTTAGCAAGTCGCTCCGATAAGTCGCCGATATACGTATCACGATTCAAGACCCGTTCATACCGGACATCCCGCGGACAGTCGAGATAGACGATGTAGTCAAAATAAGTGCGCCACTCGTCCCGCAATAAGAATATCCCTTCGATTAAGACAAGTGCGTTCGGATCAATCTCGATTGTTCGCATGTTGACCGCGTCCTGGTCTCGCTCATAATACGGCAACGTCAAATTCGTCTGCCCTTCCCGAAGCGGTTTGAACAATGTCTCCACGAGCAAGTCGATGTCCCATTGGAGTTCATAATATTCCATCGCCTCCGACTGTCCCGTCTCGTAACGCCGGTGCCGCTCGACGATGTAGTCGTCAATATGTAACACCACTTCATTCGTTGCAATCCCGCGTAGTTGTTCGACCATCGTCGTCTTCCCTGCCCCGCTCAACCCGTCGATTGCGACGAGGAACGGCCGATCCGGCTCGCGTCTAACATATTCACGGTGAATATCTGCACGAAGTAGCTCCATCTTTCCATCTCCCCACATGAAAAAGTCAGCCCCGCTAGCGAGGCTGACTTCAGTTTACCAGAGCACCCAACCTTTCGCTCCCGGCGGCGCACTTTCAATCAAGTGCCAAATCGGAATCGTATAGGCGAAGGCAATTAAAACGAACGTGACCGTAATCCAAAGCTTCCAATTCTCGAAGAAACGCGGTGTCTCCATCGCCGCCTCTTCGGTCTCGGCGAGCGGGAACTCCTCTTCTCCCTTCGGAGCGAGGAACGACAAGTTGAACATTGAATAGACGAAGATGAGGACCGAAATCAAGAGGATCGTCCCACCAATCGCCATCGCGATGTGGTATGGAATCCACTCGCGCGTAAGCGCATCCGAGAAGTACGTTGCCGGACCGGTCCGACGCGGATTACCTTGCAGTCCTGAGATGTGCATTGCGTAAGACATGATCGACATTCCGAACGCCCACGTGCCTGCTTGAATTAATCCGATTCGATTCATCTTTTTCGTTAGAATACGACCGCGCAATACCGGCACGAGCCAATATGCCGTTCCGAAGAACGTCAAGGCGACGGCCGTTCCGACCGTGATATGGAAGTGGCCCGTGACCCAAAGTGTGTTGTGGACCATCGCGTTCAATTGGTGCGATGCGTTGATGATTCCGCCGGCTCCGGCCGGAATGAAGAACAACATGCCGACGAACGGAGCGAGGAAACGGACATCCCCATATGGCATCTTCTTGACCCAACCAAATAGACCACGAGCTCCGAGTGCGCGGCCGCGCAGCTCGAACGTCGCAAACAGCGAGAACGCCGTCATAAACGACGGGATGACGACGAGGAACGTCAAGATGACTTGAACGAACTTCCAGAACGGTTCAATCCCTGGTTCCGTCAACTGGTGGTGGAAGCCGACCGGGAACGAGAATAGCAGGAACAACAGGAACGCCATCCGGGCGAGCGCATCGGAGAAAATCTTTCCGCCGATGACTTTCGGCACGACCGTATACCAGACAATATAGGCCGGCATGAGCCAGAAATAGACGAGCGGATGACCGAAATACCAGAAGAGCGTCCGTGACAACTCGATTCCGACCGTGTCTTTCCAACCAAGCGAGAGCGGGAGCAGTTGGAATAAAATCGTCCCGGCGACACCGAGCGTGGCGATGACCCACAAGAGCATCGTCATGATACTCATATACGCCGGAAGCGGCGGATGAATACCTGGGTTCTCCCGTTTGTAGTCCGCATACATCCGGAACATGGCGAACGCCGATAACCACGTACCGACGACGAACAAGACGAGACCGATATAAAACACTGGGTCGGCCATGAGTGGTGCGTAGAACGTATACAGAACAGTCGCTTTATTGGCGAGCACCATGATCGTGACGAGCACGGCGCCGGCGATAATCATCCAAAACCCGAGCCAAGCGACTCGCGTTGGGAACGACTCAAAGCGTCCGAACGACTTAGCGAGCAGCGCGTAAAGCAGACCGATGATGAACATTGTCGTGAAAACGAGACCGAGCATGATGCCGTGCGCCGTCAACAGTTGATAATAGCCGAACACTTCCGGGATGACACCAGTCCGAATGAGCGTCTGCATGAGGCCGGCTAGTCCACCGATTAAGACGGCGAGGACCGAGATGACGACGTGGGCATAGGCGAGGCGTGCTTCTTTGACACCGATACTCGGTACTGGTACGCCGCGTTCCATTTCCCACTGCTTTAGTTTTGAGGATACGTCATTCATTTAGTCCACCACCTTAATTTTTGTCGACATCATGTGATGTCCGGTACCACAATATTCGTTACAAAGGATTAAAAATTCGCCCGCCTCGTCGAACGTATACGTGAGCGAGTTGATATGACCAGGTACGACCATCATATTGACCGGTGTGCCCGTCAACTGGAAACCGTGAACGACATCAGGTGAGGTGACGAGAAACGTGACTTTCGCTCCTTTTGGAATCTCGACGTTGCCCGGCGTGAACGTGAACGCTTGCGCGACCATGACAAGTTCATATTCGTTGTCGTCAATTTTATGAAGTCCCGGTTTGTCGAACGGTGCGGTTTGATGTACTTTCGCCGGATCGATCAAATCCGCGTCCGATGCTGGTTGATTTCCTGCCGCAAAGGCAGAGATGCCAAGAACGGTTAAAAACACGCCTAATAAAATGATGCCGAATACAAGCCAATATTTCTCAAGTTTATGAATATGCATATGTTGCTCTCCTCCTGCTCGTTATCGCGTCATAAATAAGTAAAACACTGACGACCACATGGCAATGATGACGCCCGCGACAATCATGACCGATGTGAACGTGCCTTTTAAGTTCGGTTCTTGTCCATCGTTTTTCTCCACGTGAAGGACCCCTTTCCCTGTGATTTCCACTTTTATTGTATGAAATGGGATGAGGATTAATATGTGACATTTATCACTCCAAAAGTGACAATCACATCAAATTTGCGTAGTTTTCACACATAAAGTTCACATTTGGTATAAAGGCATACAAAAAAAGTGATTGTCCCGACACGAATCGAGTCAACCACCTGTTCGGTTTCACGCGCTTTGATAAGGCAAAATGCTGCACCTCTCTTGAAAGATTAAAGCCGACAGATGCCGGCGGGACAGCCTTCACAATAACAGAGCTCTTTCAAGAAATCGATGTCATGCAAAATCATCTCTGTTCCCGTCGTCGTCAACATGCCTTCCTTCCGCCACTGGTTCATCATCCGATTCACCGTCTCGCGAGGTGCACCAATCAGCTGACCGAGCTCCCCGTCTGACGGATGTTTCGGCACGACAATCCCTTCTGCTGACTCGACGCCGTCCATCGCCGCCATGCGTAATAATGTGGAGGCGAGGGCACCTGGTTTCCCGTATAACAGCAAGTCACGGAGTTTCATCTCGGACTGCTTGCGCATCATCGACGTCCACCGCAATACTTCAGTGGCCAACTGCGCATCGCGCCGAACAAGTTCATCCATCTCTTGCTTCGAGATCCAACCGATGACACTGTCCGATGTCGTCTCGATGCTATACGAACTCGGAAACACCTCGTCGATATCGAACTCCCCGAAGAAGTCGTCCGCCCCATACATGAACATGATGAGTGCGCTCCCTTTTTTCGTCAGCTTCGTGAATTTGACGGAACCGCTCTTCAAATAAAAGAACTTGTTGCACTTCTCGCCTTCCCAACAAACGATACTCCCTTTCGAATGATCTTGAAACGTCATCATCTCGAGCAAGAGCTGTTTCGTCTCTTGCGAAAAGACAAAGCTGTTCGGTTTGGTCGTTCCGCATTTCATAGTCATGTTGTCTGCTCCCTCCACTAATCGTATATCTGATTAAGTCTCGTACGTCATGTGTATGGCTATATTATACAAGAGGTATGCAGCTCATTTTATAAAAGTATGTGACATTTCAAACAATCTTCTTATTCTTTGTCCACAAAAAAAAGACTGCAGGCTCCCTGCAGTCTAGTCTGGTCAGCGGTAGACGAGTCGAATCAACTTCTCGGCTGCTTTAAAGTTTGGGTAACGAATCGGTAAATCGAACTTCGTTGTGTTTCGCAAAATCGATTTGGCGTGGCTGAACGTCTCAAAACTGTAACGTCCGTGATATGAGCCCATCCCGCTCTCGCCGACTCCACCGAACGGCAGGTTCGGGTTCGTCAAATGCATGAGGACGTCATTGACGCAACCCCCGCCGAACGTAAGGTGTTTCATCACGGTCTGCTCCACCGCTTTCGTCTCAGTGAACAAATAGAGCGCGAGCGGATGTGGACGCGATGACACAAACTCAATCACTTCGTCGAGTTGACGGTACGTAAGGACTGGTAGAATCGGTCCAAAAATCTCGTCTTTCATGACGTTCGCGTCTTCTTCGATGTCCGTCAACACGGTCGGGGCAATCTTCAATTGGTCCCGGTCCGTCTGGCCTCCGAAGAAAACGTCTCCTTCTGTCAAATATCCGGTCAAACGATTGAAGTGGGTCTCATTGACAATTCGTGTGAACCGCTTCGTCCCGACGCCGTTCCCGAACATCATGAACGCTTCCCGTTTAATGGCCTCGAGGAACGCCTCTCGTTTGGATTCGTGGACGAGGACATAGTCCGGTGCGACGCATGTCTGCCCGGCGTTCATCCATTTGCCCCAGGCGATGCGCTTGGCCGCAATCTCGATATTAGCATCCTCATGGACGATGGCCGGTGATTTTCCACCGAGCTCGAGCGTGACCGGCGTCAAATGCTTCGCTGCCGCCTCCATGACGATTTTCCCGACTGGCGTCGACCCTGTGAAGAAGATATGGTCCCATTTCTGGGCAAGCAACTCGGTCGCAACGTCCTTATCCCCTTCGACGCTGACGACGTAGCGGTCGGTGAACGCCCGTTCGAGCACTTTCGTGATCATTTGGGCGACGTTCGGTGTCAATTCCGAAGGTTTCACGACAGCCGTGTTGCCTGCGGCAATCGCTCCGATGAGCGGCGCCATCGCCAATTGAAACGGATAGTTCCACGGAGCGATCACGAGTACCGTTCCGTAAGGTTCATACATGACCTCACTTTGCGTTCCCAGATGGATTGAGGCGCCACGGACACGTTTCGGGCGCATCCAACGCTTCAACTCACGTGTCGTCCGTGTGATTTCGTCATAGACGAAACCGATCTCCGTCGTGAACGCGTCGAGTTCCGATTTGTTCAAATCCTGCTCCAACGCTTGAAGAATCTCTGCTTCATGATGCTTGATTGACTCTTTTAAAAACGTCAACATGCTGAGACGGAATGCGAGCGACTTGGTCGCTTGCGTCCGAAAGAAGCGACGCTGTTTACGAATGAGCTCTTCAATGGTCAACTGTTCGATTGGTGCGAGCATAAATCTGCCTCCCTTGGATGATAACGCTAGCTTCATCTTATCATCTTCACTCGGTCAGCGACCATTTTGAACCTTCGATATGCGTCCGTCCTATCTGACAGGCACGTCCCGTTTCTTCGTTTGTTGCATGACGACAAATATCAAACCGGCGACCAGCAGGATGCCACCTGTCAGCGCGAATTTTTGTGTCAGCGTAATCGAGAGCCAGCCTAACAATGCCGAACCCGTCACTGTGCCGAGCGAGAAGAACGCATAAAAATAGCCGTACGACTTACCACGATTGGCCTGATTCGTCGCTTTAATCAACATCGTATTGATGGCTGGGAATAAGATGGCGAACCCGACGCCATACAAGGCGAGGACAGCGTACAAGAGGAGCGACGTCTCAGATCGGCCAATCAACAGTTGGCTCACACCGAGAATGCCGACACCGAGTGCCGCGAGCTTCGCTGGTTCGATTTGGTCGAACAAGCGATTCGTCGGCAACACAAACACGAGCACCGCCATGATACCGAACGTGCTGAGCAATGTCCCGCTCAGACGAGAGTCATACCCGAGCGCCTGCACGTAAAGGGGAAGCAAGTACGCGATTGCCCCTTGCGAGAACATCAAGAGGAAGGCGCCGATATACGCTTTCACTACGTCTCGTTCCAGGCGCGACGTCCCTTCATCTGTACGATGGGAAGGTTCAAGCGTTAACTTCGACGGGCGCAAAAAGACGAGTGCAAGGAGCGCGACGGCTACCCCGAACAGCGCGACGTATGTGAAGACGATCGGCACGGTCGTCTGGCTGGCCACGATGCCGCTGAACGCCGGACCGACGATGGCTGCCAAACCAACAAAACTGCCGGTCAATGCTACTTTTTTACCTTGTCGGTTCGCGGCGGTCAGATTGGCGGACAACGTGAACGCGGCTGGGACAATCAAACCCGCTACAAAGCCGTGCACGATCCGGACAATCAATAGCGTCGTCGCTGTGTCGACGAGATGATACGACAAGAGACTGAGGCTCGACAGCGCAAGACCAACGAGCAGGATGACGATCGGACCAATCCGGTCGGTCCAAATGCCGGATAAAATGTTGCCGAACGTATTCGACAACGAGTAGATGGCGATGACGAGCCCTGCGATGAACGGTGTCGCACCAACCGATGTCGCAAACGTGCTCATGACCGGAAGCTGGGCGAATAAATCAAAGAAGGCAAAAAAGACGATACTATAAATGACAAAAGCGGACGCTTTATTCATGATGACAACTCCTTGATCCAGCCCGATACGGGAACTGTTCGTTTCAGCTTCAGTCTAGCCTGCCAGTTTCACTTTGTATACAAGACAAGGCGCGCGGACACAAAAACGCCTTACAAACCAGTGGTCTGTAAGGCGTGTTCATTAGTTTGTGACTTCGACCGCTGTATCGAGTGCGACACGAATCATTTCGTCAAACGTCGATTGACGCTCTTCCGATGTCGTCTCTTCACCTGTCAACAAGTGGTCTGAGATTGTGAGGATCGTCAACGCGTTCACTTTGTGTTTCGCAGCGAGTGTATAGAGACCTGCCGCTTCCATCTCGATGGCGAGGCAACCGAAATCGGCCCACTTCTTGAAATGGTGGAAATCATCCTGGTAGAACTGGTCGGCTGTGAAAATTTGACCGACTTTGACCGGAATACCAGCTTTTTCAGCGTTCATATACGCGCGATGTAGGAGGTCGAACGTCGCTGTCGGTGCATAGTCCATCCCGTTGAAACGAACACGGTTTTGGGCCATCTCACTCGATGCACTCATCGCGATGACGACGTCACGTACTTTGACGTCTTCTTGAATTCCGCCGGCCGTACCGACACGAATCAAGTTTTTTACGCCGTATGACATAATCAATTCGTTCACGTAAATCGACATCGATGGAACACCCATCCCAGTCCCTTGAACGGAAATACGTTTTCCTTTATATGTTCCTGTGAAGCCATACATGCCGCGGACTTCGTTGTATAACTCAACATCCTCGAGGAACGTCTCCGCGATATATTTCGCACGCAACGGATCTCCTGGCAATAATACCGTTTCTGCGATTTGTCCTGCTTCTGCCCCAATGTGTACACTCATGATTAAATTCCTCCTTCAAGATAGTCGTTGGCACTGCTCCCGATATTCATTCGGGGTGATGCCAATCTGTTTTTTGAAGACTTTCCGGAAATACTTATCATCCGAAAAGCCGACCGCTTGGGCGACTTCATAAATACGTTGTCTACTCGTCTCAAGGAGACGTTTCGCCTCGAGCATCCGGATCGACAGCAAGTATTCGGATAAGTTGACGCCGTACTGCTGTTTGAAGCGACGCGATATGTATTCGCGGCTCAAGTAAAAGCGCTCGCTCATCCCTTGTAAGCTGAGTTCTTCCGCATAATGGCGTTCAATGAACGCGCCAATCTGTAGAATCGGATCGTCTTCGTCAGGAGTGACGTCGGCGAGGGCACGTGCGAGCGTCTCGTTCAAGACGTCCGGGTCAATCGGTTTCAGCAAGTAGTCGAAACTGCCGAGCTGAATCGCGCGCCGCATGTACGAATATTCGTCATAGCCCGTCAAGACAATCAGTTTGGCCGTCTCCGCCTCCGTATGGACCCACTCCATCAACTCGATGCCGTTACATCGAGGCATTTGCAGGTCCGATAAAATCAGCGCCGGCCGTTCTTTGACGATAATCCGTTTCGCTTCTTCCCCGTCTTGTGCCTCAATCACTTTCGTGACGCCGAGCCGTTCCCACTCCCCGAGCAGTTTCACCGCTTCCCGTACCGGCGACTCATCATCAACGATCAACACTTTCGTCATGACGCATCCGCCTCCGTTACGGCCGGGAAACGCATGACAATACGAAATCCGCCTGTCTCTGGTGTAGCCAACATAAACTGAGCCTCCCGATTATAGTTTAACATGAGTCGATCTCGAATGTTCTTTAAACCGGTACCTTCCGCCCCATTCAATGGCTCGGTCGATACCTCGATCCGTTCTTTCAATAGCGTCAACTCTTCATCCGAGAGATCGCGTCCGCTATTCTCACAATGAATCACAAGATTTGATCCCGATTGATGAATTCGCACTGAGAAACGGTTGGCCGCTGTCGCACCGTCGCGCTCAAACCCATGCTTGAAAAAGTTCTCGGCGAGCGGCTGCAAAATCATCTTCGGCACAATTAAATCGAGGAGCGGGTCCGGCACATCGACCTCAATCTCAAATTGATCCGTGAACCGGACTTGTTGCAAGCGAATGTAGGACGTGAGGTGATCGACTTCTCGCTTGAGCGTCACGAGCGACTCATCGGGATGCATCGTATAGCGCATCATCGAGGAGAGCTGCGTGATGAGACGGTACACCGTCTTGCCATCGCCTTTCAATGCGAGCGTCCCAATCGACTGCAAGGCGTTGAACAGGAAGTGTGGGTTCGTCTGAGCTTGGAGTGCCCTCAGCTCATTCGTCCGATTCTCGAGCGCCAACCGATATTCCCGTTGAATCAAATCATCGATTCGTTCAATCATCCGCTTGAATTGCCGTCCGAGCACACCGAACTCATCATTTCCGAGGGAATCGAATGAGACCGTCATGTCCCCTTGTTCAATGCGCCAAATGTTCGAGGTGAGCGTCTTGATTGGCGTCGTCAAACGCATCGAGGCATAGGTCGCCCCAATCAATGCCAATACGAGTGACACCATCCCGACGACAAAGATGATGAACGACGTCCGTGACGCCGGTTCGGTCAACAGTCGATCCGGTATCGATTTCCCGACGTAGAACGTCTGGTTCTCAAATTCGAACGATTTGACGATGCGATGATGCTTCCCATCGCTCGACAGCGAGTTCGTCGACACGTTTTGCGGGATTTCACCATCACCGAGTTGTGCGAACACCTGATTACCGCCCCCTACGAACCAGAGGCTCTCGCTCGGATTGTTCTGTAGCGAGGCGAGTTGCCCGATGAAGATGTCCTCTGGAATATCAATCGACAAAATCGCGAGCGGCTGATCCGTCTCGATTTTATCGAGTCGGAAATGAAGCGTGACGACCTGCTCTTCCGAGACGAGCGGACCGAAATCATGATAGGGCACGAGCGGATGCGAGGCCTCGAGCAGGACGCGGCTCTCTTCATACTTTAATAACTGTTGCTGAATCTCACTCGGCTGCCGTTTCGAGCGCGGGGATACTTTCATTTTATAAGCGGCGAACGAATCCATATCTTCGAGCATGAGCAGTTGGATTTGGGCCACATCTTCACGGGATAGGTACATCCCAAGCAGCGCCCGTCGTACCTCGAGTTCAGTCTGTTCAAGCGACAGTCCCGGCCCGTACTCGAGAATATCGAGCACATCCCGATTCGCATACAGACTTGTCGGCAAGCGGCTCAAGTCTGAGACATATCGCTCCATTTGTAGGGTCCCACGTTCAAGCGACCATTCGGTGAGCTGAAGCCCCCGTTCCCGCTCCCGGTCTTTGACGTACCAAAAGGAAATGACCGTCGCCAAAATGACAGGAACGATAATCGTCAATGCAATCATTCCCGTCAGCTTCGTCCGAATGCTCATCCATGTATCGCCTCCTCGCTGTCATTATATCACGGCTTATGCAAGCGTTTGCAACACTTGAAAATAAAAAGGTCTATGACCTTTGTTCCGGTCATAAACCTCTTAATTTATTCGTATGATTGAATCAATTCGATAATGCCTCTCGGTTGCCCGGAGTCAGCTGCGAGTTCGGCCGGCGTCATGCCATCCTCGTTCTCGAGCGAGACGTCGGCTCCGCTCTCAAGCAACAATCCAACCGTATCGATGTCCACGCCTTCATTATAGAGTAAGTTATGAAGCGGCGTGTCGCCGTACAAGTCTTGCGTGTTGACGTCAGCCCCGTCTGCCAATAAGGCCTCAAACTCTTCGTACGTTGCGGCGTTGTAGGCAAGTTCTTGAATCGGCTCTTCTGCCATCGCATCAAGCGAGCCGAACCCTTCTGAGAAGCCAGTCAATCCGTCGTTCGTGAACAACCAGGCGACAATGGCCACGTTGACAATGACGCTCAATACAATCGTCCCGATAATCGACCCTTTGACATACCCTGCCGTCTTAAAGACCGGAACGTTCGTCTCACCGGCGTTCGTCGCGATGGCCGCAATTCGTTTCGGGAGTGGCGGATGTGTCGATAACAACTCGCTCAACTTGGCAATAAATCCGTTCTCACGGCTCGCTTCATATAAGTAGTCAAACTCGCTCACTTCTTTTGCCAATTTCCCACCAATCGCAAGAATCGTGAGGGCGCGTTTTGATGCCGTCTCGTCTTGAATATGATGGGCCGCCATGCGGTCACACGTGAACTCGCACGCACGCGAATAAGCCGATCCTAAAAACGGGATCCAGCCGCCGAGCATCATCGCCCATTGTTTTTGGACATGGTTGCGGCGAATATGTGCCAACTCGTGCGCGATCACAAACTCGACTTCTTTGGCGTACCCTTCACGTGACAACTCGACGACATCCGAATACAGGATGACCATATTCTTTTGGAAGAAACGGGTCGCGAAAGCGTTCAAGACGCCTCCGGCTTGAAGAATGTACACATCCGGGAGTAAGCGAATTCCCATTTCTTGTCCGACACGCTGATACGTCTGATACAGGTCGGCGAATTGACGCTCTGTGACTTTAACGCCGTTCGTGCGAATATATCCGATTTGGAGCCAGTGTGTGAATAAAGACAGTGCTAAAATTGATCCGATCACCCATAAAAAGATGCCGAGCGAGGCAATCGTGAAGACGATTCCTAGCACCACCGTCAACATGCTGGCGGCGACGAGCAGTCCAAAATACAATGTTTCGTTCTTATGTACCAATTGCGATTGTTTCATGTAAAAATCCCCTTCATTTTCCATATGAAGTCCATTATACCGGATAAATGGATGTATTCAACAAAAAAATAGAAACTGACACGTACGTCAGTTTCTATTCGATCGTGAGGCGATACAGCTGATCGTCCCCACTTCCAGGGTTGCCACGTCCGTCCGTATTGTTCGTGATAAAGTAAAGTCCTTCGTCCTCCAACCAGACGTCACGGATGCGACCTTTATCCTCGACGAGCGGGATGACCTCACGTGATTCCCGATCGATGGCGACGAGACGATTTCCACGAAGCGTCGCCATATACACGTAACGGTCGTCGGCAACGATGCCCGACGGTGCCCATGACGTCTCCCCGACCTCGAACCATGGTGTCTCGAGCCCATCTCGTGCTTGATCCGCCTCGATGAGCGGCCAGCCGTAATTGTTACCCTCTTCGAGGATATTCACTTCATCATGCCCCGAAGCTCCGTGCTCACTCGCGTAAAGCGTATCTTCGATCTTCGTCAAGCCTTGAGGATTGCGGTGACCGGACGAATAAATCCAATCGGTCGGTTCGCCCTCTCCGGATAAGGGCACTCGTAACACTTTTCCGGCGATCGATGTTTCATCTTGGGCCAGTTCCGGCACGAGCGCATCTCCGGTCGTGACCCACAGCACGTCCCCATCGAGCAACAACCGTCCGCCGTTATGGAACTGGTCCCCTGGAATCTCATCGAGCACGACGTCCGTCTCTTCAAACTGATTGCCATCCCACGTCAACTCGACGACCCGGTTTTGGACGTTACCAGGTGTCCCGTACGTATGGTAAGCGTACAGTTGGCGTGACGTCGCAAAATCTGCGGTCAACGCGAGTCCGAGGAGACCGCCTTCCCCGATTTCAAGCACGTCCTCGTTCAAGACGACCGGTTGTCGGTCGAGATTCCCGTCTGCATCGATGACGGCAATCGTGCCGCCGCGTTCCGAGATGAGCCATCCGTCATCGGTTTTTGCAATCGACCACGGTGCCTCTAACTGTTCGACAATCGATTCGGTTGCACCGGTCGACACGTTGCCTTCCGGCTCAGTTGATTCCTGCTCTGGTGCCGTGTCAGACGGTGCTTCTTCGGTCGACTCCTGGACTGGTGCCTGTTCAGGTTCCGGCGTCTCGGTCGATTCCGAGGCACAACCGGCAACAAATACGAGCGACAAGATGAACATCCATCGTTTCAACGTGATCGCCTCCTTTTCACCATCATACCGTGTCTTTAGTTGTCACGTGAAGGTGCCGGTGGGCTAACCGGTAATCGCAGCGCAATCAAGAGCGCGATGAACGCGGCGAGGGCTGCGCCGATGAAGACGGTGTTCAATCCGCTGGCGATGAGTTGCTCGCCTTGGAGCCGGACGGTCGCGTCTAGCGCCTCGGTCATACTCCGATTGAAGAACGATTCGAGTGACACACCGCTTAACCCGGCCTCCTCACGGAAGCCGCTCAGGACGATGAAGTTGAACACGGCACCGAACACGGCGACACCGAGCGTCTGACCGACAGTGCTCAAGAATGAGTTCGCCGCTGTCGCGGTCCCCCGTTGACGATACGACACGACCGTCTGTAAGACGACGATGAACATCGGTTGCGACAAGCCGAACCCGACGCCGATTATGGCGACAGCGAGGTAGACGAACAGGTCTGGGCTCGATTGCGTGAGCAACGTCAAGATGATTGTCCCAATCAACAAGAGACTCATTCCCATCACGGCCCGACGTCGTGGCGAGGCCGCGCCAAGTGTACGGCCGCCGATAATCGACGTGAACGTCCAAGCGACCGAGAGCGGCATCAGCATGAAGCCGGCTTCCGTCGCCGATTTACCAAGGACGGCCTGGGCCCAGATCGGGATATAGGCCGACATCGAGACGAGCACCCATGCTGCGAAGAAGACGGCACCATTGATGGACGCGATAATCGGTTGTTTCAACAGATCGAGCGGCAACAACGGTGTTTTCGCACGCCGTTCCGATAAAAAGAAACTCGTGAGCAGCACGACACTGAACACGGCACTGACGATAATCGATGGCGTCCAGACGTTCGTCTCGCTGAAGGTGATCAATCCATATAAGAACGCCGTCGTTCCGAACGCGAACAACAGCGCCCCTTTGACGTCGATTCGCTCCGTCGTCTCTGTCACCGTCTCTTTATAGAAGACAATGATCATGATGAATGATAACAGTGCGAACGGGACGTTCAGCAAGAAGACGTAGCGCCAAGACAACGTCTCGACCAAGAACCCGCCGATGACCGGCCCGAGCACGCCCGAGACACCCCAGACCGCGCTCAAGATGCCTTGAATCTTGCCGCGCTCCTCATACTTGTACAAGTCGCCGATGATGGTCATTGAAATCGGCAATACCGCCCCGGCGCCAAGCCCTTGGAGCGCCCGGAAGATAATCAATTGTTCCATCGATGTGGCGAGGCCACATAGGAGCGAGGCAAGTGTGAACAATCCAATCCCGAACAATAGGACCCGCTTGCGCCCGAACAAGTCGGCCACTTTCCCATAAATCGGTGTCGACACCGCCGTGAACAGCAGGAAGGCGGCGAACACCCAACTCACGAGGGCGGCCCCATTCAACTCGCTCGCGATGACCGGTGTCGCGACCGAGACGACCGTCCCTTCAATCGCCGCTAAAAAAGTCGCCAATAACAATGCGACCGTGACATTCTTTCTCATATCTGTCATCTCCCCAATAAAATAGCGGTGCCGGAAGGTTCCGAGCACCACTTCAACTGTCTATTATTTTGTGCGAGCGACGCCCGTTTGACAAGCCTCAACTTCTGCCCGGCTTTGCCCGCACTAAAAAACACAAGCGGCGAAGGGGTCATTTCGCCGCTTGTGTTGCTGTTATTTTGCCTTATCCGCCCATACTTTCGTGAAGTCTTGGAGCATCTCGTCCCCGGTCTTTTGACCGCCGACATACGCTTGCATCAACGCGCCGTACTCGTTGACCGCGCCGTCCGGATACTTGAACCAGTTCCATGAGATCGTCTTGCCTTCGTTCGAATAGGCCAAGATGTCGTCTGCAAGCGGACCGAGATCGTTCGCTTCAATCGACTTGAACGCCGGGATGAATTTGAATTTGTTGACCATGTAGTCTTTACCCGTGTCGGATGTTGCCATCCATTCGAGGAAGTCTTTCGCTTCTTCTTTATACTTCGAGTTTTTATTGACGACCCAGTTGTTCGGGACGCCGACCGGGAGACGGTCCATCTTCTCTTTGTCATCGTTGATCGGGATCGGGACGAAGCCCATCTCAATGTCCGGATTCACGTCGAGAATCATCTGTTGCGCCCAGTTCCCTTGTTGCAACATCGCCGTCTCACCTTGAGCGAACTGTGTGACTTGCGTGTTATAGTCCGTCGTGAGCGGGTTTTTGTTGCCGTATTTGATCGTGAGATCGAACAGCTTCAAGAACTGTTGGAACTGCTCATTGTCCTCGAATTTTTCTTTATTCTCATTGAGCGCCTGGATGAACGCATCCGGGTCGTCTTGTTGTGCCATCGGAATGTTGAGCAAGTGAATCCCGAGAATCCAGAATTCGGCGTAACCGACCGAGAACGGTGTGATGCCTGCTTTATCCAACTTCTCTGCCGCATCCGTTAACTCGGACAACGTCTTCGGCAACTCACTGATGCCCGCCTTCTCGAATAGCTCCTTGTTATAGATGAAGCCGTACCCTTCCAAGTTCATCGGCATGCCGTACAATTTCCCGTCCATCGTCATCGGTTCCTTGGCCACTTCCGTCAAATCCCCGACCCACTTCTCGCCTGACAAATCTTCCAATTTGTCTTTCCATGTCTGAGCTTCGGTGAACCCGCCGTTATTGAAGATGTCCGGCTCGTTGCCTGACGCGAACTGTGACTTGAGCGCAGCGCCGTAATCGGCTCCGCCGCCGACCGTTTGAACGGTCACTTTGACGCCCGTCTCTTCCTCGTATTCTTTAGCCATCGCTTCAAGATCTTTGGCGATTTCCGCTTTAAACTGGAAGACGTTCAACGTGACGTCTTGCTTGTCCCCGTTATCCGCGTTCGCATCGTTCGATCCTTCATCTTCCGTAAGCGACCCGCCGCCACAGGCCGCAAGCGTCAATACCATACCTGCCGTCATGACGGCAGTTGATAATTTCCATTTACGTTTCATTTCGCTTCCTCCTAAGTATAGAGTCGACAATCCTTCATCATTCGGTACACCCTAACTTTAGATGAAAACGCTTCCATTATGTAGGTGTCAAAATTGACGTGTAGGGTGGAAAATGTTGCACAGAAAACCAGGACTTTCTTATTGAAAAGAAAGTCCTGGTTTTAGTTTCTTCTATATAATTACAACAGGCTGATTCCAGCTTCTTCACATGCTGTGATCATCTCACTCGGCCAGACCGAAGATTGGACTTCACCGATGTGACGAGCACGAAGCAAATACATGGCGACACGCGATTGCCCGATGCCGCCCCCGATTGTAAGCGGGAGACGTCCTTCGAGGACCGCTTGGTGGAACGGGTACTTGCGTTTGTCTTCAGCTCCGGCTGTCACCAACTGCTCGGCAAGCGCTGTCTCGTCGACACGAATTCCCATCGATGACAGTTCGAACGCCGATTCGAGTTCCGGGTGCCAGACGAGGATATCGCCGTTGAGCGACCAGTCGTCATAGTCAGCCGCGCGACCGTCGTGCTTATCGCCCGAAGCGAGTGCGCCGCCGATTTGCGAGAGGAAGACCGCACCGTACGCTTTACAAATCGCGTGCTCACGCTCTTTTGGTGTAAGATCCGGGTAAAGGTCTTCTAACTCTTGGCTCGTCAAGAAGTGAATCGACTCTGGCAAGATCGCCTCAATCCCGTACATCGTTTCGACCGTCTGTTCCGTCTCGCGGAGTGCCGCGTAAATCGTTTCGACCGTCGCCTTCAAGTACTCCGTCGTCCGGTGTTCCCGAGCGATGACACGTTCCCAGTCCCATTGATCGACGTGGAGTGAGTGTGTCGCGTCGAGTTCTTCATCCCGACGGATGGCGCGCATCTGTGTGTACAACCCTTCACCGACTTCGAATCCGTAGCGGCCGAGCGCTTCACGTTTCCACTTCGCGAGCGACTGAACGATTTCGAGTTCATGCCCTGGATACTGCGTATCGAACTGGATGATTCGTTCGACACCGTTCAAGTGGTCGTTGACACCGCTCGCCGATGTGACGAACAGTGGGGCCTGAACTTGTGTGAGTCCGAGCGCCGTGCTGAACTTGTCTTCGAATGTCGCCTTCACTACTGTAATCGCCTGTTGTTTTTCCTTCATCTTGCTCATTGCTGTTGTTGTCATGTTTTCTTCCTCCAATTGTGGGATTTCGGGATGGAGCAATAGAAAAAAGCCCTCCAATCCCATGGACTATGGGACGGAAGGCTTCAAGCTCCGCGGTGCCACCCAAATTAGTAGACGAATCTACTCACTTTTTCGAGACGAACATCTCGTAGTTCCGATAACGGGGAACAGTCCGGCTACGTCTACTTGCAAAGCGTTCGGGTAGCGACTCCAGGAGGTTCTTCGACAGAGATTTCAGTCCGGGCTCTCACCTTCCCCGGCTCGCTTTGCTTACGTCTTCTGTGTACTCGTCCTTTCAATGTCGTTCACAATTGAATTGACCCAATTATTATCAATATTCAGACGAATGTCAACCACTTTTTCAAAAAAAATTCTCCCCCGTGTAGCGGACGGGGGAGATTCCCTTGGGCAGGGTTATTTGATCGAGCCGCTCGTAATCCCTTTGATAATATGCTTTTGCATACCGAAGAAAAAGACGAGGAGCGGAACGATCCCAAGGACTAAACCAGCAAGTGCCAAATCCCATTGTTTTGTATATTGTCCGAAGAAATAGAACGTCGCGAGCGGAATCGTCCGCAGCTCGATGTCTCGGAGGACAAGAGAAGGTAAGAGAAAGTCATTCCAAATCCAAAGGCTGTTCAAGATGACGATTGTCACCGTGATCGGTTTGAGGAGCGGGAAGACAATCCGCCAAAACACACCCCACGTCGAACAGCCGTCAATGATGGCCGCTTCTTCAATCTCTTCCGGAATCGACTTCATAAAACCATGATAGAGAAAGACGGAGATGCCTGACCCGAAGCCGAGATACATGACCATCAGTCCCCAATGGCTGTTCAACAGACCGAGGATACTCGACACTTTGACGAGCGGAATCATGATCGACTGGAACGGGATGACCATCGCCGCGACGAACAAGAAGAAGATGACGGTCGAAATCCAATGTTTTGTCCGGACGAGCTTCCAGGCCGCCATCGAGGTGAACAGCACGATAAGAAGGTTCGCCCCGGCCGTGATGAGAAGCGAGTTCAAGAAGACGCGTCCGTAGTTCATCGCCTCCCAGGCTTCTGTATAGTTCGACGCGAGCCAGACGCTCGGCAAGGCAGACGTGTTCGTGTAAATCTCGGCAATTGATTTGAACGAGTTGACGATGACGTAATAGAACGGGACGAGATATAACAGTCCAAGTAGAATCGCCACCAGTTCGACGAGACCGAGACCGGCCGTATATCCACCCGCCCGCAGCGGTTTTTGCGGTAGCAATCGCTGTGGAGATGAATCGACCTTCGCTTCGATGCGTTCAATTTTTTCTGTCGTCATGCCTCCACCTCCCGCTTTTTCGTCAAATAGACTTGAGTGACGGTAATCGCCGCGACGACAAGGAAGAAGATGACCGCTTTCGCCGAGCCGAGCCCGTAATTATTATTCACGAACGATTCTGTATAGATATTCAAGGCGAGCATCTCTGTCGATTTGAACGGCCCACCGTTCGTGAGCGACAAGTTCGTGTCGAACACTTTGAACGACCAGGAGATCGTCAAAAACAGACAGATGGTGATCGACGGCATAATCATCGGTAACGTGATGTGACGCAACATCTTCAATCGATTTGCCCCATCGATTTTGGCCGCTTCCAGCAAATCCGTCGGCACGTTTTGAAGCGCTGCGATGTAGATGACCATGACGTAGCCTCCGCCTTGCCAGATGGCGACGATGACGATGCCCCAAAAGGCTGTCTGGGCGTCACCGAGCCACGGCAGTTCGAACAAACTCCATCCGGTCAGTGCCCCAATTGATTCAAAGCCCTTCACATAGATAAACTGCCAAATGAATCCGAGAATGAGCCCGCCAATCAAGTTTGGCATGAAAAAGACGGTGCGCAGGATATTGCGCGTCTTAATGTTCATCGTCAACAGTAAGGCCAGCAAGAAACCGACGATGTTCGTCAAGATGACGGCCACAAGCGTGTATTTCGTCGTGATCCAGAACGAGGCGCGGAACTGTTCATCCTCGAATAGAATCCGCTGATAGTTGTCCCACCCGACTACGTTTAACTGACCCGTCACACCGTTCCAATCCGTGAAGCTGTAATAAATCCCGTTAACGAACGGTATGAGCACAATCGCCACAAACGCCAGAAAGGCTGGACCGACGAATGCGATAAAACTCGCTGGTTTCTTCCAATTCCGTCTTCGCTTGTGTTGTTTTGGTGTTTCTGTCATGTTCATCGCCTCCACTATCAACTTACCTCCCTCAAGACAAAATGAAAACGGATACATTTGACGGAAAGGGTGGAATATATTGCACTCAATGGGTGAATTATACGAGGCGATGCGTTATGATAAACTCAATGACAACACGAACGAGTCTTCCCGAATGAAGAATTAAACCTTGATTCAAAGTCGATTCACGAATGAAATGAACGAAAATGATTACAATGTTCGAAAGTGGAGGGATTTTATACATGACGACGATTAAACCGTTATCCGACCTAACGATTGCCCAACAAGCCGAGATGTTGCCCGTCAAACAGATAGCAGAAAAACTCGGCTTACAAGAAGATGACCTCGACCTATACGGGAAATATAAAGCTAAGTTATCCTTCGACGTCATCGATCGGATGGCGACTCGCGAAGACGGGAAGCTCATTCTCGTCACGGCAATCAATCCGACTCCAGCCGGTGAAGGAAAGTCGACCGTGACCGTCGGGCTCGGCCAAGCGCTCAACCAACTCGACAAACAAGCGATTGTCTGTTTGCGAGAACCGTCGCTCGGGCCGACAATGGGCTTAAAAGGCGGTGCCGCCGGCGGAGGGTTCAGCCAAGTGTTGCCGATGGAAGACATCAATCTTCACTTTACAGGCGACATGCACGCTATCACCTCGGCCCACAACACGATTAGCGCCATACTCGACAATCATCTCCATCAAGGGAACGACCTTGGCATCGATGTCCGGAAAATCGTCTGGAAACGTGTGCTCGACTTGAATGACCGGGCGCTCCGTCACGTGACGATTGGCCTTGGCGGTAGTGCCCATGGCGTACCTCGTGAAGACGGCTTTGATATTACAGTCGCGTCTGAAATCATGGCCATCCTCTGTCTCGCCGATTCGTTGACTGACCTCGAGGCACGCATCAAGCGAATCGTCGTCGCATACGATCGGGACAATGAGCCGATCACAGCCGAACAAATCGGTGCGGCCGGTGCCGCGACACTGCTATTGAAAGAAGCGTTCAAGCCGAACTTGGTGCAAACACTTGAACAGACACCAGCCCTCGTTCATGGTGGTCCGTTCGCCAATATCGCGCACGGATGCAACTCATTGATTGCGACGAAAACCGCGCTCAAGCTCGGTGAATATGTCGTCACCGAAGCTGGTTTCGGAGCCGATCTTGGGGCCGAAAAATTCTGTCATATCAAATCACGCATCGGAAAATTGAACCCGGACGCCGTCGTTCTCGTGGCGACGGTCCGTGCTTTGAAAATGCACGGTGGTGTCGCCAAGGACCAACTCCACGTCGAGAACGTCGGAGCTGTCGGCAACGGGTTGAAACTTCTCGCCAAACATGTCGAGACGATGGGTAAACTCGGCTTGCCGACCGTCGTCGCCCTCAACCGCTTCAATTCGGATACAGCCGAAGAGTTGGCCGCCGTCCTCGATTGGTGTGAAGCGAACCACATTCGAGTGGCGCTCAGTGAAGTGTGGTCGAACGGTGGACAAGGCGGTCGTGCCCTCGCCGAGGCTGTCATCGATACAATCGAGTCGAACGAGAGTGCGTTCACCCCGCTCTATGCGTTAACCGATTCCATCGAACAGAAAATTTTGACGATCGCCCGTGAAGTGTATGGAGCGGCCGACGTCACCTTTACCGCAACCGCGAAAAAACAGATGGCACAAATCGAAGCGAACGGCTGGCAGCACTTGCCGATTTGTATGGCGAAGACGCCGTTCTCGCTCTCGGATGACCCGACGAAACTCGGATACCAACACGGGTTCACCGTGACGGTGCGAGAGTTGAAACCGTCGGTCGGCGCTGGCTTTCTCGTCGCCTTGACAGGTAACGTCTTGACGATGCCGGGTCTGCCGAAACAACCGGCCGCCTTGAATATGGGGATTGATGAGACAGGGAAAGCGATTGGCTTATTCTAATCAAGACAACGGAGGGATCAGGATGGACGTCACGGAACATACGTATGCGGATGGATACCGGACACAACTATTGCACGTCAAGGCCAGACAACCGATTGGAAATTGTTTCATTTTCCATGGGATGCTTGAACATCATCAACGTTATGTCGAATTCGCTGATTTTTTGTCAGAAATTGGTTTTAATGTGTTTCTGTGCGACCTTCGCGGCGCCGGTTCTTTGGCCCGAACCCAGTCCACTTACGCTCATCTATCTCCACACGAAGGATTTGATCAAATGGTCGACGACGCCATCTCGCTCCTCGATCACTATCAAGATGAATTGCCGACCGTCGTCCTCGGCCATAGTTTCGGCTCGTTGCTCGCGCGTCGACTCGGTCAACAGTTAGGTCATCGCTTGGCGGGTGTCATCGCCGTTTCCCCGCCCCCGCATTCTGGATTGATTGGACGTGCCGGACTGTATGCGATCGATTTGGCCATTCGGTTCAAAGGGAGCACCCATGAATCCCGTTTATTCGAACGCTTGTTGTTCGGACGATATAACTTGAAATTCTTACCCGCCACGACCGAGAGCGATTGGATTTCTAGTGTCCCCGAGGAAGTGATCGCCTATATGAACGACCCGGACTGTGGTGGGATTCCGACGCTCGGATATTTACACGAGGTAGCAAAAGCGTCACTCGATGTGACCTCTGCCGCCCGGATACAAGAACATCCGAAAACACTACCAATTTTGTTCGTCGTAGGTGCCGATGACCCCGTCGTACATGACGGAGAAGGACTCTCCGGAATCGTCCGCAAACATCAGGCCGCCGACATCGAATTGACCGTGCTGTCTTATGATCAGGCTCGCCACGAAGTGCTTCGTGAGCGCCAACGCCAAGACATCTGGACGGACATCGGTGACTGGATGCATCAAACGATACGAATCGCAAAAAGAACCTCCATTTCCTAGGAGGTTCTTTCCTTTTACCAAAATCATACAATAGGATTCTAATTCATTTACCTTTTTTTGTAATTTAGATTCTTCTTTCCAATTTTTAAGTGCGCTATACTTAGACCGCACACTAAAAGAATACTCATATTTTGATACGTATTCACCGAAAGGGGTAACACATTGAAGCCAACGATCACACGATTGAGCACGGCCGTCCTCATCTCTAGCACGGTGTTGAGTACGCTTTCCCCGCTCACTCATATGCAGCAACATACGAAGGAACAGTGAATACATCGATTTTAAATGTTCGTTCCGCCACATCTACCACTTCGGATATTGTCGGGAAATTGACCGAAGGCGAAACCGTTCAAGTGTATACGACGAACGACAACTGGGCTCAAATTGAATTCGAAGGCGAAAAGCGCTACGTATCGTCGACTTATTTGACACTCAAATCGACCATCCCGAAAGGCGCGACCGTCACTTATATCTCTTCACACGGCGCCACCGGTTCATGGATGAAAGTGACGTACGGCAAGTACACCGGTTACGTCGTAGCTCGATACTTTACGCCGTCGGCTCCTGTCGAAACACCGTATTACGCGAACAAGACAGCGGTGCAATACAACTCGACCGGTTCGGGCGCGACGAAACTCGCGACGATTCCGGCTGGTGCCAAAGTGACGCATCTTGCCTCACTCGGCGCGACCGGCTCATGGTTTAAAATCCAATATGGCACAATTGTCGGTTACGCTCCATCCCGTAACTTCTCGACGTCACTATTGACTCCAGATACGTCGACGCCTGAAACGACGACGCCATATTTTTCAATCACAAACGTCGCCATGTATAACAGTTCGGCATCAGGTGCGACGAAAATCGCGACCATCCCGTCAGGTTCCCAAGTCGAACAAATCGCCATGACTGGACTAAGTTCGTCGTGGTTCAAGATTCGATACAATGGCATCACCGGCTATGCCGCTGCCCGTAACTTCTCGAAGACGAAACCGGAAGTCATCGTACGAACGCCTTACTACGCTGCGCGCGATCTCGTCTTGTATAAATCGTCTGCTTCGGGTGCTGATCGTCTCCGGACCATCCGCGCCGGCAGTAAAGTGACACAAGTATCGGAATCTGGACTCGCGAGTTCATGGTTTAAAATCGAGTATGACGGTGTCACCGGCTATGCCGCCGCTCGCAATTTCTCGACGACACCACCTGAAGTGATTGTCATCAAGCCTTATTACGCGATTCGGAACGTGGCGATGTACAGTTCGTCCGCCTCGGGCGCAACGAAAATCGATACGATTCCATTCGGTGCGAAAATCGAACAAATCTCTCAAAGCGGCTTATCGAGCTCATGGTTCAAAGTCCGATATGACGGGAAAACCGGTTATGCCGCTTCACGTCACTTCTCAGTCGAAAAACCGGAGGTGATAGTCGTGACAGATTACTACACGACGCAACGAGTCGTTCTTTACGACAAGTCCGTTTCGCCGAAATCAAAAATTGCCGTCATTCCGACAGGGACAAAAGTACAACAAATCTCGGAAAGCGGATTGACGAGTTCGATGTATAAAATCAAGTACGGCTCGCTCACGGGCTATGCGACCGCCAGTTATTTCGGGGACAAACCGCCAGTGCCAGAAGAACAGCTTGAGGCCGAACGTGAAGTCGAGGTCGTCGTCGCGAACAACGGGACGCTGAACGTGCGCAATAAAGCAGTTGATGGCGCCGTCATCGGAACGCTCGCGAACGGGACGGTCGTCAAAGTGAAGCCGATTGTCGGCAGCGACTGGGGTGTCATCTCGTATCTCGTCAACGGTTCGCTCGTGAAAGGGTACATCTCCCTCCTGTATACGAAACCGTATACACCGCCTGTCGCCGGCAGCAAGGAAATGGTCATCACTGAGACGCCTTACCCATACACGCTCGCATCAATGATCACGACGCAACGCAACGTGTTCGCCCAATCGGACGCTTTCCGGGCTGCGAACGCCTATGTGCCGAAGTCTTTCATCACACGGACTACACCGACCGCCACGACCGGAACGATTAACTCGACAGAACTATTCACGACCGCATTTCAAAATTTGAAGGCGACCGCGTCATCCGCCTCGGCCAACTTGGCCGGGTTGTCGACGAATACGAAACTCGAGTACCTAGGCACAGAAAAAGTCGGCTCGACGACGTGGTTTAAAGTGAAGTCAGGTCTATTGACGGGGTATGTCAACGCTTCCTTCGTCGTTGGAAATGTCAATGTCTTCAAAGACGCCTCGTTGACGGCGCATTCGTTCGGTGTGCTCAACCCGGGCGAAACGGTGACCATCACCGGTGAGCTCGGCCAATATTATACAATCAGCTATTACCGACCGAGCGGATACCATATTCGTGTCTATGACCAAACTTGGCGTCGGGCTACGGATGAAGAAATCACACGTCACGTGTCGCCGTCTTCATTCGCCACGACGTCACGGGAATATTTCCAATTCCTCGACTTGTCGAAGAGTGCCGATTTGACAGCGCCGGTGTTGAATAAGTCGCTCGTCGGCAAAGGGATTTTAGCCGGCCGTGGCCAAGCGTTCATCGATGCGGCCCGCACGCACAAAGTCAATGAGATTTATCTGTTGTCACATGCATTGATCGAGACCGGACACGGTACTTCGGCACTCGCGACCGGAATCCTCGTCTCAAGCGTCGACGGCAAGCCCGTCACACCGAAGACCGTCTACAACATGTACGGCATCGGTGCGATTGATGGGAACGCCAATGCCAAAGGGGCCGAGCACGCCTATAAAGAAGGCTGGTTCACACCGGAAGCCGCCATCATCGGCGGTGCCAAATTTATCAGTGAAAAGTATATTCACAACTCTAATCGCAATCAAAACACTGTCTATAAGATGCGGTTCAATCCGAACAATCCTGGTACGTAACAATACGCCACGGATATCGCTTGGGCGACGAAACAGACCACTAACATTTACAACATGTACCAACAGCTCGAATCCTATACACTTTACTTCGACGTTCCAAAATTCCAGTAAGACACAAAGAGACACGCAGCCGACGATGGCGCGTGTCTCTTGTTATGTCCATTCGATTGAGTCGACGATTGCTTCAATCTCTACTTTTTCATTCGTCACTTCATCGGCGACGTACGTCAAAAATAAAAGTCGTTTCCCGTCTGTAAGTGACCAGACGTCAAGATGCATCCCATCTTCGATTCCGCTCGCATAGGCCGTCGTCATACCACCTGCGTCTGTCGTGACACTCGGTGCGACTTTGACGTCAATCGGGAACTCGCCTAAAAACGTGTTCAACTCTTGGAGAGCCGCGTCGCTCGGCGCTTGTGCTTCCTCGGCTTCATAGATGGACATCTGAAGCGTCCCTTGGGCGTCGGCTTCTACCGAATAAAAGCTGACATGGTCTTCTTCTTCATTGTATTCAAAGTGTTCTGGGTAGGATAGACGGATCCAACCGTCAATCTCGTATTCCTTCATGCTGTTTGCTCCTTCGTCTTCTTAAATGCTAGACCTGTCACCATCTTCGCTTGGAGCGCATATTTGAGGCGCTCGGTCACGTAAAGACGTTGACTGTTTTGGTCTTGGGCAATCATGTGCCCGAATAAGTTCAATCGTACGGTTTGATGTGATAAAAAATAGAGTCGGTCCGGGTCTAACGGTCGATATTCGCCTGAATCTTCGAGATGCTCAATCTCGAAGCGACGCAATACGTTGAGCGCGCAATATTGATCCGTCTTCCCGGTGCTCGTGTGCAACTCGACTCGAACGAGTTGAATATCATATGGGCATAGATTCATAAAGATCGGGCCGATTCGCTCATGGATGAGCAACACACCCATATCCGTCTCAATCAAATCGGGGAGTGCCTGTTTGTCTTGTGAGATGCTCAAGACGACATAAGGACGTTCAGTCGGAGCGAGCAATTCCCCTTTAAAAAAGCGGAATCGTTGGATGCCGGTCAATACACGGGCCCGCCAGGCACTGCCCCGGGCTTCCGCTTCAATCCGATATAGCCTTTCTCGACTCACGACTACTCCCCCTTCAATTGTTTGAGCGATGCGACGAATCGTTCCCACTCTTGGTCGTCACAGACGACCTTACTTTCAATTCCCCATTCTTCCTCGATCTTCAAACGTACTTCGTTCGTTTCGAGATGACGCGTGAGCTGAAGTGCCCCAATTTGAACGGATAGCGGTTCGACGATGAACTCATTCGTCGCCGGGCCGATCCATTTCAATCGTTCCGTTCGAAGAATCACCTGCCAGTCCGACTCGCGATTAATCGAGAATGTCCATTGGCGAAGCTTCGTCTCGTGGTTGAGTTGTTTGGATTGTTTCATCATCCGAAACCCTTCGTTCATCATCTGTAAATAGGATTTACGCTCACTCATGCCCCATTCACTCCTCTCCTCTATTATCTTAGCAAGACGACCTAGCCGCAACAACCAATGTTTTTTCAAAAAAGGGTTTGCAAAGCTAAAATCCTGTGCTATTATATTACCGTAACGTTAAGCGTTTCGCGGGTGTAGTTTAATGGTAAAACCTCAGCCTTCCAAGCTGATGACGAGAGTTCGATTCTCTTCACCCGCTCCATTTTAAAATTTCATATGCGGGTGTAGTTTAATGGTAAAACCTCAGCCTTCCAAGCTGATGACGAGAGTTCGATTCTCTTCACCCGCTCCAATTACCGACATATACGCGAGAATTTGCTCGCACACATAACCGCACGGTGTCCCGTGCAACAAGCAGAACGTCATTCGACGTTCTGCTTGTTTGTTTTTCAGCATAATAGCACCGATTTCAACAACGCTTAAATGACGTTAATTCGGGAAAAGGATGGAAGACAAGAAGGAGGGATTCCTGTGATTCAAGTACGTCTTCAACCGTTCACCGTATACGAGAGTGCTTTGATGCGCACGACTTCGACGTTAATTGAGACGAACGAAAGCTTAATTGTGATTGATCCGACCTGGTTGCCCGAAGAAATCGCCACGATTCGCCGGGACGTCGAATTACGACGCCGCGGGAAAAAGCTGTATGTCATCTATACGCATCAGCACTATGACCATATCATCGGGGCTTACGCGTTCCCCGATGCCACCGTCATCGCGTCTCAAGCGTTCGTCGAGACGGATGCGAGTTCTCAGCTCGATGAGATTCAATCGTTCTACGAACAGTATTACATCGATCGTCCCATCATCAAACCTGCTGTTGATATTATGATTTCGGAAGATGGTACCCTCGCCCTCGGTTCTACGCCCATCACGTTCCTATTGACGCCTGGTCATGAGTCGACCCACATGTCTTTAATCGTCGAGCCGTTACGTCTGCTTGTATGTGGCGATTATGCCTCCAATATCGAGCCCCCGTTCATCGAAGACGATGCCGAGGCGTATTTGACGTCGTTGCAGAAACTTCAAGCTGCCATTTACGAGTATGAGATTCTGTGGCTCATTCCTGGCCACGGCGACTTGTGTGACGACCGTAGCAAAATGATGGAGCGACTGAGCGCCGCCGAAGAATATATCCTCGCCTTGCCAGAAGAACGCGTCTGGTCTCCGCATTGGCCCGAACACGCTTTCTTCCAGCGCGTCCATGAACGTAATCGGAAGCACGTCGAGCAAAAAGCAAAAGATCGCGAGTCGCGGCAACAAGATTATTGACGCAAAAAAATCGCAACGTCTCCCCAAGACGTTGCGATCCCCCCCTATTATGTAGACCTATTTCTTTGTGACGCGTTCTGAACGGACCGTGAACATACGGTCAATCCCATAAATGGTCACGCCGGTGACAGCGAGCAATCCAATCATAGCTGATGAAAACATTGACCATACCCCCATTGTTCACAAATTCGTCATAATCACCCCGTGCCTTCATTATAGAAGAAAACAAATCAAAAAGAAAGCGTTTTCTTCTTACTTTCTTCACAATTTTGTCACGCTTCTGTTTTTACTTTCGCTTGTCTAGCCTTGCGCAAATATGTGTAGGTTTTGTGGAATGTGGGAATACACTCTATAAGAATAAAAGAGACAGAAAGCTGTTCGTTGAGGAGGAAGAGGCATGATCAAGTACGGCACGTTGGTGCGGGTCGAAGGGAAGTATGCCGTGTTACGTTGGAACAACGGCTCGAGCTTTATCCCAAGACGATTCTTGCCATCAGAAGCACGTGTTGGCGATACCATCATTCGAGATAACCACCATTACTATCTCGAAGAAGACATGACACCCAATTTCGATGCGCTGATTAAACAACATTATAAAAAGTAGACAAAGACAGACCGGTTTCTTTCCAGTCTGTCTTTGTCCGTTCATTTCGTTCGGTCATGCAGCCAGTCGAAATCGACCGGTCCGACTTGTTTGGCCGTGATGATGCCGTCTGGCCCAATTAAGTAGGTGGTCGGGAGCGCGACGACACGATACGTCTTCTCCACCGTCCCCGTCTCGTCCAATAGGATTGGGAAACTGACCGGCACTTCCTGTAAAAACGCATCGACGTCTCGTTTACCGAGCCGCTCGTTTTTCGTCGCATTCACCCCGAGCACAGGGATGCCTGTATCTTCGCCGAATTCAATCAACTCTGGCAACTCTTCCCGACACGGTGGACACCACGTCGCCCAAAAGTTCAGGATGACTTGTTGCCCTTCATAGTCGGCGAGGGACACCGACTGCCCTTCCGTCGTCTCGAGCTCGAACTGTGGCGCCCGCTGTCCGACTTCAAGACCGCCGAGCACGCCGTCGTCCGTGGCGACTTCGACCGTCAGCTCACTCGCTTGGCTCGTCTTGTACTCGTCGTAACCTTTATAAGCCAATCCTCCAATGAGGCCGGCCATGATGAGACTGATTGCTAGTTTATGAAATCGCATGATTTACCCCTTGTTCTGTGGACTGTTCACTCCTAAACTTAACTTATCACATCATTCAAAGGAGAGTAACTATCTTGCAACTTCACAATGAGAAAGTTAGCCTCACCCTAAAAGCGCACGGCGCCGAAATGACAAGTTGGAAAGTCGAAGGAACGGAGCTCCTTTGGCAAGGCGACCCGACGTATTGGGGGCGGCAAGCCCCAATCCTATTCCCTTTCGTCGGAAGGATGCTTGACGACCGCTACTTATATGAAGGACTGACATACACGATGAGCCAACACGGATTTGCACGAGACGAACTGTTCGAGGTCGCCGAGGCTTCGGACACACACGTCCGGTTCATTCTTCGTGATTCGATCGAGACCCGTAAACACTATCCGTTCTCATTCGAACTGAACGTCATCTATCGCTTGATCGGCGAAGAGTTGAATGTGACGTACCACGTTTTCAATCGGGATGATGTCGTACTCCCATTCAGCATCGGCGGACATCCGGCCTTCAACATTCCGTTTGCCGGGGGCACGTTCGAAGACTATACGATTGACTTTGGGGAGACACGAACACTCGACCGTCTCTTGCTCGAAGGACCTTACTTGACGGGTGCTTATCAACCGCTTGGGGAACGTCGTTATATCCCGTTGACGCATCATTTGTTCGACCAGGACGCCCTTATCTTTGAACAAATCGAATACGCGGCGCTCCGGCATCAGCCGAGCGGCCGGGCCATCGTCATGGAATCCCCCCAGTTCACCCACTTCGGCATCTGGTCACCCCCACATTCCGACGCCCCGTTCGCCTGTCTCGAGCCGTGGTTCGGACATGCCGACTATAAAGGGCACCGGAAAGACATCCTCCATAAGGAAGACATGCAACTGCTCGAACCAGGCGAGTCGTTCGAAGCGACTTACACCTTGTATATGGAATAAAAAACGTGCTGACCGCTATGGTCAGCACGTTTTGTTAAAAGCGACTGTCTTGCTCCGCCTCATACTCTGAAGGCGGTTTTTTCATGACGATGGCGAGGACGATATAAATCAGAAGACCTGGACCTCCAAATAGGGCGAGAACGACGAAGATGATTCGCATCAATGTCACATCGACACCTAAGTAGTTCCCGAGTCCCGAACAAACACCAGCAATCATTTGATTCGACGGATCTTTATACAGTTTTCGTTCCATCAAGACACCTTCTCCTCCAGTTTTTCGTTAACGCTGTGGTCGACGGAGCGTCGTTCTGCCACCTGTCGCCACTTCTCCACGACTGTCAAAATCGAGTGCTTCATTGATTGGGGTACTGCCGGATTTCACTTCGATCCGACGGCCATACAACCCACGATTATCGAGCGAAGCGGTGATGATCGTCGCGACATCCGTTTCGGAAATGGTCGCACCATCCGCATCACTCAAGTCCTCTGATGCTTCGATTGAACCTTTACCCGGTTCATCGACAATGGTCACTGGGCAAATAATCGTATAGTTCAAACCGCTCTGTTCGATATACTCCTCAGCGGCATTGTTAGCTGACAGAAAGTTGAAGAGTTCTTTCGGTGCAGCGTTCGGTTGATCGGCGCCATAGGCACTGAGTAAGATGACATGACGTACTCGTTCCTTCTTGGCGGCATCGATGGCATTCATCGCAACGTTTCGGTCAAGTAGTTCAATTTCAGCGATCGAACCATCCGCGCCGGCAGTTGCCGCGATAATAACGGCATCTTGTCCGTTTGTCGCCTCATGTACTTTTTTCTCGAGTTCTGTCTCGACATCAACCGTCAATACGCGTGCACTCATTTTCTCGTACTCTGCTTGTAGTTCAGGATAACGAATTAAAGCGGTCACTTGATGGGTTTTCGCCAGGTTTTTCAATACACGTTTCCCGATCTCTCCTGTTGCTCCAATGACTAAAACTTTCATTCAAATTTCCCTCCTCAAAAGAGTAGTTCATTTGATTAAATTTCCTCTTTCGGAACGGAATCAAACCCTTTTCGCGAAATTATCTCACCGTTCCCCACATTGTCAAGTCGAGGGCGTCACGAATGGCTTGAACACTCGCTTCGGTCGGTTGATAGTAATAGACGTTATCGATGTAGGCGTCTTCTCCTTCGATTTGAAGTTTATCCACCTGCGGCTGTAATACCATCGTCATTCCGATCGATGCCATCTGCAACGGATTCATTTCGAGTCCCATTTCGTCTTTCATGAAACGATACGTCGCCGGGATTTTCGTCCACCCCGTCGGACTGGCCAATTTATCGGCGACGGCCGACATGACTTCGGTTTGGCGGTTCGAGCGAGCACCGTCCGTGTCTGTCTTCCGGTGACGGGCGTAGGCGAGCGCCATGTCCCCGTCCATGGCGTAAGACACTCCTTCTGTGTACTCATACGTTTGATTGAAGCCTTTCTCGCTGAACGAGTGGGTCGCTGTGACGTTGACGCCGCCGACGAGGTCAATCAATTCCATAAACGTTTCAAACGTGATCACGACTTGACCGTCAACCGAGGTTTCCGTCAGTCCCTCTACCGCCCCGACCGTACAATCCGCACCGCCATAGGCAAACGCATGGGTGATCTTATCGCCTTCTCGTTCTGGTTCGCAAGGAATCGCTGTATACGTGTCCCGCGGAATCGAGACGTTTTGGACAGTGCGGGAACGCGGCACGAATTCCATCAGCTGTAACGAGTCGGTCCGTGATCCTGATAACGATTCTCCGACCCGGGCATCACTGCCCATGACGAGGAACGTGACCGGACGTGTCGCCATATAGCCGGCCCCAATCATCAAGAGCAACAGGACGAGAAGCAATTTCCCTTTCCATTTGCGACGGCGTGATTTTTCCTTCGGAGCGGCCGTCTCCCGTTTGGCGTGCGTCCGTTCCGGCTCTCGTGTTTTCTGTCTAGGCTCACGTCGTTCATCTCGGCGCGGCTTCGACTTACGCTTCTTACCGAAGGGAAGACTTAGTTTCGGTTTTTTGACGTTGAGCGATTTTTTCTTTCGTTCCGACGAGGGTTCGTCCGAACGATTTAAAAACGGATGCTCGCCTTGTCCTGGATCTGTCGGCCGATTCGAATCATTGTTTAACTTGTCTGCTTCATGCCCTTGGTGCTGATGCGTCTCGTGTCGAGCCTCTTCATCTAATCGGACTTGTTCGTCTAGCCGGGCTTGTTCGGTTAATCGTTCGCGTTCAAGCTCCCGTTTCCGTCGTTCGACACGTGATAAGTGTTGATCGTCATTCATGTGCTGTACCTCTAGTATGGTTAGATTTTTCTACATTATCATCGACAAACGCTATTCTGACAACGGTTAGCGCAAAAATCCGTCTTAAGCATGAGACGGAATGGTTGTTTTGAATCGAAACCGGGAAAGGAATAATAATTGGTGTCTGCCCATCTGTGGATGGATAGATTGTTCGACGTCCTCTCGAAAGGAGGGAGAGCTAATGCGTATCGGGAAGTTACGGATGTTGCTGGAACAATACGGTGAAGCCACGCTTCGCGATGTAATTGTCGAGATGTATCGCAACATCCCAAAAACCGTGATTGAAGAGAAAGACATCGACTTTATGGTCAGCCAGTTCACGCGCTATAAAGAACAAAAGTCGTCAGACGAACGTCATTCGCTCTCACAGACCATCATCCTCGCTGAGCGCTTTGTCGAATTGGCATATGACCATTTATATTTAGTGCCCAATCAAGTGATGAGCGAACGGGATCAAAAAAACTGGTACATTCACGCTAAAAAGATTATTCGCGACCTCGTCCATTACGCTGACGATGAGCCCGAGGCTCGGACGATGTATGAAGAAATGTTTTTGTTGCTGTCGTCTTCAGCGGGAGAAGATCCTCTATTCACGACAAGTGACCCGTTTCGACTATTAAAATTGTCTCAAACCACGATGTTATCCCAACTGATTCAATATTATCAACTCGACGCCCCCGCCCCTGCCGTTTGGATCGATCGGTCTTTGTATACCGCGCTCCACGTCCCAAAAGATGTCGATTCCACCCGGGTCGATTTGCTCTCGACCCTCCTCGAGCAATCGTATAGTATAGCTGAATGGAACTTGCTCCACGAACGCCTCATCACGTTGTGCGACCGTACGTTAGCAAAAGCTCAGACAGACGATAATGCGCTCGCCGATTATCAAGCTTTAAAAATGCTCGAGCTAGAATTGCTCGTCGAACGCGGCTTGTTATCTGAGGCCGAACAAAAATTGTTCGCCGAATATATCCCGTTCTTCTCGCATCGTTCTGAACCGTTCAAAGTGTATGTCAATATGCTTGAAAGTCATGGACATACGAATGAAACGAAACGATTGCGTCGTCTCGCCAAAGAAAAGCGCATCCAGTTGTAACCTCATGCTGCATACGAAAAAAAGGGAGTCACTCGACATCGTCGGTTGACTCCAATACATGATATGAACGAGGGGTGTTCATCTGAAAAGGAGGGGAAGTTGGTGCAGAACTTCCTTCCTACACGTTTAGTATAAATCAGATTTGAAACCGCTTCCGTTTTAGATATTGCATTTTTGTGAACGTTTTCACGTTATTCGATGGCATTAATGATTCCAAGACCGATGACGGACAGTAACACGATCAGCACAAAAATAAAGACCATCTCATTCGGGGAGCGAAACCCCTCATATAGTTCTACCGCCTCGTCGACGACGACATTCTCGTGGACCACAATCGGTTCTTCTGTATCCGCTTGAGCCACGAGCGGCGTCCCCGCCAACAGCACTACTATCAACCACAAGCCTGTCAAATATCGCATAGTCGTCTCCTCGGTTCGTTTCTTTACATCAATTATAGCATGTCGATTTCAAAGTCATGACACGGTTTTCTTCGTTTCCCCCCCAGTTAAATAATTCTCACACCCATTTCCGTTTAAAAGATCTAGTTTTGTTTTTTTCGATTCAGTTTGATACAAACCTATTTCTGAAGCCATTCTCCTGTTCTTTTCAAACGGGACTCTCAGGAAAATGCCTTAAATTCATCCCTATTTTAACCAAATAATGTTCATCATTTTAATACGAGCATTTTAAAGTGGTAACGCTTACAATTTAAGGGTGTTCCAATAACTGTAGAAAGTAGGTTGCTTTCATGAAGCACACCTTTATCGTCAAAGAAAGCCGACAACTCAAGCCCCACGAACGGTCCATGCTCCACTCTCTCTATCCAGCAGGTCAACTTCCACATCTTTTCTGTCTGCCTGCTGACTGCTACCACTATACCGGGTGGTTTCGTAACAAGCCAGTCGCCGCTGTCACAGTTGACTGCAAGGATTTCAAAACCTCGCATTTGATTCGCTTGAGCGACACCACTTGCAAAAATCGCATGATGTTAAGTGGTTTAATCGATCAGGTCTTGTTCCAACTTCGATTAGAGGTTCGTCACAACACAACGGTTTCGGTAACTCTCCCAACTGACGCACCAGGCAATTTGTTGAATGGTTTCAAGGACATTGGATTTCTTCCCCACCTCGAGGCGACGTCGTTTGAGTTCCCTTTCGTTCCGTACACAAAAACAACTTTTGACCAATGGCAATTTTGTATAGAGTATCCCGAGACGCATGGAGATTGGTTACGAAAACGAAATCAATATTTCTGGCTCTTGCCTGGAGCCGTCCCCCTTACGGCTCGGACACTTGATATGCTCCATCGAAGGCAAACAATCTTTTATTCGTTAAAATGGAAAGGCACTGTGGTCGGTACGATGTACGGCGAGATTAAGCAAGGTCGATTGTACCTCCACGAGTTGCATATCGTTGGCCAAAAAGAATTTACTCAAGAAGGCATCTCATTTTTTCAGCAATCATACTATGATAAATTTAAAAAGACAGAATTGATGAGTGTCACTGCCACTTCGATGCAGACACACGTCCTGCACGCTTTATACGAGCAAGGTGCCCGTCCAACGCCATCATCCACTTATACATTATTGAAGTATTTGACTCCAGCGCGAACGGATTAATAAAAAAAACACGAAACGTCCGCGGTCCGTCAATCAGACTCGTTCGTTTCGTGTTTTTATTCGGCAGCGTTTGTCGAATCCATCGCGAGCGGTGGCATCTTTTCAAAGAGATTGGTCCGAAGACCCGTATCACGTCGGTCCAACGATTCAATCCGGTCGAACTGAATTTCACGATCCGTCACACTGAACCAGTACGTGATGTGGGGCTCGTCTGTAAACCGCAGGGCGTAGTTCGAACCGTTCAAGTGAAAGTCCACTTCTGTGGATAGAAGTTCAGATGGACCAATTTTTTTATGGGTCGTCAAGCGTTCCAGAACGACTTGCTCTTCATTGATCCGATAGTCGACAAACGTCGCAAGTGAGAGTCCAAACACAAATGACACCAGCGCGAACGCGCTGACCAATCCAAGAGTGATCTTTCCGTTCATTTCGCCGTCCCTCCCTCTTTTAGTATATCGGATTCCGACAAAACGTTGTGAAGTGACAATTTGTTCAAGTTTCGTCAAACTAGAGCGAGAGGAGGGAACAACCATGCACATTGACCATACCGGAATCGCCGTCCGTGACTTAGACGAGGCGATCGCATTTTACACGACCGTTCTACAAGGAAAGTTGGTCGACCGTTATACGAACACAGCCATCGGCGTCGAGACGGAGATTGCCGTCATCCACGTGGGTGACGACGTAATTGAACTATTATTGCCGACGAGTCCGACCAGCCCAATCGCTCGCTTCATGAAAGCGCGTGGTAAAGGTGTTCACCATATCGCCTATCGCGTCGAGGATTTGGACGAGTCAATCGAGTCACTTAAACGTGACGGTGTAACTTTTTTAGAGGACACGTTGCGGACGACGGCCAAAGGCCGGCGCCTCATCTATATGGACCCCCGTCATTCCGGAGGCGTCATCGTCGAACTATGTGATTATCCAACAATAAAGCAGTGAGGGCTCCCCTCACTGCTTTTGTAATGCCTGTTCGATAATATCCCGGTTCTTCGTTTTCAATCGTTCGTTATGGGATGATACCATTGCGGTTTTCGTCGCATCCGGATCGATGAACGTTTTCGCTCGGTTGACAGCGTTGGCCGCATCTTGGAAAGCACCCGCAATCAGATGGACTTTCCCTTCATGCGTCAAAATGTCGCCCGCTGCGTATAGACCTGGCACCGACGACTCACTGCTCGCATTGCCTTTCACGTAAAAATCGTTCACCATCTCGACTTGAAGCTCACATTCCCCGAGAAGCGCTGTATCCTGCTCATACCCATGATTGATGACGACCTCGTCCACTTCCACAACCTCGCGGGCGCCTGTTCCGCAATCGACGAGAGCGACGGCATGAATCGTCGTCCCGTCCCGGGAAATCAAATCCTCGATTTGCGTATGCAATCGACAGTCGACACGTCCACAGAGGAGCTTATCGACTTGCGACTCATGTCCTTTAAGCGCCTCTTTTCGATACGTCAAAATGACACGCTCGGCAATCGGTTCAAGCTCGTTGGCCCAATCGATCGCACTGTTGCCGCCACCCGAAATCAACACCGTCTTCCCTTTGAACGCCATGAGCGATTTGACCGTATAGTGTAAGTTGGAGACCTCGAAGCGCTCCGCTCCGCTAATATCAATTTTCTGCGGTTGCAGGATACCACTTCCTGTCGCGACAATGACCGTTTTCGATCGATGTTGCCCGTGCGTCGTATCCAATACGAAATGGCCATCGTGATCTTTCGTCATCGATTCGACCTTTTCTCCGAGCACGACGGTCGGGTCGAACGTCAAGCCTTGTTCTACCAGTTGTTCGATGAGTCGAGCCCCGGTCGTCGGCGTGACACCCCCGACATCCCAAATCATCTTCTCTGGATAGACATGGATTTTCCCGCCGAGATGCGGTTGAAACTCAATCAATTTCGTTTTCATCCCCCGCAATCCGCTGTAAAACGTCGCATATAGCCCGGCCGGTCCGCCTCCAATAATCGTTACATCATATAGGTCCTGTTCGCTCATCGTCCTCACCCTTCCTCAAAACTCCTGCGCCATTGATTCTCATTCTCATTCACTATACCGCGAATTAGACCGCTCGACAATCTATTTTGACATCAAACAAACATTGACACGATGTTTCGCACTTGCTATAGTAAACTCGATATTGAGAATCATTATCACGGGCGTCATTTACGGAAAGGGGAATCCATCATGTCACGGATACATACGACGGATATCGAGGTCGGATATGGGGACAAGACGATTGTAAAACAATTGAGCTTGTCGATTCCCGACCATAAAATCACGACGATTATCGGACCGAACGGTTGTGGAAAATCGACGCTCTTAAAAGCGATGACACGGATTCTTTCTCCATCTGCTGGCGCTGTGCATTTAGACGGGGCCGATATCGCGAAATGTAATACGAAAGAGATTGCCCGTAAAATGGCCATCTTGCCACAAACGCCGGAAGGTGCCGGCGGCTTGACCGTCGGCGAACTCGTCTCCTACGGTCGATTCCCTTATCAGTCCGGATTTGGACGCCTCTCGAAACATGACCATGAAGTCATCGATTGGGCACTCGATGTGACCGGGACGCTCGCTTATAAAGACCGCAGCGTCGACGCCCTGTCTGGGGGACAACGTCAACGCGTGTGGATTGCGATGGCACTCGCCCAAGAGACCGATTTAATCTTCTTGGATGAACCGACGACTTACCTTGATTTGGCCCATCAGCTCGAAGTGCTCGAACTGCTCGAAACGCTCAATCGAGAGCAAGGGCGGACCATAGTCATGGTGCTCCACGATTTGAACCAGGCCGCTCGCTTTGCCGATCATATCGTTGCGATGAAAAACGGCGAGGTGCTCGCGACCGGTTCGGCTGAGGAAGTCATTTGTCCGCTCGTGCTCAAACAAGTGTTCCATATCGATGCCATCATCGGGCGTGACCCCCGGACCGAAAAACCGATGTGTCTCACTTACCATTTGATTAAAGATGAGCTAAAAGAAGCGCCTCCTGCCCAGCAGGCCGCCGCAACCTTGCTCGCCAATGCCCGTTAGGCTTTCTTGACGTCCCGCACATCGCGAGACGTTTTTTCGATTCCTGCACGTTAGTGAGGAGGAAGACACGGGTAATACATCGAAGGTATTGAAAAAGGAGGCACGTTATGGATTGGCTCGATGGATTATTTGTTCTCACCTCGGTCGCTTGGCTATATGAAATTTGGCGATACCGAAACCGGTCCGAACCGACCGATGGTGCCAGTGAGCACGCTAGTTTTTATATCGTCTCATTGATGATGGTTACCGTATTCGCTATCTCGATCGGACTTTCTGTTTGGACCGATACACGTCAGGCCACACTGCAACGCCTGCTCGGCCTTAGCGGGTTCATCGCCGGTGTCTCACTTCGCTATTGGGGCATCCGACAATTGCGCCATCAGTTCACCCGCCACGTCGTCGTCCGGCCCGCGGATGAGCTCGTCAGTTCGGGACCGTATCGTTATTTACGCCATCCCCTCTACACGGGGCTCTTATTTATCACGTTCGGATTCTCTCTCTTTTTCGCGCCTTGGACGATTGCTCTCGTCGGTACATGTTTGATGATTCTCGCTCTCTTATGGCGCATCCATATCGAGGAGAAAATGTTGACATCTCACTTCGGTGTGACGTATCAGACGTGGGCCAAGTCACGTAAACGCTTGATCCCGTTCATTTATTAAGCAAAAAACATGCACGCTCGTCTTCATTGACGGGCGTGCATGTTTGGTTAAACGGAGAAACGTCCAAGTAGACGGACGATGATAAATCCAGCGAAGAACGAGAGGACACTGAGTATCCACATGATTGTCGTGTCCGGCAGACCTGGGAATACGACCGCAAGCGAGCCGATGACCAACCCGATGATGACCGAAAACGTCATGCCCGGAAAATGACCGAGCAAATAGCGAATCACTTTACTGCTGACGATAAACCCGACGGCCACTCCAAGACCGACGATGCCGATAATGAGCAGGTTCAAGTTCGACAACGCGCTGATGACGGTCGGATACACCCCGATCAAAAGCAATACGAATGAGCCACTGATTCCCGGCAACAACATCGCCATACTGCCGAGCCATCCTGAGAAGAACAAGAGAATCGTCGTCCCTGTCGAGAGTTCCGTGATGATGACCGTATCTGCTGGTTTGATGATTGCCATGCTGGCCACAAGAATCGCCCCGATGACCATCGCGACGATATGTACCGGTCGCATGACGGCTCTCGTTCGAAATTCAAAGAAGAGCATCGGGATAATCCCGAGAATCAATCCGATGAAAAAGAACTGGGTCGGTTCATAATATTCGAGCAAGAGGAACTCAATCACGCGGCTGAGTCCTAAAATCGCCCCTGCCATCCCAATCCCGAGCGGAATCAAGAACAACAAGTGCTGTTTCCAATGCCGACTGAAGATACCGCTGATGGCTTCAATCAAACGATCATAAATTCCTAAAATAACTGCAATCGTCCCGCCGCTGACGCCAGGAATCAAATCACTCGTTCCCATCGCGATGCCGCGCAACATATTCTTCCACTCCATACACAATCTCCTTTTTCTCTCTCAATGTGATCAAGCCTATAGTATAGCCGAGTCCCGATCGGTTTGCATCGGTTTCGTGACGTGTTCAGGCGTTCTCGCTTACCGTAAACGTCATATAATCGAACCGTCCCCCGGATATCTCAATCTCTTTCTCTTTCATAAAGCCGAGACGTTCATACAATCGACCTGCTGCCGGGTTCGTCTGATCGACGTTGAGCGTGACGCGAGGAATGTTCATGGCACGCGCATGAGCAATCGCCTGTTGAATCAAGCCCGTCCCAATCCCGCGTCCGCCGAACGTCGCGTCGACGGCGACCGAGTCGATATACAGGACGTCGCCTTCCGTTTCGACATCCAACTCGCCAGACTGACCGTTTGTCCGGAGCCAAGCTTTAATCGGTTCATCGAGCATTGCCGCCTGCTCGCCGTGATACGCAATCAGAATGCCTGCAATCGTCGCATCGGATTCGGCCACCCATATGTTCTCGTAGCTCAAGCGGTTGCCAGGCTGACCAATCCACATCGCGAGTCGATCGAGCACGTGCTCTTGATCGGATGTGCCGGTCAATGAATAGGCGATTTCATGAATCGCCGTATAGACGAGCGGTGCAATCTGCAACTGATCGTCCGGTGTCGCTTTTCGAATATTCATCATTATCGCCTCCACTCAACAGTCTAGCATAAAGCTGTCCACAAAGGGTTTGTCAGTTCGTGAAGTGTGGGATGATAGAAACAAAAGGGAGGAATGCATGATGAAAGCAATTTTGACAGGTATGAACGGGACCGTCGCCCCCGTCGTTGCCGAGACGTTAACACGGCATGGCATCGAGCCCGTGGCCTGGGACCGAACGAAAGTATCGACCACAGATGAGGCCGAGATGCGACGTTTCATCGAATCGGTGCGTCCGAACTACTTTCTTCATATCGGGATGGGTGCCGTCGAATGGGCCGACACGCTCGCACGTCTATGCGGGGAATACAAAATCCCCTTCCTCTTCACGAGCACCGTCTCCGTCTTCTCCGACGATGTGACGGGACCAATCACCCCGGACACACCGCCCGATGCAACAGATGAATATGGTGCCTATAAACGGGCGTGTGAAGAAACCATCGCCCGGACTAATCCCGGTGCCCAAATAGTCCGCCTCGGTTGGCAAATCGGGGACGGTCCCGGTTCGAACAATATGATGGATTATTTCGAGACCGAGATGAAGCGAAAAGGTGTAATCGTCGCGAGCGCACACTGGTACCCGTCCTGCTCGTTTTTAGAAGATACGGCGGACGCCTTGTTCGAGTTTTTGACGAAACGTGGGCCGGGACTGTATCAATTGAACGGCAACCCGAGCCATTCCCTCTATGACATCGTACTCGGCTTGAAAGAGTTGCATGACACATCATGGCAAATCGAACGAACCGACGAACCGAAACGGGATAACCGTATGGTCGACACGAACATCACAATCCAACCGATCACGAAACGGTTAGCCTTGCACACAAAATGAGTCGCCTCTCGGCGACTCATTTGCGTTCAACCCGTTTCAACACGAGCCCGCTTTTCGGCAAACTCGGTAAGTCCACAAAACTATAACTAAGGTCTTGAGACGGTACCTCATAGCGATAGCGGTTCAAGAACACGTCGATCGTTTCACGCATGATGGCGATCGTCACATGTTCCCCGGCGCAGCGATGCCCAAAATCCACATCCCCGCCACCTTGAGGGATGAACGTGAACGGGCTCTCGGTCCACCCTTTGAACCGGTCTGGATTGAACTGTTCAGGTTCCGTCCAAAGCGAGGGGTCGTGGTTCGTCCCATACAAGTCGAGCAAGACGAGCGTCCCTTGCTCGAACGCAAACCCATCCCATTCGAAGTCCTGTTTGACGCGCGCAGCCGTCACCGGGAAGAACGGATAAAAGCGCCGGACTTCTTGGACGAACCATGTCGAATCCGTCTCGCCGTAGGCCAACCGGGCACGAGCCTCCGGAAACTGATGCAACGCGAGCACAGTGAACAAGACGTAAATCGACACCGCCACGGTCGGTCGTATAATATTGATCACCTCGACCGCCACGACATCAGCCGGAAGCAGCTCCCCAGCCTCATCACGATGCCATGAAAATTCATACAGCGCTGTCTGTTCGTTCGGAAGCAACCGGTTCGTCCGCACTTCCTCGACCATCTTCCGAACCCAAGACTCGGCCGACGACCGGGCCGCTCGTCCACGTATGTGCTTTGGTCCAAGGGCTGTTCCCGATTCGAACAACAACCGCATCTCGTCCGTCCGCTGTTTCACTTCATGCTCACCGAGCGGGATCCCGGCCCATTCACAAACGGCTCGCATGAGGACTTCTTGCGCCATATGATAGAGCACTGTTTCGTCTTCGGCCGCATCGAGCGCTCGTTCCCATTCACGGCTGACAAGTCTCGTCAGACGCTCGATATTTCCTGGGAACATGAGCGACATGAACATCTTTTTTCGATGTGCATGCGCCGCACCGTCTAACGTCTGCACCCCGTCCTCCCCGAACAACGTCTTCAGCAACCGTTTCGGTGCCGCATCTTTGCGCACGAACTTGTCCGCGTCATAAAATAAAGCGGCTGCCTCGGCACCACCGAGACAGATTGCTCGCTCCCCAAGCAAACGCGTTTCGAATAGGTTTGACTGAAAGCTTTTTCTGCGGTTCGGGACATACAAGTAGCCCTCCCGTAGGAACGCCAGGCTATGATCGAGCCCTTCTTCTTTTGGAATCAGTCGTGTCATCATGATCATCCTCTCCAGTTTTGCTATAAAGGATGTTCCCCTGTTGCTAGCGAACAAACCTATAGGGAAAGGAGGAAATGAAATGCTATCTTTCATCTTGACGTTCCGGCGCATGTTCCGCGGGATTTGGCGTGGCTTGAAGGATGCGGAGTTTCAAGTCTTGTTCAGTCTCGCCTTCCTGACCATCCTCTCCGGGACACTGTTCTACTCACGCTTCGAAGACATGCGTTGGCTCGATGCCCTGTATTTCAGTGTCGTCACACTCACGACAATCGGCTATGGGGATTTTGTCCCGACGACCGATATCGGCAAAGTGTTCACGATCGGCTATGTCATCACGGGTGTCGGCATCATGGTCGGTTTCATCACGAAAGTGTTCGACCATCTTCAACAAGCACGGCTCGAAGAGGTTCGCAAACGAAATACGCCACCGTCCCCGTGAGGATGGTGGCGTATTGGTTTAAGAGGCTTTTCGATTTCGATTTTCGAGTTCGAGCTGTTGATTGAATCGCTTCGTCTCAGCAATGACGACACCCGACAAGAACAGTAAGCCAATCAAGTTCGGGATGGCCATCAAGCCGTTGAACACGTCCGAGAGCGCCCAAACCAAGTTGAGGTTCGTCGTCATCGCACCGAGACCGGCAACGAGAACGAACGCAATCCGATAAGGAAGAATCGATTTTTGACCGAACAAGTAATGAATCGACCGTTCCCCGTAGTATGACCACCCGAGCACCGTCGAATAGGCGAACATGACGAGTCCAATCGTCACGATATAACCGCCGGCCGGTCCAAGGAATTGCTCGAACGTCGCCGTCGTCAATTCGACCCCCTCGAGGCCCGAACCGATTTGACCGCCCATGACGAGCGTGATTCCCGTGACCGAACAGACGATGAGCGTATCGAGAAACACTTGCGTCATCGAGACGAGCGCCTGACGTCCCGGCATATCCGTTTTAGCAGCCGCTGCGGCAATCGGCGCCGAACCGAGACCTGCCTCGTTCGAGAAGACGCCGCGCGCCACACCGTAACGAATGGCGGCCCCGATGGCTCCGCCACCAATTGCTTCGGCACTGAACGTGCTGCTGAAGATGAGGGCGATGGCATCCGGAATGAGCGTATAGTTCATCACCATAATCAACAATCCGCTGCCGAGATAAAAGACGATCATGACTGGTACGAAGTAACTGACGACGCGACCGATTGATTTGACACCGCCCAAGATGACCGCGCCTGTGAAAATCATAATCAAGATACCAGAGACATACAACGGCACGTCAAAGGTCGTCTTGAGCGCCATCGCGACCGAGTTCGTCTGCACCCCGTTCCCGATCCCAAACGCGGCGAGCGAGGCGAATGCCGCGAATGCGACGGCGAGCCAACGTTGCTTTAAACCCCGTTCCAAGTAATACATCGGCCCCCCGGCCATTTGTCCGCGTTCATCGGTCACCCGATATTTAACGGCGAGCACGGCTTCGGCGTATTTCGTCGCCATACCGAAAAATCCGGATACCCACATCCAGACGATCGCCCCCGGTCCACCGAGCACGACCGCGGTCGCAACCCCGACGATATTCCCCGTACCGACGGTTGCTGCGAGCGCCGTCATGAGCGCTTGGAAGTGACTGATATCCCCTTTCGATGTTTTGTCTTGATTTTTAGAAAACGCGAGCTTCAATGCGTACGGCAACTTCGTGACTTGAAGTCCCCCGAGCCGTACCGTCAAGTAGATGCCTGTCCCCACAAGCAAAATCAATAACGGTGGTCCCCACACAAAGTTCGAAATCGTACCGATGAGTTCACTGAACGATTGACTCATTTTGAATTCCCCTTCCCCTTATGTAATCGTACATCTCTATTTTTTCAGAATACTTAGAAGATTGTCAAAAGTATTGTAATAAAACAAAGATGAGATTTAGCTTCTGTATCTAAAACAGCGAGACGCCGCTTAGACGTCTCGTTGAGATAGGGGCTTTTCACGTTGCAATGGCGCATGCCAATCGAATTCATCCGGCACGTAGTCGAGCCCACCCGAATGGAACGGTTGACAGCGCAATAGACGGCGCGCCGTCAAATATCCGCCTTTGAGGGCTCCATGTTTTTCAATCGCCTCGATTCCATAATGGGAACACGTGGGATAAAAGCGGCAAGTCGGTGGTTTCAACGGCGAGATGAACCGCTGATACCCTTGGATTCCCCGCACTAATACTCGTTTCACTTCCATCGCCTCCAGTTTGATTACTGCCATAATAGCTCGCTCGGGCCAGCTTGTCATCTATGACGAATGCGACAATCAAATGACAATCCGTTCATTTGTTTTTCCTTTGTTTTACAATTTGAGCACGATGGGCGCTATTTACCGGATCATTTGTTATGATAAGCAACATGTATATGACCGAATCTATATGAAGAGGTGACGAGAATGAATATTTTAATGGTAGGTGCAGGATCGATGAGTGAGTCACTCGTGCGCGGATGGCTTGCCTCAGGTGTGTCGCCTGAACAAATCACCATGACGAACCGGAGTGACCGGACCCGTTTGACAGCGCTCCAAGCTGAGCTCGGTGTGCAAATCGTCGACGAAGAGGATGTCAACGCGTATGACATCGTCGTCCTCGCGATGCAGCCGGACGGGGTCATGCCTTATGTGCAATCTAAGACGTGGAGCACGCCGCTCCTCATTTCCGTCGCAGCACATATCGAACCGAGCGAGCTTGAGGAAGCGTCAGGTCTCCCTGCCGTCTGTGCGATGCCGAATACCCCGGTCGCTTATCGGAGCGGGATGACCGGACTCTGGTTCGGTCCCGAGACGGATGATGTAGTCCGCGAGACGGCGACGGCGCTGTTTGAACGCGTCGGACGGACGGCCGTGACGGATGCGAAGACGATGTCCGCCTTCATGGCTGCCGCTGGATGCAGTCCCGCTTTCTTTTATGAGATCGTCGGCTCGATGACGCCCGTCTTGACCGAGGCCGGTTTCGATGAGGCGACGGCACGGCAAATCGTCGCCCAGGCGATGAAAGGTTCGGCCGAACTATTGCTTCACGAGACACGACCGACGAACGATTTGATTGCGGACGTGGCCGCACCAGACGGCCCGACCGACCGCGGTGTCGGCGTGCTCCGCTCGCGCGATTTAGCAGACGTCATGGCGTCGGCCCTTCGCGAAAGTGCGAAAGAAGAAGTCGAACAACCGAAAAACTAAAAAAATCCGAGAGACGCATCGCGTTTCTCGGATTTTTTTATTGAACGATATGTAAGATGGAGACGATGACCGCGACCATCAAGATGCCCGGCAATAAGTTCGCGACACGAATCCGCGTGATGCCGACCAAGTTCAACCCGATCGCGACAATCATGACACCACCGGTCGCCGTCATCTCTAAAATAAAGTCATCCATGAGCGATTCCGGGATGAACTTCATGATTTGGATGGCGAGCAAGGCGATTGCCCCTTGATATAAGAGTACCGGCACTGCCGAAAACATGACCCCGATGCCGAGCGTCGAACTGAGCACGAGTGCCGTGAAGCCGTCGATCAATCCTTTCGTGTACAGCACGTCATGATCTCCGCGCAACCCGCTGTCGAGCGCGCCGATTACAGCCATCGCCCCGATGACGAAGATGAGCGTCGCCGTGATGAACCCTTCGGCGATACTCGACTTGCTCTTGCCGCCGAGACGGCGTTCCAATTGATAGCCGACCTCGTTCAATTTTTCATCAAGCTTCCACCATTCGCCGAGGGCGGCCCCGATGACGAGACTGCCGATGACGATTAAAAAGTTCTCGCTCTTCATCCCCATTTGCACGCCAAGTAAGACGACGGCGAGACCGATGGCTGCGGTGATCGTCTCTTTCATTCGTTCGGGGATGCGGTGAAACAAGAGTCCAAGTAATGTACCAATCACGATCAACGCCGCGTTGACGATTGTTCCAGTTAAGACCATCGTATAATTCCCCGTTTCTGTATGTATTGAGAGGAATATACCAACTGTTTATGTAGGCTGTCAATTGAAAGAAAAACAAAAAAAAGCCACTTCTCGCAAGAAGTGGCGTCGCGGAAACCCACGTTCCTATGGGTTTCGCATCGACTTCGGATAATTTTTTTTGCAATGGTATATTGCTTTTTACAGATACCTATAACTATATACACTATATATTTATAGAGTATGTTTTATATGTCGAAGAAAATTTAATTACATTTATCTGCAATAGCCTCAAATCTAATCTGAAATTTCCCGTTTTTCAAAAAAGTTTCAGTATTTACTATTTGCGCATGTTCTCTAATTGAGCCCATTTTGAATATTTTTGCTTGCTCATGTTGCTCATAAATAACGAATCTTATTTCTCTTTGGTACTTAAAAAAATCGTCTTTCCAAGTTACAATATCAGGAGATTTTTCTTCAAAGAGATTCATTCTTTTGGAATCAAGAATGGAGTAATCATGATACGTCACACTTTTTATTCTGCTATCAAGGTTTTGATTTTCAGCTTCTTCAATTACTAATTCACAAAAGTCCTGGGGTAGTACTACTGCAACTTCTCCGAAATTATCACATATCTTTTTTATATCCTCTTTATCGATGTCCAAGGAGAACTCTAACAACTCCTCCTTCTCTTTAGTAACTAAAAAGTCATTAGAATTGAAAATAGTAAAACAAAACACAGGTATTTTCTTCAGTCCAGAGTAGGTTTCTCTATGAATTCCCTTCTTAGCTGATCCTATTAATTTTTTTGTCTTACTATCAAATATCTGAATATTTTGTACCTCAACAACGAGAGAACCCTCATTTTTATCCCCTTGTCCACGAACTTTCGTGGTATTCTCCTGGACGATGTAGTGTTCTAACGTATTCATATATAATTCTCCATCAAGCAACATATCCACATGTTCTTTTTTCACGAATTTAACAAAAAATCGTAAGTTTTTAAGTTCTTCTATCTCACTTAATCTTTTCATCCGCTCCTCCTTATTAAAAAAATGTGTTTATTTTAATCTTAGTAATTACAAATTATCCATTTTTAACACAAGACTTTTTCACAATTACTTTTAACTTACTACTATTTTTAGAGATAACTTTCAACTCAATTTGCTTTGCATTTTTCTAAAATCCTTTTTTAGATTTTAATAATCAATAAGTACATGCAACGGAATTATTAATTAGCACATTTCTAAACACGGTGTATTATAAAACTCAATTTAAGTAAGATACCTTAATTTCTCCAATTCTCAATCCTTTAGGCGCTTTCATTAGAAATGTTGATTCCTCTGAAGTATTTGATGTAAAAAGCATTATCAAAATTATTCATTATTGCCTCTAGATGTTAAAAGAGACCAACATCTAGCAATATCATTATTACTTAAGGTTCGTTGATAAATTTGAAGAAGATGAATAAGAAGTCGATTTGTATTTAATCAAGGAACTAGACGTAACCAGCGTATATTTAAAAATATAAAAAAAAGCCACTTCTCGCAAGAAGTGGCGTCGCGGAAACCCACGTTCCTATGGGTTTCGCATCGGGTTTGGCACCCAAGTGATTCTGACTGGGCTCGAACCAGCGACCTCTACCCTGTCAAGGTAGCGCTCTCCCAGCTGAGCTACAGAATCAGGTCGTGTCCTCTCTTAAGGACACTATTAATATATCAAGAAACTAATGCCTTGGCAACTGTTTTTTTAAAACTTTTTTTAGTTTTTTTAGCGCGTCATTTCTTCACGTTTCATATGGCGGCACAACCGCTCTAAATCACCGGCATATACCGAGACGAGCATGCCTTCATATTCGGTGTCTCGATCCCAATGCAGTCCGTTTGCCTTCGCGACTCGTTGCGACGGGACGTTATCCGGATGAATCAAGGAGATGATTTCCTTTTCTCCGGTCTCAAACGCGTAACGCATGAGACGCGCCGCTGCCTCACGCCCGTAGCCCATATGCCAATGCTTCGGCGCCAACCAATATCCGACTTCAAGTTCAATCGTGCCGTCGAGTTCATGGAGCAACGTGCCGGCATGACCGATTGGCTCGTCATTTTCATGCGACATCAATTTGAGCAACCCGGTTTGACGACCCGTCTGATAGCGGGCCAACTGGCGCTCGAACCATTCGATCGTCTGTTCATCCGTATATGGCTTTCCATCCGGGCTAATGAAACGCATCACGCGCGGATCTTGGAGTAGCGATTTCACGAAATAAAAATCAGCAATCGTGTAAGGTTCGAGTCGTAGACGCTCGGATTGCAGTTTGATATGACTCATCGTCCTCGCCCCTTTCGTTCACAGTCTGAACTATTCAATTCCCGTTTTTATTTCGATTCAATCCTAATTAGGCGACAACTTTCAATCCGATGACGCTCCCGATAATGAGCAAAAGAAAAAAGATGCGCCACCGGTCTCGAGATTCGTTCAAATACAGCATACCGAGCACGACGCCGCCGGCCGCCCCAATCCCGACCCAAATCGAATACGCAAGCCCGAGCGGGAGCGTCTCGAGAGAGCGCGACAACAAATAAAAACTTAAGGCAAACGTTCCGACGGACAAGATCGACCATTTAACAATCTGATAGCCTTTCGATTTTCCCATCCAAAAGACCGCCATCATCTCGGCAAGACCCGCGCCAATCAAAAATACCCAACTCATGCCGATTCCCCTCCTGTCACTTGTTTCAGTCCAATCACACCGATGAGGAGCGTCGCGATAAAGACGAGCTTCATGCCGGTCAGTGCCTCGTCGAACAAGACCGCACCGACGATGACCGTTCCAACGGCCCCGATGCCGGTGAACACTGCGTAACCGGTCCCAGCCGGTAACGTCCGGAACGACATCGCCAACAGCCCAAAGCTCACAACTAATAAGAGAACGGTCACCACGCTCGGACCGAGCACCGTGAAGCCGTTCGACAGTTTCATCGTCGTGGCCCAGACGATTTCAAGCAGGCCGGCTAGAATGAGCCAAACCCAGGCCATTTGATCTTGTTTCACGTCCATCCGACTCCTTTCTTATAGATGGTGAATGCGGCCTGTTGCCGCTTGACGCGATTCGTCTTGAGCGTGAAGAGTGAGATGAGCGCGCCGTCGAGAAAACAATAGTAGGCATCGTAAACGTCCTCGAGCGACTGTTCGGGTAACGCCCCTTGCTCCATCGCCAATCGAAACTGTTCTTTCTCAAACGCTTGCAAGTCCGTCTCGACCGACCCGAGCGTCGTCTCGATGAACGATCGCAATTCAGGCGGCGGGACGAGCAACATCCGCTTCGTCAGCATCCATGTCTCCTCTTCTTCAAAGAAGCAAATCAACGTCTCGACGATGGCCTCGATCCGTTCGAGCGGTGCCGCGCCCTCAGTGGCGTCCCGCGCTTCTCGCCAGACGCGATCGTAACGATCTGCCATGTCCTCGACGACTTGTTTGAACAATTGCTCTTTTCCTTCGATATGGGCGTATAGCGACGCTTTCTTAATGCCAACATCCTCGGCGAGTGCCGCTAATGATAGTCCTTCATACCCTTCAAGCGCAAAGCGCCGCCGTGCCGCCAGCTCGATTCGTTGTTTCGTATTCATCCGTCATCGACCCCTTTCTTCATTATCACTTTACCTAACGAACGGTAGGTAGTCAAATGTCGCGATTGCATTTCTCGTCCACACCCGGCAAACTAAAACCAGTTGACTGCGAAAGGAGCGCTTTATATGCTCGACCAATTCAGCTTCACCTTACCGACCGAGGCCATACGTGGCCGGAAGCGGATTGTCCGTGTCTATCGTCCCGACTTCGTGTCGGCTGACGAACGAATCCCGGTCCTCTATATGCACGACGGTCAAAACGTGTTCGACGGCAAGACCGCCACGATCGGCGAAGGTTGGTCAATCGACCGCCACATCGAGGACTTGCAATTGCCGCTCATGGTCGTCGCCATCGCGAGTGCCCCGGACTGGCTCGACCGCTACGATGAGTATTCGTTTTATGAGGATGAGATGCTATATCGCCGAATCGGGCCGGAACTCGCCAAGACACGGCCCACGCTCGGCGGGAGAGGTCGGGCTTACGCCGACTGGCTCATGAAAGAGTTGAAGCCGTGGATTGATGAACGCTACGCGACCGACCCGGACGACGTCGGCGTGATGGGCAGCTCGATGGGCGGGGTCATCTCGCTCCATATGATGACGGCCTATCCGTCCATCCGGCGCGTCGGCTCGCTCTCGACAGCCGCTTGGGCCAATCTCGACTCCCTCATTCGGGATGTGAAGCAGGCCGATGTGACGGCGCGTCTCTATATGGACATCGGGACGAACGAGACGAGCGGACCGATCACGCCCGAGGATTACCTCTATACGAACGCGAAACTCGTCGAGACGGTCGCGCGAACAGGGATCGCCTTCCGCTATGAGGTCGAGCCCGGTGCCGTCCATAATGAAATCGCGTGGCGGCGTCGGCTACCGAACGCCCTCGCCTTCCTCTATGAATTGACATAAAAAAGAGACGAATTCCACGAAGGGATTCGTCTCTTGCTTGATTAGATGACCCAGTTGCCGTCACGCATGATGGCTTCGCGTGAACCGTCTTCGAGTTCGCCGTCGATGTTCATCTCGGCCGAGCCGATCATGAAGTCGACGTGTGTCATCGAGTCGTTCGCACCATTCTCGGCGAGCTCTTCGGCTGACATTTGTGGTCCGCCTTCGAGACATGTCGAGTAGGCGCGTCCGAGCGCCAAGTGACACGATGCGTTCTCGTCGAACAATGTGTTATAGAAAAGGAGACCCGAGTTCGAGATTGGTGAGTCGTCCGGCACAAGCGCAACTTCTCCGATGCGACGCGCCCCTTCATCGAGGTTCAACAACTCATCGAGTGCCTGTTGTCCTTGTTTCGCTTCCGCTTTCACGACTTTCCCGCCTTCGAACCAGAGCGTGAATCCATCGATCAAGTTGCCGCTATAGCTGAGCGGTTTCGTGCTCGAGACGTGTCCTTCGACCGAATCTTTATCGGCGAGCGTAAACACTTCTTCGGTCGGCATGTTGGCGATGAAATCGACACCGTCGATGTTCGGACCGCCGCCGCCAAGGAAGACGTGCTTCTTCGGCAAGCCGATCGTCAATTCCGTGCCCGGTGCTTTGTAATGGAGCTTCGTGTACTTCTTGTTCGTGAGTAACGTCGCGCGTTCACGGAGCGATGCGTCATGCGTATCCCACGCCGCGACGACATCCGGTTGGTCCATGCGCGTCGCTTCGAAAATCGCTTTCCAAAGGGCTGGTACGGCGTCTTCACGGTCTGGGAAGACTTTCTTCGCCCATGCTTCCGAAGCGCCAGCGACGATTGACCAGCTGACATTGTCGCTCATGACATATTTGCGCCATTTCGCGAGCGCCACGCCGGCAGCACGGTTCGAGTCCGCGATACGTGACGACTCGACGCCGTTCAGTGCGTCCGGGTCGTCGCTGACGATCGATAGGAACGCCGTCTTCTCTTCGGCCAATTGCTCAAAGCGTGCCTTGAGCCATTCCGGGTATTCTTTGAAGGCATCTGCTGGGGCGTTGAAGTAACGGACTTTCGTCGTCTCTTCGTCGCTCCAGTTCACATACACTTGTTTCGCGCCAGCCGTGTAAGCTGCTTTCACGATTTGACGGACGAGCGGTGCTTGGCTAATATCAGCTCGGACTTCAAGCTGTTGGCCCGGCTGAATGTTGACGCCTTTTTTGACGGCAAGCTCAGCGTAGCGGGCAAATTCTGCCTCAGTCGGCATGGTTACAGTAGACATATGTACAGTTCCTCCTTTTTCACTTATTTCTATTTTCTTAAATTTTCGGAAAAGTTGCAACCAAATCGCAAAAACGGGCATATTAGTAGATGAAGACAGAAGGAGGAATATACATGTCAGATTGGAAAACGACGTACACACACTTTTTAACAAGCGCGACCGAGGAATATACCAACAAAGAAAAATTGGGTGATCTCTTGGTCCAAGGTGAACTCGCTCTCGCTAAAGTGACAGTCGATGTCGCGTCAAGCGAGATTAGCAATATCGAACGGGAAGAAGAACTGACGCTCTACTTCCAAATGAAACAGTTGCTCAATATGTTGCGCGCCCTCTATAACGACCAGTTCGAGATGCAGGCGGACAAACAACACGCTCTTGTCGCTGCGATTCTATATTTCGTGTCCCCATTCGACGCGATTCCGGATGACGCTCCGCTCGGCTTATTCGATGACGCTCAAGTCATCGATTACGTTCATGAACAGCTCGCAAGTGATATCGACCGCTTCCATAATGAATTGTAATCATTCGACGCTTGAAATTCCGACATCGTCGGAGTACGCTTGAATGAGTTTATTTCAAAGGGGGCGTATGGCGCCTAGCCATTATCTATGTATGCAAAAACTAGAAAACGGATCGCCGTCGAGACGACCTTGTTCATCATCGCCGGAACGATTCTACAATCGATTTTTGTCGGTCTATTGCTCAAACCAAACGAAATCGGGTCCGGGGGTATCGTCGGAATCACGCTCATTATCAATGAACTGTTCGGCACGCCGATCGGGTTCAGCCAACTTCTATTAAATATCCCCCTTTTCATTATCGGGATTAAATATTTAGGCAAACGGTTCATTCTCATGACCGGACTCGTCGTCGTCTTATCATCCATTTTGATTGACACGTTGCCCGTACTCATCCCGCCGACACCGCTCGATGACCCACTCGTCGCCTCGGTGTTCAGTGGCATCGTCTCCGGACTCGGCCTCGCCCTGCTCTTGTTCGCAGGCGCTTCGACCGGCGGACTCGACATTCTCGGGAAAGTCATTTATACGAACAACCGGAACTTATCACTCCCAAAAATCTTTTTGACACAAGATATCATCGTCTATATCCTCGTGTTCATCACGTTCGATATTAAAGCCGTCATGTATGCGCTCGTGCTCAGCTTCGTCCGGTCGCGGACGTTGTTGACGATTCACCGGTTCTTCTCGGCGCAGAAGCAGTGTTTCATCATCTGTAAAAAAGCCGATGAAATCAACCTCGTCATCAAGCAGAACTTGAAACGCGGCGTCACGATTATGGACGCGACCGGCGGTTACTCGAACGACTCGAAGAAGATGTTGTATGTCGTCGTCCAGAATAACGAGATTCCAAAACTGCGTCAAATCGTCTCCGAGATTGATTCAGAAGCGTTCATCACCGTCTCTGAAATCGATTCGGTCGTCGGTAACTTCAAAGAACATTCGTATACACTTTAATCGACAGCAACTTGCTGTCGATTTTTTTATGTAACAAACGCATGAACAATCCGATAATAATGGTGAGCCTCTTAGACATATACAGAAGGAGGTGCATGAGTTGACCAACCACTCGTTGCGCCAAACAGTCCCCGCTTTGCTCGTCGGGACCTTTTTTCTCGGACTTTTATTGATTCTGTTCACCCCTTACGCTTTAAGGGAGACGAGTTTGTTCGTCTATTTCACGGCGGTCACTCTCATCGCGACCATCTTTAGCGCGACGGCCGTGTTTCAAAATCAAGGAATGCGACGCTACATACATTTACTGATTAGCGCCGGCAATGTCTGCTTCATCGCCTATTTGGTCGGACACCATTTTGGTGCATCGACAGCAATCAACCACATGCCGTTCATTCAGAACTTTTTTTATTTGATTATGTCGCTGATTGTCATCACGCAATCGATTGAAATTCGGACATTGAAACTGCGAACGTTCGACATTTTCGCCTTGTTCAGCTTCCTCTTGATTGGGGCGTTGCATCTGTTCGTTTATTCGAACGACGGAGCACGTTATGCGGCTCATTTGAACGGTTTTGAAGAACAGATGGTGTTGATTAGTCTCTACATGATGCTCGGCTTCCTGTACTTGAATCGCATCACCTCGGTCGGCCAAACGTTCCGTGTGCTCTTGTTGATCGGCATTCTCGGCTTCACGACTGCCTCGATTTTGAACCAATTGCTCATCTTTAACGGCATCGGTCATGAGTTGGTGCACCTGCTTCAAGTGAGTAGCATTTTCATCATTTCCATCAGCTACGTGTTTGATGAATCGAGAGAAGATGCCCTCGTCTATGACTCCGTGTTCGACTACGTCGTCTATAGCGCAATCGTCATGCTGTTCATGCTCGCCTCGGACCGTTTGCTCGGCACGTCTGTACTCGACTCGATGACGGCGAACGCAGTCTTGTTGCTGCTCATCCGTCAGTTCGTCGTCGCCAAACAAAATGCATTGATCAGTCACCGTTTACATACCGTCAATACTGACCTCGAAGTCGCGGTGACAACAAAGGCGCATGAACTTGAGGTCCGTGAACAACAGTATCGCTCGCTATTCGCCTATCATGCCGAACCGATTTTCTTGTTCGACCTCCATGGCGAAGTGTTGTCTGTGAACGAGGCCGGCAGCTCGGTGCTTGGTCATGATACGGAAACGTTAATCGGCTCCAACATTTTAGACATTATCGAACAAAAAGACCGGTCCGCCTATGCGACCGTGTTGCACGATTTAACGAACGGTCGCCCCCGGACGCTCGACGTCGATGTCGTCACCGAAGACGGGGCGAAACGGGTGTGGCAGTTGATGAACATTCCGATGATTATCGACGGCGAAGTCGAAGGCATCTATGCAATCGTCAAGGACATCACTCAAATGATCGTCCAACAAGAACAGATTTATTATCAAGCGAACCATGACAGTCTGACCGGGCTTCATAACCGCTACGCCCTGCAAGAACAGATTGAACGGCTGATCGCGGAAGGACGTCCGTTCTCGCTCATGTTCTCCGACCTCGACGGTTTTAAAGAAATTAACGACCAATTCGGCCATCATATGGGTGACGAGTTGTTGCAACATATCGGTAAACGTTTGCGGGGCGCCCTGTTGCCGAACGAGTGTGCGGGCCGGCTCGGTGGTGACGAATTCATCGTTGTCGCCGAGCATGACGACGATGAGATGCTCGTCGAACGGTTACGACGCTCCGTCTATCGTCCGCCGTACTTCATGGGCGGGACGCTCGTCGAGATTCACGCGTCCATCGGTATCGTCCGCTATCCTGAACACGGCTCGACGCTCAAGCATTTGCTGTCGAACGCCGACCTTGCTATGTATAAGGCGAAGGACAAAGGACGCAACGAGACCGTTTTGTTCGCTCCTGAATTGCGGGCCCACAAAGAAGAGCGCAAACTGTTGATGGAAGGGCTTGATACCGCCCTCGAGAAAGGCGAGATCTCGCTTTATCTTCAGCCTCAAGTTGACGCTTCGACGAAAGCCATCATCGGGGCCGAGGCGCTCATGCGTTGGCAACGAGACGGCGTCTTCATCCCGCCAAGCCAGTTCATCCCGATTGCCGAAGAGACGGGGCATATCCATGATCTCGGCCGCTGGATGATTCATGAGACGTTCCAATTGATGTACGCTTTCGAGCAAGGCGATATCGATTTACCAAAACTATCGGTCAACCTATCCGTTCGCCAACTGTTCGATGAGCACTTAATCGAATATTTGACGACGTTATTCGAACGGTTCCCGATTGAACCTGGCCGACTTAACTTCGAGTTGACCGAGACGGTCGCGGCCCATCACTCCGACCGCGTGTTGACACGGATTCTCGAGTTGAAGGCGCTTGGCATCAAACTGTCGATCGACGATTTTGGTACCGGCTACAGCTCGCTCGCCTACCTCGTCCGCTATCCAATCGATGAGCTGAAAATCCCGCGCGAGTTCACGATGCAACTCGAAGAGAACCGGGAGTATCAGACCGTCACCGCGACCATCGTCGCGATGGCCCGGCAACTCGGGATGGCGCTCGTCGCTGAAGGTGTCGAGACCGAGTATCAAGAGAATTTCTTACGGAAAATCGGCTGTGATTCGATGCAAGGCTATCGCTATGCGAAACCGATGCCACTCGATGAGTTTGTTATTTACTATATGAAGCAGACGATGTAACGAACATGCCCCGAACCGGTATCCGGTTCGGGGCATTTGCTTATTTCATCTCATAGATTTTCACTTCGCCCGGCTTCAAATCGACCCACAGGTCCCAATTCTCATCGAACGAATGCTCGGCGTACGGCCATGACGTCGGTGAGTACACCATCTCGGCGAAACGGCTCGCGTTCCAGTTACGGCGTCGCACCCCGTCGAGCGGGACTTTCCCTTGCAGCGGTTGGTACATATCCGTATTGGCCACGACGAGAAGCGTCTCGTTCGTATCCGGACGCAACCAAGCGAGGCCGATGAACGGCGCATCCATATGTGCCATGGCGAGCGGTTCGAAATGACTCGGGTTGACGAGGACGTCCAACCAACGACGACGCACCTCGGCCACTTGATGCATCAGTTCGATCATCTCGTCTCGCTCTGGATGATCCCAATGGAACTGGTACGCATCGAAGAAAGCAAGCTTTCCAAAGTACGGATCGGTCGGGAACAGTTGATACGCTTCTTCCGGTCGGCAGTCGAGCCCGGTGTTCATCGGCTGTGTCTCATACAGTTCGAGTCCAGAGTTCGTCATCGGGACGCCGTTCGGTACGAAGCCGTTCAAGACGGTGAGCAAGCGACTCGCCTGCCGTCCCCCATCTCGTGTCGCGATACGGCGCGTGTCTGCCGTTTCTCCGGCCGCAAACACCGGTAACGGTAAGAAGCGCGAGTCATATACGAACTGGTGCGTCTCATGTGTATCAAAACGTGGCTCTTTATAGAACCCGTACCCGATAATCATGTTATAGCCCGCTTCTTTCGCCGCCCACGCACCGATTTCAATTAATTCTTCAGCGATGAAGCTGAAGTTGGCGTCGAGTTCACGCGGTTGCTGTAGAATCCGTTGCGCTAAATCGACCGGCAAGGCGTGCCCCATGTCGATGCGAGCTCCATCAATCCCATATTCACGCTGATAGTGCGGAATGATGTCGGCGAGCATCGCCCAGAGCGGCTCGTTGATTTGATTGCCTCGGAATTGATTCGATTTGATCGAGTCGAACAAGATATAAGGTGCCAAGTTCGCTTCGCTCACGTAAGGCGTTGCCGCTGTCGGGTGGTCCAAGAACAGACGAAAATACGTCACATCCGACCATGGCGGCTGCGGATCATTGATGCAATCGGAGAAGGCTGGAGCGGTCGTCAAGCCGAACTCGCGCTCGATGACGGCAAGCAAGTTCTCTTCTGGATGCTCGAGCAAGTACGCTCTCACCGTCTCCCACTTGTCCGCATCGACGAGATTCGGCGCCATCGAGAAGCGACGTAAGTGCGCCCAGACATCTTCTGACCCATAAATCATAGGCAAGAAAGCGTGCTCTGGTTTCACGTTCTCTCCAATCCCTGGTACGTGCGGCGGATGATAGTAATCGAGTTCGGTCACCGGAATCCAATAAAACCATTCCGGATTTTCGAGAATGAGTCGGTTGTCACGGGCACATGTACGCGGGATGACATCGATGACGACACGAATCCCCACCATGTGACATGCTTCGACGAACGCCGCGAACTCTTCTTCGACCGTCAAGCCGTCTCCGGTCAACGTCTCTTTCAGTTCCTCATCGATTCCGAAAAAATCTTGCACGGCATAAGGAGAACCAAATTCGCCTTTTTTGTTTTTATGACTGTGTTGCGAGATTGGCAATAAGAACAACGTGTCGATTCCCATGTAAAGGAGATGCGGAATCAACGCGAGCGTTTTGACGAACGTCCCCGTGTCTTTCATGCCGATCGAGTTCTCCATTTCGACATAGCCTGATCCATCATGATCCCATGATGTCGACGTCCGGACTTGCATCGAGTAGACCGATGCCCGCTTGATCCAATCGCCGCCAGTTTGCAAATATCCGTCCGCTTGGGCGACCGATTGATGGTAACCCCGTCCGTCGACCGCATGGGGAAGAATCGCTTTTTCAATCGTATCGATCAAGAAATCATATGGATTGACCCGTTCGACCCCATCACGTACAGGCTCTGAAGCGAATTGCAGCCGGTTCCATAACGTCGGAATCTCATAATGGACATTCGTTCGTTTTTCTTTCAAGACTTGGTGCAACTTGATTAACGATGAGTTCTCTGGCATGTGTATTCTCCTTATGAATAAAATCGTTCCTCTATCATTGTAAACGATATCAAGAAACGCATTACTATATATTTATACCTTTAATATTTATACCTTTACCCGATTTTTTCCTTTTCCAAAAAAATATTTTGCGGTGAAATCAGGAAGTATTGTACGATGTTTACAGAAGGAGGGATGACCATGTCCCAACGAAAATGGCTGACCGTACTCATTTCGTTATCCGTCTTATCCATACTCGTTCTCGCTAGTTTCGCCTCCCAACTTCGCGACACGACAAGGCAAATCGAATCGATTCACGGTCAACGTCTCGACTCGTATGACGCTATCGAGGATATCATGTATTTCAACATCGAACGAGCCAACGCCATCCGTGGTCTTCTCGCCTATGAAGACCGGCGCTTTTTAGAATCGTATTACAGTATGTCCCAGCAAGCAGAAGAATTGAAAACGTCCATTGCGAATGATCCCGGCACTCCGAGCTCACTCATCGATTTGCTCCATCGCGACGGGATTTGGGAGCAAGGGGCCGATCAAGTGCTCGTCCTCTATGAAAGGGGCGACATCGAAGCCGCGACTGACCTCGCTGAAACGATGACTGATCAACGTCAAACGATTCTCGAAGATTTACGAGCCTTAAAAAAGATGCAGTATGACGACATCCGCAAACAATTGATTGCGACCGAGAATCAAATCGATGTGCTGATGCAAGCGCTCACGTCCATCGCCATCCTCCTCAGCGCTGTGATTATCGTCATTTTATTTTTGATTTTCAAAACACGCAAAAAGAACCGACCTCAATGAGTCGGTTCCCAGCCTCGAGCATGCTCGAGGTTTTTTATTTGGCGTGAATCAATCGGGTGGCGTTCCCAATGGCGAGTAAGGCGACCCCGACATCGGCAAACACGGCTTCCCACATTGAGGCGAGTCCGAATACGCCGAGTAAGAGGAAGAGCGCCTTCATCCCGAACGCGAACGTGATGTTTTGCCAGACGATTCGTCGTGTCTTTTTGCTCAAATCAATCGCCGCCACAACATCGTGTGGGGCATCATTCATGAGAACAAGGTCAGCTGCTGCGACCGCAGTATCACTACCGACACCACCCATCACGAGTCCGACATCAGCACGCGCAAGCGCCGCCGCATCGTTCAAGCCATCACCGACAAAAGCGACCTTGCCGGTTGTTGCCAACCGCTCGACTTCCGTTACTTTTTGATGTGGAAGCAACTCGCTGTACACTTCATCGATGCCAATCGCTGAACCGACGGCATTCGCGACTTCTTGCCGATCACCCGTCAGCATGACTGTCCGATATCCGTATTGTTTCAACGCACGAATCGTCTGTTCCGCATCCGCCTTCACTTCGTCCCTCAACTCGATTCGTCCGAGCCAGCGATCATTTTTCACGACATGCACAATCGTCCCCGATGTCTCCGTCGGGATCGAGCAGCCCAATTTTTTCATATAGCGGGCACTACCGACGTAAATGCGGTGTTCACCGTCTATAGCCATCAGTCCGTAACCCGGCTCTTCTTGGATTGTTGCGAACGGCGCGACCGGACCGGCTTGCTCGACGATTGCTTTTGCAAGCGGATGCGTCGAAGCCATCTCGACACGAGACGCAAGTTGGAGCAACTCGTTCTTCGTCAATTCACCATTCGTCGCGATATCCGTCACTTCAAAACGTCCCGTCGTGAGCGTTCCGGTCTTATCAAAGATAACCGTCTCAACTTCGGCGAGGACGTCCAAATACTCGCCGCCTTTCACTAAAATGCCACGCCGCGAGCCAGCACCAATTCCACCGAAATAACCGAGCGGAATTGAGATCACTAAGGCACACGGACAACTAATGACGAGGAAGATTAAAGCCCGGTACACCCACTCCTCCAAATTTCCGACAAACAATGGCGGGACAAACGCGACCACAGCCGCTAAAACGACGACGATCGGCGTGTACACTTTAGCTAACCTTGTAATCATCTGTTCCGTCTTCGCCTTGTTCATGCTCGCCTGTTCAACGAGGGCAATCATCTTTTGAAGACTCGACTCCGCAGCCGGTCGCTCGACCCGAACTTCGAGCCGTCCTTCGAGGTTGATCATGCCGGCCAATACGTCTTCACCAGGCCCGACTTGGCGTGGCAACGACTCTCCTGTCAGAGAAGCCGTATCCAGTGAGCTGTCCCCTTGTAACACCTGACCATCCATCGGCACTTGTTCACCAGCCCGCACTATGATGACGGAGCCGACCGTTACGTCCTCAGGTCGTTTCTCAACTTCTCGCCCCTTAACAAGAACGCGTGCGCGTGTCGGTTTCAAATTCAATAGCGATTGAATCGACCGCCGTGAAGCGTGGACCGCTTTCGCTTGGAAATACTCACCGAGTTGATAAAACAGCATGACGGCGACCGCTTCCGGATACTCCGAAATCGCAATCGCACCGACCGTCGCAATCGTCATTAAAAATTTCTCATCAAACCATTCCCGATGCCATACGTTACGAAATGCGGCATAGACGACATCATAACCCGCAACCACGTAGGCGATTCCGTACACGACAAGCGAATCGGTATACAGACCGACGAGCAGAAATGCGAATGCAATCCCGAACCGCCATAACAAGCGACTCGACATCGGTACTTCCTCATCATCTTTCACAAAATGAGCACCCGGTTCAATTCGCGCCATCGACGCTTCGATAGCCCGTAGCGTCTCCGTATGATCTTTCGAATCATTCCATTCGATAATCATTCGACTTGTCGCAAAATCAATCTGACAAGCGGCGACACTGTCCTCTCCCGTCACACTCTTCTCGATTTTGGCGGCGCAGTTCGTACATGTAATCCCTTCGACGGGCAATACATCTCGTTTCATCGTTAATTTCGCCCCTTTTATATTCAAACGTTCATTTGAATATATCGTAACGCGGTCGCCTCACAATTACAACCGAAAAAAAAGCCGACTGGAATCCCAGTCAGCCTCACGTGTCTGATTCAGTCTCATCTTGCTCGGCGCTATGGGCCATCGCAATCTCGACGAGCAACCGGACGTGGTCATCGTCGAGCGAATAATAAACGACTTTTCCATCCTTTCGATATTTGACAAGTCCTTGCTCGAGCAATGTCCGTAAGTGATGGGACGCCGTGGCATTCGAATGTTTAATCACGGCCGCCACGTCACAGACGCACAGTTCCGCTTCGAGCGTGAGCACGTAGAGCACTTTAAGTCGGGTCGGATCGGCGAACGCTTTGAATAATCGACTGACCCGCGTCGCATCAAGATCGGTCAACGCTTGTTGTAATACCCCGACATCCTCATTCTGAATGGCAATCGTTTCGCATTGGGGTGCTTTCATCCATCTCACCTCATTTTCTATACTCTCATTCTAACAAAATCCGATTTATAAATCTGTTATATATTATTATTGACTTATCACCCTCTGTTATAATACAATCAAAACAACATAACAGCTACGTTACTTAAATAAAGGGGGCAGTTACAATGAATGAATGGGCAAGCCGACTTGAATCTTCCGTCGAATTTTATCGGAAGTTACCGGACAAGACGTGTCAAGAGTGCGGGAAACAGATGGATGAGCAGTGCGAGTCTTACGAGAACACGTGCCCATCTTGTGCTGAAAAACTCCAACTTAGCGAATAAAACAATCCCTCGGAAACGTGTTCCGAGGGATTTGTCATGGCAGATGATAACCGAGATAGGCCGCCAGCAGACCAAGTACATAGGTCGCAAGCAAATACATCCCGAAACGAAGCCAGTCTTTGGCGACGAACCGCATCACTTCGAGCTTGAACGTCGAGAACGTCGTGAACGAACCGAGAAAGCCGACACCGAGTCCAAGCATGAGCGACGGGCCGGCACTCGACGCATATAAATAGCCGAGACAAAACGACCCACTCACATTGACGAACAGCGTCGCCCACGGGAACATAGATGTCGTCCATGTTTTGACGAGCTGACCAATGCCAAACCGTGCCATCGCTCCAAAGAACGCCCCCAGCATAATGATGGCGATCGTCATCGCACCACCTCTTCTCGCCTGAACTGTTTGAACCGACGCCGTCCGAACCAAAACCCGAGCCACGAACTGAACAGACCGAGCATAAGGCTTAGTGTCACGTAGAGCAAGGCCATGCCAACTGCGCCGGACTCCAGCAACTCAATCGTCTCTACACTGAACGTCGAGAACGTCGTGAACGAGCCGATAAACCCGGTTCCGACCGCGGTGACGACACTCGGGGAGAGTCGTCCGGACTGAAACAGGAAGTGTGTCAGCCAACCGAGAGCGAAACTGCCTGATAAATTGATGAGCAGCGTCCCGAGCGGAAACATACCGACCCAAAACGTCTCGATGCCTGTGCCGATCCCATAACGTGCCAAGGCACCTAGCGCTCCTGCCAAACCGACGTATGCATATAGCATCGCCAGGCCTCCCTTCAAAAAAACACCTGCCGCGAGCACGTCGCGAGACAGGTGTTGAGTCTGTAACCATTATACCAAGCGATGAGTGATCACGAAATAGCTGCTGGTGCGAACACGGCCGAGATGGCCTCGAACGCCTCATCGAGCTCCTCTTTCGTGATGACGAGCGGTGGTGCCAATCGAATCACCGTCTCATGTGTCTCTTTGCAGAGCAGGCCGCGTTCTTTAAGCGCCTCACAGTATGGACGGGCTGCTTCCGTCAATTCGATCCCGATGAACAGACCGCGACCGCGCACATCTTTAATGAGTGGATTGTCGATTGATTTCAAACGATCCATGAAATATGTGCCGAGTTCGAGGGAACGTTCTGGCAACTGCTCCTCTTCTAACACTTCGAGTGACGCGATCGACACGGCCGCCGCGAGAGGATTCCCCCCGAACGTCGAACCGTGTGATCCTGGATTGAATACGCTCAAGACGTTTTCATTGGCCGCCACACACGATACCGGGAACACGCCGCCCCCGAGCGCTTTTCCGAGAATATACATATCTGGCTCCACATCTTCCCATTCGATGGCGAACCATTTACCTGAGCGACCGAGCCCTGATTGAATCTCATCGGCCACAAACAACACGTTATGCTGCTGGCACAACTCGCTAGCACGCTTCAAGTAACCAACCGGTGGGATGATGATGCCGGCTTCGCCTTGAATCGGTTCGACAATGAACGCCGCCGTATTTTCAGTGATGGCCGCCTCGAACGCATCGATGTCACCGTACGGCACGACTTTAAACCCTGGCAATAGCGGCCCGAATCCACGTTGATATTCCGCTTCTGTCGACATCGACACCGCCGCCATCGTACGGCCGTGGAAGTTGCCCGAGCAGACGATGATTTCCGCTTGACCTGGGATTTGTTTCACTTCATACGCCCAGCGCCGCGACGCTTTGACAGCCGTTTCGACCGCTTCCGCACCCGTGTTCATCGGCAACACCATCTCTTTGTTTGTAAGCGCTGCCACTTTTTTGTAGAAACGACCGAGTTGATCATTGTAAAACGCACGTGACGTCAGCGTGATTTTATCGGCTTGGTCCTTAAGTGCTTGAATGATTTTCGGATGGCAATGACCTTGGTTGACGGCCGAATAGGCACTCAACATATCCATGTAGCGGTTCCCCTCTGGGTCTGTCACCCAGATCCCTTTCGCTTCCGAGATGACGATTGGAAGTGGATGATAATTGTGCGCCCCGAATTTCTCTGTCAATTCAATCACTTCTTGTGTCTTTGACATTTGATTTCCCCCTTATCAAAAAACTATCTTACTCCTTCAGTATATGATGACCGTCTTTCTTTTGACAACGACCAACTTGCCCATTCCTCGGTTTGGCAAAATAAGGTACACTGAACGTAGATTATGATTCATTTGATGTAGATTGGAGGAAACGACGTGGCTTCATTGCGTGATTTGCCGATTGACGAGTTTATCGATGCTTTATCTGTTCCATGCTGTTACATCAATCTCGATGGCAACGTCCTGCTGTGGAACGAATATGCGGAAACGCTGTTCGGATGGGGACGAAACGAGGTGCTTCACCATCCGCTCCCTGTTGTCCAACACTTACAGGATGCGCTTGAATCCTGGTCACCGATGCTCCTTCAATATCCGTTCTCGACGACGGCGATGACGCCGTTCAAACATAAAAACGGATCAGTCGTCTATGCGACTGCTTATTTACAATCTTTTTCCATCAACAACTATACGGGCTACTTCCTTGCGTTCCTGCCGAAAGGGTTTGGGCCGCTCATCAGTACAGAACAGTTCAATCTGCTTCACCACTTTCAAGCGATGATTGAACAATCGACGTATTATTTGGCAACAAACGCTTACGGCGAGATTACAGAAATCAATCCGTTGCTCTGCGGGTTAATCGGCGCACCCGATCATCAATTCATCGGTCGTAACTGGTTCGAGCTCATCCATCCGTCATTTGAGAATCATCCGCTTGCCGAGGACGTGCTTCAAGCACTTACGACCGACCGCATCTGGAACGGTGAAATGCCTGTCCGTTCCGAGCGGCATGTCCGCAACATGTGTTGGCTCAATTTGACGGTCGTCCCGATTTTGAGTGATGAAGGCGAAATCGTACAATATACCGCCTTCGGCTTTGACGTCTCAGATAAAAAGCGACTCGAGCAAGAGGTCAATTATCTCGCGTACCATAACGACTTGACCGGACTCTTGAACAAGAAAGGATGGCTCCGTCAGTACAGCCACGTGTTGACGGATGTCGATCAAGGAGATGGCTTGGTTCACGTTGCCTTGTTCGATATCGATCGCTTCAAAATCATCAATGAATCGTTCGGTTCACGCGTCGGCAACGAATTGCTCCTTCAAATCAAGGACCGGGCCGCGCAGTTCTTGCCTGAGACGAGCGTCATGTTCCATCCGTCGGGTGGCTTGTTCGGGTTGATTTTCTTTGAACAGTCGAAAGAAGAAGTGTTCCAGTTGCTACGTCAATTACAACATGAACTGCAGCGTCCGTTCCGGATTTATCATCACTCCATCATGGTGTCGATTTCCATCGGGTGCGTCTTCTATCCGTCCGCCACGTCTTCACTAGAAGAACTGTACACACGCGCCGAGAGCGCCTTGTTCAAAGGCAAGCGAATCGGTGTCGGGACAATCCAGTTCGTCACGAAAGATATGGACGATGCGTTCTCACGTCAAATCCATATCGAGAAGGCGCTTTATCAAGCGCTTGAAGAAAAACATTTTTATTTAGAATATCAACCAAAGTATGAGTTAAAGACTGACACGCTCATCGGCTTCGAGGCGCTCCTCCGTTGGCACCATGAAGAGCTCGGTCAAATCCCGCCGTCAGAGTTCATCCCGCTCGCCGAAGAGATGGCGCTCATCGTCCCGATCAACAACTGGGTCATTCTCGAGGCGGCCAAACAGTTGAAAGCCTGGCAACAACTCGTCGATCACCCGTTGTCGATGGCCGTCAACATTTCGCCGAACCAATTCCGGAGCGACAGCTTCATCAATACGCTTCGCAACATCAAGCAACAGCTCAATTTGAATCCGTCCGATATCATCCTCGAGATTACCGAAAGTCTCGTCATGCAGCAGACGGACGAGATTATCGCCCGGATGGATCAAATCAAACGTCTCGATTATCGCCTATCCATCGACGACTTCGGGACCGGCTTCTCGTCACTGCAATACTTGAAGTCGTTCCCGGTCGACGAGCTAAAAATCGATAAAGTCTTCCTCGATGATTGGTTGACGTCGAAGTCACACTTACTCGATGTCATCGTCCACCTCGGCAAGAGCCTGAATCTGCACGTCGTGGCCGAGGGTGTCGAGGACCAAGAGATGCTCGACCACTTGAAGCAAACCGCTTGCGACTCGTTCCAAGGGTTTTTGTACGCCAAGCCGCTTCCTCCAATTGAAGTCGTTCGCTTATTGACGGACAACAGTCAATGAAAAAAGTCATCGCGCGTCTCACGACGTACGATGACTTTTTGTTATAGGCTGATTGTCGCCGTCCATAGTCCATAGACACCGTAAGTGGCCGCCAACAGGATGACAACCGCAATCATATATTGCAACCGGCTGAGGTACGGCCGGCCTTGTTCACGTTCGGCCAACATGAAGACGAACACGCCCGGCGCGTACAAAATCATGGCGATGAGCATATACTCGACACCTGACGCATAGAGGAGCCAGGCCGCATAAACGGTCGCAATCCCCGATATGACGAGCATCGGGCGTGTTCCGGTCCGCCGTGCCTCTTTCCAACCGAACAAGGCCGAGAACAAGTATGGGACGAGCGCCGCGATGCCGGCGATACTCGAGAGCACCAAGTACGTCTGTTCCGAAAAGAGAGCGATGATCGTGACGAGTTGTGTGAACGCCTGTGTGATGAACAAGGCGCTCACCGGCGTCTCATTTCGATTGAGTCGATTGAACAGTTTCGGGAACACGCCGTCACGACTCGCGACGTACGAAATCTCCGTCGCGAGAATCGTCCACCCGAGCAGGGCACCCGAGAGCGAGACGAGGAGTCCGATGTTGATGATGGTCGCACCGACTGGTCCGACGACGGCCTCGAGCACGTACGCCATCGACGGTTCCGAAAGTGCCGCGAGTTGTTCCTGGGTCATCACCCCAAACGATAAAATCGAGATCATCATATAAATGACAAGCGTTCCGACGAGTCCGATCACCGTCGCCCGACCGACGTCCCGTTTATGACGAGCCCGTGATGACAAGACGACTGCTCCTTCAATCCCGACGAACGCCCAAAGCGTCACGAGCATCGTCGACTTCACTTGCGGGAACACCTGTGACCAGCTAAATCCCGATTGTCCCCAGAAGTCGATTTGGAACGTGTCAATCCGAAACGCAAACAAGATGAGGACAATAAATAAAAAGATTGGGACGAGTTTGGCGATTGTCGTGACAATATTAAGAAGCGCCGCTTCTCTCATCCCGCGTGAGATAATCCAAAACAACCCCCAAATGACGACCGCGCTCATGATTAAGCGGAACGTCCGATGTTCTGACGAGAAAATCGGAAAGAAGTAGCTGAGCGTGCTGAAGATTAACGTGATGTTCGCTACCGTCCCAATCCACGCCGACATCCAGTAGCCCCACCCGCTATTGAATCCGACAAACTTGCCGAATCCTTCTTTCGCATAGGCGTAAATCCCACCTTCAAGTTCAGGACGTGTATTGGCTAAAAACTGAAACACGAACGCGAGCATGACCATCCCGATACCGGTAATCGTCCATCCGATTAACACCGAACCGACTCCAGCACCTTGTGCCATCGCTCCCGGTAAATTAAATGCGCCTCCGCCAATCATCGTTCCAACGACCATGGCAGCGAGCCCAAAAAAGCCGATTCCGGCTGACTGTGACTTCATTTAAAACCCTCCACAAAAAGTTGACGTCTGACGAATAACTATACATCGATAATGTATAATCATTCGATGATTTCCTTATTCTACTGAAACTAATGGTGTTTAGATAGGTATTTTGCTAATGTTTATATTTTCGAATAATTTAAAAAATTTTATTGCGCATTCATCTTGTTTGTAGTTTAATTGCAATATATTCGAAACAATCAGAATTTTCGGGAGGTAACACAATGCGCAACAAAAAATGGTTAGCTTTATCGGGTGTCGCTTTGCTTGCAACGGCAGCATGTGGCGGCGGAGAAGAAACAACAGATTCGTCTGAAGGCTCTTCATCAAGTGATGCGAAAAAGGAAATCACGCTCGTCTCGGCGACAGATTTGCCACAGCTCGATCCGACGCTCACAACGGACTCGACGTCAGTCATCGTGACGAACAACGTCTTCGAGGGACTGTATCGTCTGGATGAAAATAACCAACCGGTACCGGGAATTGCTGAAGACGTAGAAATTTCAGAAGATGGACTTACATACACCTTCAAATTGCGTGATGCGAACTGGTCAGACGGTTCACCGGTCACAGCTGAAGATTTCGTCTACTCATGGAAACGCGCCCTCAATCCTGAGACAGGTGCTGAGTACGCCTATATCCTCCAAGATTTGAAAAACGCCAATAAAATTCTCGCAGGCGAAGAAGAACTTGATACGCTTGGCGCGAAAGCGCTCGATGAGAAGACACTCGAAGTACAATTGGAGGCACCTGCCCCTTACTTCCTCGGGTTGACAGGATTCCCGACGTACATGCCGCAAAAGCAAGAGTTCGTCGAAGAACAAGGCGAGTCGTTTGCGACAGCTGTCGATAAGACACTTTACAACGGACCATATGTGTTAGATAGCTGGCAAGACAATGAAGGTTGGGTCTATAAAAAGAACCCTGAGTATTGGGACGCTGAAAACGTCAAGATGGATACAATCAACGTCAAGGTCGTTAAAGAAGTCGCGACGGGCGTCAACTTGTTCGAATCGGGCGAAGTCGATTACACGCTCTTGTCATCTGAATTCGTTCCACAATTCCAAGACTCGGATGAGTTCAAGACACGTGCCGACGCACGAATCAACTTCCTTCGTTTCAACCAGAAGAACGAATCACTTCAAAACGTCAACATTCGTGAGGCACTCGCAAAAGGCTTCGATAAGCAAGGCGTCACAGACGTCATCTTGACGGACGGTTCACAGCCGGCCAACTATATCGTCGCGAAAGACTTCACGTTCACAGAAGATGGAGCTGACTTCCGCGAGAAGTATCCAGACCTTCAAAGCTATAACGTCGACGAGGCGAAAGCGGCATGGGAGAAAGGTCTTGCCGAACTCGGTGTCGAGACAATCGAACTTGAGTTCCTCTCACGTGACGAAGAAGCGTTCAAGAAAGTCAACGAGTATATCAAAGGTGAGCTCGAGAAGAACCTTCCTGGCCTCACACTTAACATTAAGCAACAGCCGTTCAAAAACTTCCTTGAACTTGAAGGCGCTGGCGACTATGACGTCTCCGCTGCCGGTTGGGGCCCTGACTATCAAGATCCGATGACGTACCTCGACATGTGGGTCACAGACGGTCCGTTCAACCGTATGGCTTACTCGAACGACGAGTACGACAAGTTGATTCAAGGCGCGAAACAAGAAGCCGATCAAATGAAACGTTGGGAAGCGATGCAAGAAGCCGAACGCATCTTGCTCGAAGATGATTTCGCGATCGCACCGATTTACCAAAAAGGTGAGGCTTACCTTGAGCGTTCAAACATCGAAAACATGTACCGCCACCCGTTCGGAGCTGACGCTAGCTTCAAATGGTTGGACGTCAACTAACCCACAAACCCTGCCGCTTGCTTGCGGCAGGGTTTGTTTGTTGGGGCTATGCCGTTGTGACGCAAAAAAAGGGGACGTACCACGAAGTTGTGGTATGTCCCTTATCTAGATGATTACGCTTCGCGCTCAGTCCGCATATCGGCTGGTACGCGTCCGCGTTTCGAGATAATTTGCGCAATGACGAGCGCCACGACGAACGTCGCGAGGGCTGCGAAGAATCCGACCCACATCGAGTCTGAGATTCCAAGGACCAAGTAACCGACCGCTGCCACGCCGGCTGAAATCAAGGCGTACGGCAACTGCGTCAACACGTGGTCGATATGGTGCGACCCGGCACCCGTCGAACTGAGAATCGTCGTATCCGAGATTGGTGAACAGTGGTCTCCGAACACCGCTCCGGCGAGAACAGCGGCAAGTGTCGGTAGCAAGAGCTCCGGCTCGACTGCCATAATCAAATCGGCTCCGATTGGAAGCATGAGACCGAACGTTCCCCAGCTCGTTCCTGTCGAGAACGCCATCAGACCGGCGATCAAGAACAAGAGGAACGGCAAGTAAGATGGTGAAATCGAATCTGTAACGAAACTTGCCAAGTAGTCACCTGTCTTCATGTCACCGATGACGGCGATAATCGTCCAAGCAAACAACAAGATGAGCACGGCTGGCCACATGGCGCGAATTCCGCCCCATGTCGCTTGTCCGTAGTCTTTCGCCGGAATTTTGCGGCCGATTAATAAGATGAACGTCACAATCAAACTGACGACAGCACCTGCCACGAGTGAACGGGTTACGTCCGTCGATTCGAAGGCGCCAATCAACGAGAAACTCTGACCGTCCGCTGCGAGTGCTTGGCCGCCCGTATAGAGCATGGCCGACACTGTCGCGATAATCAAGGCGATAATCGGGACAATCAGGTCACGGACTTTCCCACCTTCATGTTCGTTCAAATCTTCACTCATCCCCATCGGCGCACCTTTCGAAGCGTCGTAGAGTTCCCCTTGGAGGGCACGGAGTTCATGCGTGCGCATCGGTCCGATGGCAAGTCCCGTGTAGGCGACATAAGCTGTCAAAAGCAATGCGAACACGGCGTAAAAGTTCATCGGGATAATTTGAATGAACGCCGAGAACGATGAATAGCTGTCAATCGAATATTTTGCAAGAATACCTGAAAGAATGGCAATGATGTAGGCTCCCCAACTCGATAACGGACTGATGACACAGACTGGTGCGGCCGTTGAGTCAATCATGTAGGCGAGTTTCGCCCGTGACACTTTTTTCCGATCCGTGAGAGGTCGGCTGATATTCCCGACGGCGAGACTGTTGAAGTAATCGTCGATGAAAATTAAAATCCCAAGTCCGAACGAGACGAGACGAGCACCACGGGCTGTCTTGACATTTGAAGCGGCCCATTCTCCGAACGCGCGGGCGCCACCCGACGTTTGAATGATCGATGACAAAATCCCAAGCAAGAGCAAGAACGCAATCAAGAGCACGTTCCATTCATTAATGGCTCCGTCGGCCCAGAATAAGGCGATGACGTTCGACCACAAATATTGAATCGATTCGAGAGGATTAAAATTGTGAAGCAATAAGACCCCTGCAATAATCCCGACACCGAGTGACGGAATGACTTTCCGTGTTGTGATGGCCATAATAATGGCCAATAAAGCCGGTACGAGTGAGAGTACCGAAGTTGAATAATCTACCATGTGATTTCCTCCTCTTTTGTTAGAGATGAGGCCCCCCTATGCTTAAAAAAACGCAAAGCGAGGGCATCGGCAACAAAGCCGACACCCTCGCTGGATGTTCCGTCTTTCTTAGCCGACTTGGAGCGCTCCATACGTAAATATGTATGGCAGTCTGACGGGTATTTCCCGTCAGCCCAGCACAAAGTCAGAGACATGACTTTACACTTCGGCGATCTTGCCTTTCTGTAGTCTTCACCGTTGTCATCCTCGGACTACTTACTCATCAGCATCGCACCTCTACCTCATCGATAGCACGAATATTCATTTAAAGTTACGTCTAAATTATCATAGGTCATAGTGACTAATCAATAGTTTTTTTCATCTCGGATGATTTGTTTCAACACCGCGAGTGCAGCCTGGTCGTCTGACTCGACCGCTTTAAAGAAATCACTAAAGAAATGATATAAGACAAAACGCTCGGCGTGTGACGTCGTATGTTCTTTGATTGTTAAGAAAATAAGGTGACGCAATCGCCGTTTCGTCCGCGTCTCGTCGGGCAATTCTTGACATCGGTCTTGGAAGGCACGATATACAGAATTGATCAAATCCCCATGTTCATCATACGACCGGTTGTATGCAACTTGTTCCATCTGTGATATCCCCCCTTTCCATATTTACCGATGAAACTTGTCGTAACTATACCAACTTAAGCCGATCCATTCAATCGTTTCGGGTCGTTCTTAACAAAAATCATACGTTAGACTGACTTACGACTCGATGAATGAGAACGTCGTCACATCGAATAGTCCCATATCGGTCAACTTCAAATCCGGGATGACCGGAAGCGCGAGGAACGACATCGTCAAATACGGGTTGAAGTGACGATGGGCCCCGACGACGTCGAGCGCATCGTTCAACTGTTCGAGCACGTCCGCCACTTCCGCATACGGACGTTTCGTCATGAGTCCGCCAATCTCAAGCGGTAAGACGGCCAGCACCTTGCCCTCTGACACCGCGACGACCCCACCGCCCACTTTTTCAAGCGTCTCGGCTGCGAGCAACATGTCGTCCGGGCTCACCCCGGCGATGACGAGGTTGTGGCTGTCATGGGCGACCGTCGCTGCGAGTGCCCCTCGTTTCAAGCCGAAACCGGTCACCGGCGCGAGCGCCATATGACCCGTCCCGTGATGACGTTCGATGACAGCGAGTGTGGCGATATCTTGCGTGAAATCGGCACCCGACGCGTCCGGATTAAAGACGAGCCGCTCCCGTTTCGTTAAGAGACTGTTCGGCAGCACTTGAATCACATCGACCGCCTCTTCCTTCACGGCCAAGCGGAATGACTCCGGCGTCAAGTCCGGCAGCTTCAGCTCGCCTCGCATCGGTTTCGGCACTTCGATCCCATCAGCCTCGAACGTGGCCTTGCCTGCCTTGGCGACGACTTCCCCGTTCACGTACACAGTATCGATTGTTACCGATTCGACGTCTGACAAGATGACAAAGTTCGCGCGCTTGCCCGGTGCGATGGCCCCCACTTCTTTCAACCCGTACGCCTCGGCCGCGTGCAGGCTGGCGACAGCATACGCCGTTTCCGGCTTGACGCCTTGTTTGATCGCCATGCGAATGTTGTAGTCGATGCCACCCTCGGCGACGAGATCGTCCAAATGCTTGTCGTCCGTACAGAACAAGAACCGGTGGGCGTTGCTCTCGGTGATGGCCAAACTGACCTGCTCGACGTTCCGGGCGACCGATCCTTCCCGAATCTGAACGTAAAAACCGCGGCGCACCCGTTCGAGCGCCTCTTCAGCGGTCGTGCATTCATGATCGGTCATGATACCGGCCGTGCGATACACGTTCAACTGATCCGGACCAAGACCTGAGGCATGGCCGTCGACGACTTTCCCGGCAAGTTCGGTCTGGGCGATCTTTTGAAGCATGTCCGCACTCCCCGACTCGACGGACGGATAATCCATCACTTCGCCGAGACCGTGCACCCCTGGATCGTCTAAAAACGGCGCCAAGTCCTCGGCGTATAGTTTCGCCCCTGCGTGCTCGAACGGCGTCGCCGGTACACAGCTCGGGAGCATCATGCGCACGTCGAGCGGCAACCCCTCAGCATCCGCGAGCATATACTCAATCCCGAGTGCCCCGTTGACGTTCGCGATCTCGTGCGGATCGGCGATGACCGTCGTCACACCGAGCGGCAGGACCGCTTTGGCGAACTCGTGGGGTGGAACCATCGATGACTCAATATGGACGTGGGAATCGATGAACGATGGTGCCAATGTCCAAGACGGGTCGTGATACTCTGTCTCCCCTTCGTAGCCGTCCCCGATGGCCACGATGTATCCTGCGTCGATGGCGACATCCGTGCGAATCGTCTCGCGACTGTAGACGTCAATGACCGCCACATCTTTAAAGACGACCGCTGCTTTCTTTTTCTTCGCCGCGATGTCAATCAAATGTTGTTTCTCCATCTGTGTGTCTCCTTTTTTTTCTACGTATTTTTACTATCTTAACAAGAATAATCTTTCAGGCGCAATTTCTTTTTCAACTTATGCGACAATGAAAGCATATCTGTTTGAAAGGGGTTACACATATGCAATACAAATTAGGCGAATTGACGCCGCAAGTCGACGAGACGGTGTTTCTCGCACCCGGAGCCCATGTCATCGGTGATGTCACAATCGGTGCCCATTCCGGCGTCTGGTTCAATACGGTCATTCGGGGAGATGAAGGACCGATTCGCATCGGTTCTTACGTGAACATCCAAGACGGATCGATGGTGCACCAATATGAAGGCTCTCCGACGGTCATCCATGACCGCGTCTCCATCGGACATATGGCGATGATTCACGGCTGTGAGATTGAAGAAGGCTGTCTCATCGGCATGCATGCGACCGTCCTCGACGGGGCAAAGATTGGGAAGGGGTCGTTCATCGCCGCCGGGGCGCTCGTCACACCGAACATGCAAATCCCGGAAGGCGTCATGGTCATGGGTGTCCCCGCCAAAGTCGTCCGTCCGCTCAATGATGAGGATCGCTTTATCATGGAACGGACCGTCAACAAATACGCGAAGCGGGCCGAGCAGTACAAACAGACGTGTGAACCACTGACATCTACACAAAGTTTGTGAAAGCGTTTGCAAGATTCATAAAATGTTAACGATTCCCCCGATTTTTCTTCATGTTCCCCCTGTATACTGAGGATGTAGTCAAGCCGACGTTTCGAAAGGGGCCAATTGTATGTATCCAAACCATGCCGAACTGATTCTAGACTTGTACGCCTCGTCCATTAACCCAAGTCATTACCTGCATATCGAGGATTCATTTGACGCTACGCTTCAAGGAACACATCGCGAGGTTTGGGAACGACTGCAATTGGATAATAATATAGAGAAAGAAATTAAAACTGAGGGAACGTGAACACAATGATTCCAACGAATGTCATTCAAGACTGGCTTGCAGCCAAGTTAAAAAAATAAACCGAGCGCTCACATGAACGGCTCAGTCTCATTGACCTATAAATATTGGCCCGGTCGTAGTCACCTACGCTCGGGCCTTTTCGTTCACTCAAAAATTGTCAAACTAGCGTCAATCGATTGACGTTGCTTCGTCGGTGGCACGTCTTCGTAACGACCGAGCTGGAGTAACCCGACAAACGTCTCACCTTCAGCTCCAATCATCTCTTGAAGCCTAGCATCCTCAAAAATACCGCCCGTCCGCCAAACGAGTCCGATTTGTTGCTCGCTACATAATAAATGGAAGTTTTGAATCATCGTCGCCGTTGCGAGCATTGCATCTTTCTTCCCTTTGTCCGTCTCGAAATGCTTCGTCGTCACGTAGACACATGCGGCCGCGTTACGAATACGCCCGGCAATCTTCTCACGCTTCCCCTCTGGTCCATCTTGAAACGCCGGTTCGAGCGCCTGAAGCAAGACTTCTTTTCCCTCCCCGTTGAACAAATAGAGATTCCACGGTTCGACTTTGTTATGAAACGGCGCTTGATGAGCTGACGCCAACAAGTCATAGAGTACTTTCGTCGCGATTGGTTCTTCCGTGAACATGCGAATCGTCCGCCGTGATTCAATCAACTGTTGTCCTGCTGTCTTTTCCATTGAAGTCACTTCCCCCTCTGTTCTCTCTCTCATCATAATTAAAAGCATTTCTCATTTGAAGAAGAACGACTTCCATAAAAAAACGCATCCCTGATTCAGGAATGCGTTTATGGCGTCATGTCGATTGTCCGATAATCTCACAGGTGACCAAGTCTTCGAGCGTCTGTCTCCGGACGACGAGACGATGCGTTCCGTCTTTCACGAAGACGACGGCCGGGCGGAGCATCTGGTTATAGTTGCTCGCCATCGAGAAGTTATACGCTCCCGTCGCTTTGACGAGCAAGAGATCACCCGCTTCGACCGGCGGGATAAGCGAACGGTTCGAGATGATGTCTCCCGACTCGCAGCACGCCCCGACGATTTTCGCCTCGAGCGTCTTCGCTTCATCCATCCGTGTCGCCACAATGACGTCATATTCAGCGTCATAGAGAGCGGGACGAATGTTATCCGTCATCCCTCCGTCGACCGAGACGTACGTGCGGACACCGCTCACTTCTTTCACCGTCCCGACTTCATAGAGCGTCGCACCGGCGTTGGCGACGAGCCAACGGCCCGGTTCAATGCCGATTTTCGGAAGCGGCAAGCCGAAGCGTTCCACTTCCGCGACGAGCGTATCCATCACTTGCGTCATCGTATCGGCGAAGTCGAGCGGGTCGTCCGATTCGAGATAGGCGACACCGAAGCCGCCTCCGATATTTAAGACGTCGGCCGTATACCCCGTCTCTTGACGAATCGTCTCGATGAAGTTGACCATCGTCTTGACCGTATTGATGAACAGCGTCGGCTCTTGAATCTGCGAACCGACGTGACAATGAATCCCCGTCAAGTTCAACCGTTCCGCTTGCAGCGTCGCCTTGATCGCTTCGAGATACGTGTCGTCATGGGTCGGGAAGCCGAACTTCGTATCGACCCCGCCCGTCTGAATCGCCTCGTGGGCGCCTCCGACGACTTGTGGGACGATGCGGAGCAATACATCAACGTCTACCCCTTGCGCAGCGGCCAGACCCGACAACAGCCCAATCTCACGCATGTTGTCGATCGTGAAGTGGGTGATCCCGTTCTCGAGCGCGAACGTGATGTCCTGCACCGTCTTGTTCGACCCGTGGACGTGAATCCGGTCGGCCGGGACACCGGCGTGGAGCGCGACGAACATCTCGCCGCGCGAGACGACGTCGATGCTCAGACCGGCTGCCATCACTTTGTCGTACACGGCCGCGATCGACATCGCTTTCGATGCGTACAGCGCGTACGTGTTCGGATACTTGTCGAGGAACGCGTTCCGGATGAGGCCGAGGCGACGTTCGAGTTCAGGCTCGCTCATGATATAGAGCGGTGTCCCGTACGTCGCTTGAAGTTCACGGACGGACACGCCTTCGATCATACAAACTGATTGGTTGGTGGTGTACATACATTGCCTCCTTCAAAGCGATGCGGGACACGCCATGAGCGTGCGCATAATTGTTCTGAGTTGTTGGCGTGCCCGGTGCGGGTCACGTCATCGATTTTCGTGAGATGGCCGTAAAGCTCGACCTGGTCTCCGACTTGAATCGTGTCATCGACGCGTAGGAAGCTGTGGCTCATGAAGATGTTACTGATGAACGGATAGGCCCGTCCTTCGATGTGGGCCGGTAAGAAGCGCCGGGCCCGCATGAGTCCGTCGCCATAGCCGACCGCGAGCACGGCGATGCGTTCTTTCGTCTCGGCCGTGTAGCCCGTGCCGTAACCGACGTGGGCACCGGCCTCGATGTCGTGCACGGCGACGACTTCTGTCTCCCAGCGAAACGCCGGGACGAGCCAATCGACCGGTTCGACCGAAGAGTAGCCATACAGAAAGATGCCGACACGTACGTGCGTGCAATGTCCGAGACGCGGATCCGCTTGAAGCGTCGCCGCACTGTTGGCCGCATGCACGATCTCGAACGTGTGCCGTTCCATGAGACGATTCGACCAGTCGGCGAACCGTTGCACGTGCACACTATGCTCGATTTCGGCGTTATCCGCGTCCGCGAGTGGGAAGTGTGTACATAAGCCGACAAGGTCGAGCCCTTCGTCTTGGCAAAAGGCGACGATGGCCAACGCTTCCTGGAACGTCTTCGCACCGAAACGGTTCATGCCGACGTCGAGCTTCAAATGAAGCCGGACCCCGTCGAGCTGGTCCCGTTGCGAGACGAGCCAATCGTAAGAACCGATGGCGACGTCAAGATGGTCCCGATGGACGCTTGTCCACTCGTAGACCGGGTTCATGACAAGGACGCGCGCTTCCGGAGCTGATGCCCGGACCTCGCTCGCCTCGTCAAGCGTCGTCACCATGAAGTGACGCACCCCTTCTTCGTACAGTGTCGTCACAACTGGCTCCATCCCTAAGTTATAGGCGTTGTTTTTTACGACGGCGAACACCGGTCGGCCAAGCGCTTCAATCCGACGTTTGTTTTCGCGAATCGCATTCAAGTCAATTGTGACTCCCATACAAAAAACTCCTTTATTCTTTGACTCCGGCTTTGACGAACGTGACCCAATCACGGTGGCCCGCGATTTGTCCGGTCACGGCCTCACGGTAACGCGTGAGCATGTTCGTCGCGACCGTTTGGACGCCGCCGCCAATCGAGATGTTGTCGATTTCGATGACGCTCGTCACTTCAGCCGCCGTTCCTGTTAAGAAGATCTCATCTGCGACATATAGTTCGTCACGTCCGATGTGGCGTTCAATGACCTCGAACCCTTCCTCACGGGCAAGTTCGATCACCGTTTGACGCGTGATGCCGTCGAGCACCGAGCAATCGAGTGACGGTGTGAAAATTTTGTTTCCTTTGACGAGGAAGATGTTGGCGACGCTCGCCTCGCTGACGTTTCCGTTCATGTCGAGGGCGATCGCTTCGTCATACCCGTCGCGGACCGCTTCTCCTTTAAGGAGTTGTGAGTTCATATAGTTCGCTGCCGCTTTCGCTTGCATCGGCATCATCGTCGAAGAGACGCGACGATACGAGGCGACTTTCGCGCGGATCCCGACCGTCTTGCTGAAATATTCGCCGAGCGGCCAGCATGAGATGGCAACGTGTACTTTCGTTTCCTGTGTCGGCATGAGTGCCTGCCAAGGTGTGCCGAGGAAAACGAATGGGCGGATGTAACAAGCTTCGAATCCGTTGCGTTCAATCAATTCGATTGTCGCTTGTTCGAGCTCATCGACCGTGTACGGCAAGTCGACGTGATAGTATGCACACGAACGAACGAGTCGCTCCAAGTGTTCACGGAGTCGGAAGATGGCCGGGCCTTCCTCTGTGTGGTATGCCCGAATTCCTTCAAAGAACCCGCTACCGTAGTGAATCGCGTGTGTCATGATACTCGTGTTCGCGTCACTCGGCTCGATCCAAGCCCCGTCTTGCCACATCCATTGTCCATACTGTTCCATTGTTCAACTCTCCCATTCATTTTTGATATTTTCTGTCTATTATACGTTACAGGGAGCGTAAGTCATCAACAAGTTGTGTTTTTTCTGCGGTTTTTTCATCTTTTTGCTTAATGACGCGGGCTGGTGTACCGGCAACGACGACGCCTGGCGGTACGTCTTGTGTGACGACACTACCTGCTGCGACAACGGCATTTTCACCGATGCGGACGCCTTCCAAAATGACGGCGTTCGCACCGACCATGACGCCATCTTCGATGATGACCGGATCTTTTGAAGGTGGCTCAAGGACACCCGCCACGACAGCGCCAGCGCCAAGGTGGACGTTTTTCCCGAGCGTCCCGCGGGCACCGATGACCGCGTTCATATCGACCATCGACCCGTCACCGATGACGGCACCGATATTGATGACAGCACCCATCATGACGACGACGTTATTCCCGATTTGAACGTGGTCGCGAATGAACGAACCTGGTTCGATGCGGGCATTCAACTGCGTCGTATCAAGCATCGGTACGGCGCTGTTGCGGCGGTCGTACTCGAGGTGCGTGTCCGTGATGACGGTAGCGTTCGCTTCTAGGAAAGCAGCCGCACGTTCAGCCGTCGTGAGGAACAGTTTCGACTCGTCCGTTCCAAAAGCTTTGGCATCTTCGATCGTCAGACCGGCCAATTGACCATTGACGTACAATTTGACAGGCGTTTCTTTCTTGGCATCTTTAATGTATTGCGCGATTTCATAAGCGTTTGTGAGTAACATGAGTGGCCTCCTCGTATAGGTTCGTTAAATTGTATAATCCGGCTGGGCGGTCAAGAATCGTTGCCGCCGCAGCGAGTGCCCCGTTCGCGAAGACGCGTTTGGACAGGGCCGTGTGTTTCAATTCAAGCATTTCGTCGTCTCCGGCAAAGAGGACGGTATGTTCACCGAAAATCGTCCCCCCGCGTACCGAATGCATGCCGAGTTCATCGGCTGCGCGCGCTTCACGACGCGGTGTACGGTCATATACCGGTGTCACGTCGCGTTTCGCCTCGATGGCACGGGCGAGCAGTTCCGCCGTCCCGCTCGGTGCATCGACTTTCTTACGGTGGTGCGCCTCAATCACTTCGATGTCATAACCAAGCGTGAGCGGGACGAGTTGGTCGAGCAACTGTTTCAAAAGAGCGATCCCGTAAGACGTATTATACGACTGGAAAATCGGGATCTCTTGAGACGCCGCCTCAATTTTGGCGAGCTCTGCTTCCGAGAAGCCCGTCGTCGCGATGACGAGCGGGATTTGTTTAGCTTTTCCAAACGCAAGCACATCATCCAACAGCGCCGGGTTCGAGAAGTCGATGACGACATCGACCTCGGCCTCGACATCTTGTAGCGAGACAGGATGTTCCCCTCCGGCCGGCGAAACAATGGCCGCAACGTTCAAATTTTGTGTCCGGGCGACTTCTTCGACGATTTGTCCCATCGCGCCGTATCCATGAATGAGTAAGTTCACTGTCTCACCTCATTGAACTGCTCCATTGCCGACAACAAGCGGGCCTCGGCCGTCGCACTCATTGGGACGAGCGGGAGACGTGGTGCACCGAACTCGAATCCGCGTGCATTCAATGCTGCTTTGACCGGAATCGGGTTCACTTCCGCGAACAATTCGTCGATGACCGGGAGCAGTCGGAGCTGCCATGTGCGTGCCGTTTCCAAATCTCCGACGAGGAGCGCTTCAGCTAAAGCGACCGTCGCACCCGGATAGACGTTCGAGAGGACCGATACAACACCTTGCGCCCCCCAAGCCATATAAGGAAGGATTTGATCATCGTTCCCGCAATAAACTGGGAACCCTTCCGGCACATGCGCCATCATTTGAGCCATCACTGAGATATCCCCACTCGCTTCTTTAAGCGCAGCGATGCGTGGGTGATCAGCGAGTTCCCCAACCGTTGCCGGATCAAGTGCGACGCCCGTCCGAGATGGTACGTTGTAGAGCATGAGCGGAATCGGTGACGCGTCGGCAATCGCTGTGAAGTGGGCAATCAGACCCGCTTGCGTCGACTTGTTGTAATAAGGCGTGACGACCATCGCCATCTCGGCTCCGAGTTCGGCGGCCCGTTTCGTCTTTTGAATGCTGAGCGCCGTGTTGTTTGACCCGGTTCCCGCGATGATAACGGCGCGGCCGGCAGCGACTTCAATCGCTTTGACGAGAAGCGTCTCGAACTCTTCGTCCGTGATGGTCATGCCTTCACCAGTCGTTCCCCCGATGACGAGACCGCTGACACCTTCTTTAATTTGATCTTCAATCAACGCTTCCCACGCTGTGAGATTTAGCAGACCGTCTGCTTGAAACGGTGTAGCGAGTGCGGTTGCGACTCCTGTGAACATATAATCTCCCCCTTATTTCGTAGCAGTCTGCCCAATCATACATTGGGCGATTTGGACGGCGTTCGCTGCCGCGCCTTTTCGAACGTTATCAGCGACGCACCAGAGATGGAACGTGTTCGGCTGTGACTCGTCGACACGGATACGACCGACGTACACGTCGTCTGTCCCGTTCGCATCGAGTGGTGTCGGATAGACGAGCTCCCCTGGGTTGTCCATCAAGACGACACCTGGCGCGTCCGCGAGCACGGCTTTTACTTCGGCGAGCGTCGCGTCGCGGTCGAGCGTGACCGTGATGGAGACGGCGTGGCTGTTGCGGACCGGGACACGGACACATGTCGCTGTGACACCGAGGTTCGGCGCGTTTAAAATTTTGCGTGTCTCTTCAATCATCTTCTGTTCTTCTTTCGTATAACCGTTCTCTAAGAACACATCAATGTGTGGCAAGACGTTATCGTAAATCGGATACGGGTAGTTCTTCGGCTCTTCCCCACGTGCTCCGCGTTCCAAGTCCTCTATCCCTTTTTGGCCCGAGCCAGAGACGGCTTGATACGATGTATAGGCGACACGCGTCAACCCGTATACTTCCGCGAGTGGTGCGAGCGCGACGACCGATTGGATCGTCGAGCAGTTCGGGTTGGCGATGAGCGTCTTGTCCGGGCTCAATTCGACTCGGTTCACTTCCGGTACGATGAGCGGAATGTCCGTTTTCATCCGGAATGCGCTCGAGTTGTCGATGACGATGACACCTTGTTCGCTCAGGCGAGGCGCATATTGTTCACTGATGCTCCCACCGGCTGAGAAGAGCGCGATATCGATTGGGTCCGCATAAATCGCGTCCGACAGTTCTCGGATGACGACGTCCTTGCCGTTCACGTTCACGGTCTTCCCGGCTGAACGGGCCGATGCGTACAACATCAATTCGTTGATTGGAAATTCATACTCGGTCAATACTTCAATCATCTTTTGGCCGACGGCACCGGTCGCACCGACGACGGCTACGTTATACATGTGGCGTCCTCCTTATAACTTGAAGCGGGTCGCGATGGCCGCGACAGCTGCTTCGACGTCTTGTTCGTTAATCGTGTACGAGATGCTAATCTCGGATGTCGTGACTTGATAGAATGGAATCCCGCTCTCGCGGAACGTGGCGAACAGTTCGGCAGCGACACCGGTCGCATCACGCATGCCGATGCCGACGACCGAGATTTTCGCATGCTCGGTATGACGGTCGATTTTGATTTGTGGGAACGTCTCAGTCAGTTCCGCGAGTGCCTCTTCGAGAAACGTCTCTTCATCGAGCGGACAGGTGAACGACAGGAATACTTCACCATCGAACGCCGTCTGACTGATCATATCGATATTGACATGACGCTGTGACAATTTCTCGAAAATGTCGGCAACTCCTGCCACCGAATGTGGAATATGTTTGATTGAGACGCTGAGCACGTTCTTCACGACGCTCACGCTCGTCACCGCTTTTTGTTCCATCGCCTGTGTCATATCCATGATCCATGTTCCTCCTTCGCTCGCAAGCGTCTTTCCTACAAAGATGTTCACATCAAATTTTTTCGCGAGCTCTACGCTACGCATCTCCATCACTTTCGACCCGAGCGCGCTCATTTCCATCATCTCGTCATACGAGACGGTATCTAATCGGCGGGCCGTCGGATGGATGCGCGGGTCAGCCGTATAGACACCGGCGACGTCCGTGTAAATCTCACAGCGTTTGCTGAGGACGGCGGCCAAGGCGACAGCAGTCGTATCCGATCCGCCTCGTCCGAGCGTCGTCACATCACCGAACTCGTTGACGCCTTGGAAACCGGCGACGATGACGACGTCATATGTCCGGAGCTTCTCTTCGAGCACCTCTTTGCGAATCGCTTTGATTTTACTTTTCGTGTGAATACCCATCGTGTCTATCCCGGCTTGTTGTCCGGTAAGCGAGATGGCCGCCACGCCTCGAGAGTTCAAAGCGATGCTGAGCAGGCTGATCGTCTGCTCCTCACCGACCGCAAGCAGGCGGTCCAGTTCACGGATCATCGGGCGTTCCGTGATTTGTTTGGCGAGTGACAACAGTGAGTCAGTCGTTTTCCCCATCGCGGAGACGACGACGACAAGTTTCTCTCCGGCCGCGGCCCGTGTCTGTAAATATTCGGAAATGGCCTGGATTTGTTCAATCGTGGCAACGGAGCTGCCTCCAAATTTCAATACGGTTGTCATCAGGTTCCCCACTTTCATGATGTCCACCAACAGAAAAAGCGGCAGACCGGTAGGAAGCACTCTCCCTACGGTCTGCCGCTTGTACGCGCAGTTGAAAAACGATTAAAGAATCGTTCCGTAGATAGCGCTCCATGGCATTTCATCCATGGCAGTGTAGGCGTTATTCACGACTACCCCAGCCTTCGTTCGTACGCATGCGAACGTCGACTTCGGCGAAATTCCCCTTTCGGCTCGATCCGGAATGCGTCCGTGTCGATCAAGCGTACTCATGTCATTCGCAACCTCTATCTGTCAGTTGTTAGTTTTAGTTATAACAAATGCATCCCGGCTTGCCAACCTTTTTTTAGAAAAAAGGAAAATTTCTAAAAACAGTCACCACGTCTTCTTCATCATCCGATGCGGAATGTCCGCGTCTAAAAAATTGTCCCCGTACGCCTCGTATCCGAGACGCTCGTAAAACGGCAGAGCCGTCAGTTGAGCACCAAGTTTGAGCTGATGTAACTCACTCGTTCGCGCGACAGACTCGATGGCGAGCATGATTTCCTTGGCATACCCGTTACCGCGCGCCGAAGCGAGTGTGGCGACCCGCTCGACTTTCCCGACCGCGTCACCGATTGGACGCAGACGCGCCGTCGTCACCGGCTCACCGTCCACCGTCCCGACGAAATGGATGCAGTCTGGGTCAAGCTCATCATACTCGATTTCAGGGGCGATGCCTTGCTCGTGAATAAACACTGTCGCTCGCACAACCCGTGCCTGTTCAATCAGTTCTGCTTCCGTGCCGTGCTCAATCTTCAACATGATACCATTCCTTCCTGAAGCCGTTTCACGATTTCTGCCGTCGCACGTTCCAACTCGATGACCGATTCGAATCGGGCCTGGGCTTGTTTATGACTGCCGCCACCGCGACCGATGCCGAGGTCGTCGAGCGTCCGTTTTAAGAATTTACCGATGGCGATGTCATGTGTCCCGTCATGCATGAGCCATAGCTTTTGACCTGTATGATTGGCTCCGACAGCGATTCGGCCCGTCGCAGCGATGCGTTCGACGATGGTCGTCGTCAACGTTTCCGCTTCCGTCTTACCGATATGGGTGATGACGTAATTGTCTTCCTGCAAAAAGGCAGCGACTTTCGCTTTCGCGACGCGCGCCTCGAGCGCCTTCACTTCCTTGTCCCGCTCGAGACGAAGATTTCGTTCCTCGAGGACACGGGCAGCGACCGTCTCGTTTGTCGTCGATAACGTTTGGTGAATCGTCCGCAGCGCTGTCCGTGACGAATGGATGGCGGACAAGGCCCGGTGACCGGCCACATACGTCAGGCGGACGTTCCCACGAACTTTTTTCATCGAGGTCACATGGACGATCCCAAGTTGGCCGGTCGTCTCGACATGTGTCCCACCGCACGCGTTGTAATCGAGTCCCTCAATGTCGACAATCCGGATCATCCCGGTGCGGTCGGTCGGTTTGCGTAACCGATCGACCTCGACCTCTGCGGACGTGAGTTCGTACGTGGAGACGGGACGGTTCTCAAAGATAATGCGTTGCACGTCTCGTTCCAACGACTCGATTTGAGTCCAATCGAGCGTCTCTGTCTCGATTTCAAGCGACGACTCCTCTTGTCCGATGCCGAAGCTGAGCGTCTGAATACCGTATTCGTCTTCCAATAAAGCCGTCAACACGTGCTGAGCCGTGTGTTGAATCGAGTGGTCGTGACGGACCGCGTCATCGACCATTCCAGTCACGAACTTCCCACGTTCGAGCCCCGTTTCGACTAAATGCCAGACGACCTCATCAACCCGTTGCACGTCGAGAACGGGTTGTCCGTCGAGTGTTCCGACGTCCGGAGGTTGGCCCCCGCCTTCCGCATAAAATAATGTGGATTCAAGCGCGACCCACGTCCCGCGCGCATCGGTGCGCACGTCGGTCACCGTCGTTTCAAATTGCCATGGCTTCATCTTGATCGCCACCTTTTCTGTAGGATATGTTCAGACAACTAGTCTAATTTGGTCTATAATAAGAAACACTTACTTTAGCAGTCAGGAGCGATATGCATGTTACAGATTGATAAACAATCACCGCTACCTATTTATTATCAAATCGAAGCCTATTTAAAGCAACAAATAGATGCCGGCGAGCTTCAACCGGGAGAATCCATCCCATCCGAACGGGAGTTTTCCGAGCGCTATAACGTCAGCCGGATGACGGTCCGCCAAGCCATCACGAACTTGGTCAACGCCGGTTATTTGAGCCGTCAAAAAGGCCGAGGCACGTTCGTCGCCAAAAAAAAAATCACGATGGCCTTGTCCGGATTGACAAGTTTCTCGGAAGAAATCAAACATCGGGGCATGCGTCCGTTTAGCCGCCTGTTATCGTTCCAAACGATTCCGGCACCAGCCAAAATCGCCCAAAAACTGAGTGTCGCGCTCGACACCCCCGTCTATGAGATGCGACGTCTCCGTCTCGCCGATGAGAACGTGCTCGCCCTCGAGACAGCATACATCCCGGTCGCCTTACTACCGAACTTGACCGAGACAGATGCCGTCGGTTCGATTTACGAGTTCGCCGAGCAGTCGGGGCTCCGGTTGAAGAATGCGACCCAAACCCTCGAGGCGAGGAGCGCGGGACCGGAGGAAGCGAAGCTGTTGACGATTTCTTCGAACGCCCCTGTGCTCTTAATCGACCAACGGACGTATCTCGAGAACGGGGACATGTTCGAGTATAGCCGTTCCTTGTTCCGCGGCGACGCCTACTCATTCACCGTCGCGATGGAACGCACATAAAAAATGGTTTGCCGCGGACGGCAAACCATTTTTTATTGTGCTTCGTACGTGATTCCAGCTGGGTCGTACATATACGTCTCAAGCTCGGTATCGGTCATCGGTTCGACTTCATTCCCGGCATCGGCCTGTTGGACGCGATAACGGACTTCTTCGAACAACGGCTCGTTCAAGAAGTAATAGAAATGACCGTCGACACCGCGGGCCCCTTCACCGGTCAACTGATATTGAACCGTGTTGTTGAGGGCGCCGACGTCCTCGATTAAACGCATATAGTCGTTCGGACCGAGCGTCGTCTGCATGTTGTCCCCGACTGCTTTCAACACTTTGTCGTAGTTGTTGATGAGCGACGTGCCGAGCGCTTGGTCAAGGACGGCATTGATGACTTCCATCTGACGCTGTCCGCGACCGATGTCTCCGCGTGGGTCGTCATAACGGTTACGGACGTAAGCAAGTGCCTCTTCGCCCGATAACTGTTGAAGCCCTGCTTCGACTTGGACGACTTCGCGTGAAGCGTCGTAACTCTTCTGTTCAGACGAGAATGGGACGTCGATTTCGACCCCGCCGACGGCATCGATGAAGTCGACGAACCCTTGGAAGTTGAGGGAGACGACGTGGTCGATGTCGATGCCGACCAAGTCTTCAATCGTGTTCGTCGCCATCCGCATGCCGTTGTTCGGGTTCGATTCATCCATCGACCCGAAGTAATAGGCGTGCGTGATTTTGTCTTGATCGAGACCCGTCTTACCGTACGGGATATTGAAGCCCGTATAGTCGATGTTGACGTACGAGTCACGCGGGATGCTGAGCATCGTCGTCTGTTTGTTTTTCTTGTTCAGAATGACGACAATCATGACGTCAGACCGACCATACTCGCCGCGCGCTTTCTTCTGCGGGGACAAGTCCGTCCCGAGCACGAGGAAGCTCTCGGTATCCTCTTTATCAAATCGAGTCGGTTCGATAGTCGGATCATCCTCAAGCGTCACTTGAGTACCTGACAGCATGTTATGCGCTTTATAAAAAGCCGTTCCATACATGCTTGAGCCAACGATGACGGCAATCAATACAAGGGCGCTGAACAGCTTATAAAACGCAGACGGGCCTTTGCGCCGTCTACGAGCTTGGGTTCTTGAATTCATGAGTTTCTCCTTCGCGATCGAATGATATGAGCCTCACCTATTATAGAGGAAACCTCGACTTTTGTCGAAAACGTTTTGATTACAAATCCATTTCCATACAATTTCCCACAGTTAACGAGAAAAAAACCTGGAGACACTTGTCTCCAGGTCATCAAGCTCGAATCGAAAAGAATCGGTCGGCCGCTTCACTGCCACGCGCCTGTAACACATTGCTACAAGCCGAGGCCGCCTCGGCATCGAGCACGATGGTCACACTTGGATGCGCCTGTAAGATGGAAGCCGGCCAGTCAATCGTCGGCACGCTCTCAATCATGTGATGCACGGCTTCGGCTTTACGGGTACCGGTCGCGACGAGGACGATCTCGCGTGCGTTCATAATCGTATCGAGTCCCATCGTGATGGCCTGCGTCGGCACGTCTTCGATTGAATCGAAGAAACGGCGGTTCGCTTCACGCGTCGACTCGGTCAGTTCGGTCACATGCGTCTTCGCATCGAGCGCGGTACCCGGCTCATTGAAGGCGATATGTCCGTTCTCTCCGATGCCTAGCAATTGCAGGTCGACACCAATCGAGCGGATGAGCTGTTCATAGCGGGCCGCTTCCGCTTCCGGGTCGGCCGCGTCACCATGAGGCAGATGGCTCTGTTTGAATGGGATGTCATTGAACAGCTTCTCTTCCATGAAGTGATGATAGCTTTGCGGATGGCTCGGTGCGAGCCCGATATACTCATCTAGATTGACGCTCGTCACGTGACTGCAGTCGAGTTGATCTCGTTTGAACATCTGATACATCCCGACCGGTGTACTGCCCGTCGCGAGTCCGAGCACGAAATCGCGCTTCCCGGCGACCCGTTCCTTGATGAGTGTATATGCGATTTCTTCTGCGTCCGTCGGTGTGTTCGCCACTAATATGTTCATTGCATGTCCTCCTTCGAATAACTGACCTGTCCTTGATGAATCGTTGTCACGACCGTCATCGCGTCATCCCAAATGACGAGATCCGCGTCGAAGCCAGGCGCGATGGCCCCTTTGTTCGTCAAACCGAACTCACGCGCTTGGTTCGCCGACGTCATCTTCACCGCTTCTTGCACCGTGCATCCCGTGAACGCGATTACGTTGCGGAACGCCGCGTCCATCGTCAAGACGCTGCCGGCCAAGTTACCGGCTTCGAGTCGAGCCGCCCCGCCTTCGACGATGACCGGTTGACCCCCGAGTTCATAACGGCCGTCCGGAAGACCTTTGGCGCGCATCGCATCTGTAATGACGACGAGACCGTCCGCCCCTTTCATGCGATAGGCGAAGTCGATCATCTCGCGCCGGCTGTGAATCCCGTCTGGAATGATTTCAACCATGACGTCCCGCTCCAACAGACAATAGCCGACCGTTCCCGGCTCCCGATGATGAATCCCTCGCATCTGATTGTATAAGTGCGTGCCATGCTTGACGTTCGCTTCCTTGTTCTCGGCAAACGTGGCGTTCGTGTGTCCGGTCGATCCGATTGCACCGGTCTCACCCATCACCTGTTCAAGCTCACGTGCTCCCGGACGTTCCGGCGCATACGTGACGAGGCGAATGTGACCGCCCGCTTCCTGTTGCCATGTGCGGAATTGACTTGCATCGGGATCGATAATATATTCGGCCGGCTGTGCCCCCGCATTGTCGACGTTGACGAACGGTCCCTCTAGATGGATGCCGACGAGTGCCGCGTCTCCCGCCTCGATGACAGTCCGGGCTGCTTGCAGCGCCTTCGTAATGGCAGTCGGTGACTGTGTAATCGTCGTCGCAAAATAAGACGTCACACCTTCAGCGAGCATCGAACGGCTGAGATGACGTAGTCGATCCACGTCCGCATCCATCGTATCGACGTCGTAACCTCCATGAATGTGGACGTCAATCATGCCTGGCGTCACGAGCGCCCCGTGAACGTCAATCTCTTTATTTGTTCCTGCCTGATAGTCCTCCATCGCACCGACGCTCACAATCGTCGTGCCATCGAACTCGATATAGCCTCGTTCCCACGTTTCGTCCCCCGAAACGATGTGTGCATTGATGATCACCATAATCGGTCATCCACCTTTCTTCAAGTAGCTTCATCGTTATCATATCAAAAACCAGTATAGTTGTATAGACCAATTCAACTGACTAATAAACTCTATTTCCCCAATTCTTTGCCCGTCCTGTTTCCCCCTCAAACAACAAAAAAGGCTGACGCCGTAGCGTCAACCTGTCTTGTTTAGGATGTTTCGTTCGTAATCGGTTGGGCCTCATACCGTTTGACGATATGGATGAGACGCATGACCAGCAACACGGCTCCGGCCGCTAGACCCGCAATCAAACCAATCCAATAGCCGTCCGGTCCGAAACCGAACCTTTCGGCGAGCGTATAGCCGAGCGGGAGGCCGATGACCCAATAGGCGATGAGCGACAAGATGAGCGTCACGTTGACGTCCTTGAACCCACGCAAAATCCCTTGAATCGGGGCGGCTACCGCATCCGACAATTGGAAGAAGACCGCGAAGATCATGAAGTGGGCCGCGAGTTCCACGACGGCCGCGTCGTTCGTATAGATGGCGGCGACCCGTTCATTCTGCCAAAACAAGAGCCCACCGGAAAAGAGCGACACAGCCAGGCAGAGCACAATGCCGATTTTGGCGTAGCGCACGGCGTCTTGAAGCCGCCGGGCCCCGAGCTCATAGCCGACGACAATCGTGAGCGCGCTCGACGCGGACAACGGCAACATATAGACGAACGAAGCGAAGTTGATGGCCGCTTGGTGGGCCGCGACGATATTGTCTCCATATTCACTCAAGAGCAACGTCACCGCCGCAAAGATGCTCACTTCCGCAAAAATGGCGAGACCAATCGGTGTCCCGAGCTTGAGCAGTTCTTTCTGTCTCGGCCAGAAGATACGCTCCACTGAGCGCAAGAAACGATATTCAAGGAACGGCTTGCCGTTCCGGACAAACGCGAACGCCATAAAGAAGAGCAGCCAATACGTAATGGCCGAGGCGATTCCCGCCCCGACACCGCCATACGCTGGGACGCCGAGTTTTCCAAAGATGAAGATGTAATTTAATCCGACGTTAATGGGTAACCCTAATAGTATAAGCAGCATCGAGATTCGTGTCTTGCCGAGTGAGTCCATGAGCGTGCGTAGCACGTTGAACAAGAACATCGGCAACACCCCGAATCCGAGTGCGAGCAAATACCCTTTGGCAATCCGTTTTCCTTCCTCGCTCAGTCCCATGCCGTCGACAGCCGTCGGCACGAGCCAAAAGCCGAGGACGAGCGTCGCGATGCTTAAACCGATTGCTAAGTACACGCCTTGGTACAGCGTCCGTTGAATTTGTTGGATATTACGGGCACCAAGCGCCTGAGCGACAATCGGTGCGACGGCGAGCAGAATCCCGCTCAACCCCGTATACACCGGCATCCATAAACTCGACCCGACACCGACACCCGCCAAATCGACGGCGCCGGCTCGGCCCGACATGACTGTGTCAAAAAAGCTGATTAAGTAAAAGGACACTTGTGTCACCAAAATCGGGAAGAAGATGGTGAAGAACAGTTTGATTTTTTCATTTAGTGAATGTGTTTGATACATGGGCAACCTCATCTCATTTCAGAAAGGAAAAATTAGAATGAATCAACGGAATGCGGAAAAATTAAAATATGAGCTGTTAGAGACGTGGAATACGTTCAATCATTACATGACCGAAGCGCTGACGTTTCAAAACAGCGAAGATATCCATCAAGCTCGGGTCCACTTGCGCAAGCTATTGACGTTCATCCAATTGTACGACACGAAGCCCTCGACGTATCGTCAATTAAAGCAGTTGATGGAGGCGCTCGGTGCGGTGCGTGACGGAGACGTCCTGCTTGAAGGGCTCGCCGTCGAGACCGAGCTCGATCAAGCTTTTGTTGAGCATGTCGAAACACAACGGGCCAAGGACCGCACGCTGTTGAAAGCGCGTGTGACCGAAAAAATGACGCCTTCGCTCGACCAGCAAGTCCGTCGCTTCATTGGCGGGCAGCTGTTCCGCGCCTTTCGCAAACAAGACGCGGCGGTGTTTCTCGATAAAGCCAAAGCCGACCGCAAGCGCCGCATCGCGACCTATCACGCAGCGACGAAACGGAACGACCGGCTCGATACCCTCCACAAAGTCCGGCTCGCCGTGAAGCGGGAGCGCTATTTAAATGAGTACTTATTGAACTATGAGCCGAGCGCCTCAAAAGACCAAGTTCAAAAACTGAAGCGGCTCCAGACCGAACTTGGTGATATGAATGACCGGCATCAGCTGTTGTTGCGCTGGACCGATTTCACGCCGCCAGCCGCCTTGACCGACGACTATGAACAAGTCGTCCAGCAATTGCACACCCGGCTCGACGAATCGGTCGACGCCATCAAGCTTTAGCGCGACGTGTAGCGTTCGACGAGCAGTTCGAGCAACTTCATCCCAGCAATCGAGTTCCCTTTTGAATCGAGGGCAGGCCCAAAAATACCAAAGCCGACATCACTCAATCCGAGCTCGTGTTTGCCGGTCGCAAGAATCGCACCCGACACCCCGCTCTTTCCGGGCAGGCCGACACGGACGGCAAACTCACCCGATGCATCGTACATGCCGCACGTCGTCATGATGGCTTTGACGATACGGACGACACGACGTGGAATCAACTCTTCGCCGGTGACCGGGTCTTCTCCGTTACCTGATAGAATCCGGCCGATGCGAGCCAAGTCAAAACAATCGATTTCGATGGCACACTGTTTCGTGTACACATCGATAATCTCATCGACATCGCCCTCGACGATTCCGTGATGGCGCATGAAATAGAGCAAGGCCCGGTTCAAGTCGGTCGTCTCGTATTCCGAGCGGGCGACTTTTTCGTTATACGTGACTTCCTCGACCGGGACATCGAGCAACGTCGCCAAAAATTGACGGAACTGATAGATTTTCAGCTCCGCCGTGTCCCCTAAAATCATGCTCGTGACCGCGAGCGCCCCGGCGTTAATCATCGGATTGAGCGGTTTCGATGGCACCGTCTCTTCGAGTTTGGCAATCGAATTGAATGCATCCCCCGTCGGTTCCATACCGACTTTTGAGAACACGTAATCTTCTCCGAACTCCATCAAGACGTAACAGAGCGTCAACGCCTTCGAGACGCTTTGAATCGTGAACTTATGATGGACGTCCCCCGCATGAATATAAGAACCATCAGGTAGGCAAATCGCCACGCCGAGCAAATCATCTTGTACATGCGCGAGCTCCGGAATATAGTCGGCGACTTTTCCTTGTGCTGTGTACGGACGACACTCGTCGACCAAATGCGCCAACTGCTGTTCCAATACGTTCATCCAATCACCCCATGTCCGATAGTTTTTACCCGGGTCATCTTAACATATTTGAAGACGGTTAACCATCAAGTGGACCGTCTTCCTTGTCCGGCTTATACCATTCCTCGTCGGCCCATATGACCGGCGGGCTGTCCTCGTCACCTTCGAGCTTCTCGCCATGCCGATTCATCGAGACGATGAACGCGATGATGCCGACGACGACGACCGCGGCCGTTATCCCGAACCAAACCATAGGTGGTCCTCCTTCCAATCGTGACGAATTTGTCTTGAACCGTGTGAGACTTATCCTATGTCTACGTCAACATTCTCGGTACCGTTAGTAGGAATACTACATAGAAATGGGTGAATGGATTGAACAAGATTGCAATCATCGGTGGAGGGATTACTGGCATGGCTGCCGCGTATTATGCGAAACAGGCGGGAGCGCACGTCACATTGTATGAAGCAAGTGACCGGATTGGCGGAAAAATCAAGACCGTTTATCGGGACGGCTTCGTCTTAGAATGTGGGCCGGACGGATATATGGCCCGTAAGCCGACATTGACCGAGCTGATCACCGAACTTGGGCTTGACGACGATCTCGTCCGGTCGATGACCGGGACCTCGTACATTTACGTCCGGAACCGACTGCGACAGATGCCTTCAGGTTCGGTCATGGGCATCCCGACCAAGTTCTGGCCGATGGTCAAAACGGATCTGTTCACGTGGCGCGGCAAGTTTCGGGCCGGTATAGATCTCGTGTTACCCCGCGTCTATGCGGGATCAGATATCTCGCTCGATACGTTTTTTCGGGCCCGGCTCGGGTCGGAAGTCGTCGAGGCGATGATCGAACCGCTCCTGTCAGGGATTTACAATGGTACGCTCGACGATATGAGCATCGAGTCTACTTTCCCTCAGTTTATCACGATTGAACAAAAAACACGCAGCCTGATTCTCGGTATGAAAGCATTGACACCTCCTGTCCAAGCCGGTGTCAAACCGCGCGAGGCTGGTAAATTTTTATCGCTCGGCCAAGGGCTTGGTGTCTTGATTGAGGCGCTCCGTCCATCGATTGATCGCCTCTGTCTCGAGACACGAGTCGCGGCAGTCCGGCCCCATGAAGTGGTGCTCGAGGACGGAAGGGTCGAGTCGTTTGACGGCATCGTGTTAGCCACCTCGCCGAACGCCCTCGGCCCGCTCCTCGGTCTCCCGGAAGCGGAACGGTTGTCGTCATTGAAACGCACGTCTTCCATCACCGTGCTCGCGGCGTTCGAGAAAGCAGACGTCGAGGCACTCGACGGGACGGGCTACGTCATCGCCAAAGGCGAAGGCAACGCCTTGACCGCTTGTAGCTGGATGCATAAGAAATGGCCGCATATGGCACCCGAAAACAAGGCGCTGTTACGCGTCTACATCGGCTCCGCGTTCGTTCCCGACTTGTTGACAGAATCCGACGACACGATTGCCGACTTCGCGCTCCGTGAACTTCGGAAAATTCAACACGTCGGTACCCCGATCTTCACGAGAGTCGAGCGTCACGTCGACACGATGCCGCAGTATGAGGTCGGTCATAAACAATACGTGCGCGCGTTCGAGGAGACGATGTCCTCCCTCGACGGCGTCGAAGCTTGCGGGGCGATTTTACACGGCGTCGGTCTCCCTGACTGCGTCGACTCGGCCAAACAAGCCGTCACACGCATCACGGCAAGACAGGCGGTGTCCGTATGAAACGAATCGACTACAACGAGAATCCGTTCATCGTCATTTGGGAAGTGACACGCGCCTGTGCGCTTTCCTGCGTCCATTGCCGGGCCGAGGCCCAGTTCCATCGTTATCCGGATGAACTCGACACCGCCCAAGGTAAGGCGCTCATCCGCGACATACATGCGATGGACAATCCGATTCTCGTCTTCACCGGGGGCGACCCGCTCATGCGCGAAGACTTGTTCGAGTTGACGGCATACGCCGCCTCGCTCGGCATGCGCGTATCGATGACCCCATCGGCAACGCCACGCGTGACCCATGACGCCGTCAAACGGGCGAAAGATGCCGGATTGACGCGCTGGGCGTTCTCGCTCGACGGTCCGGACGCCAAGTCGCACGACTATTTTCGGGGTACCCGCGGCAGTTTCGAACGGACGTTGCGCGGTATCTCTTACTTCCGGGAAGAAGGCATGTCATTCCAAATCAATACGACGGTCACGGAATATAACGTCGATCAACTCCCGGAAATCGCCAAACTCGTCGGTGAGCTCGGGGTGTCGGTGTGGACGCTGTTCTTCCTCGTTCCGACCGGCCGCGGGTCGCTCCTGCAGCCCATCTCTCCGGAACGGCATGAAGATGTGCTCCGCTGGGCGTTCGCCTTGCAAGAACACGTCCCATTCATCATCTCGACGACCGAAGCCCAGTTTTATCGGCGCATCGCCCGGCAAGAAAACTTGAACCGAAAACAAGTTGGATTGTCACCCATCGGCCATCCGCATGACGATCTCGCCAAAGCACCCCGCGGCACGAATGACGGGAACGGTTTCGTGTTTATCTCGCATACGGGCGACGTGCAGCCGTCCGGCTTTTTACCAATCACGTGCGGCAACGTGAAACAGACACCGCTCGCCGAGATTTATCGGCACCACCCGGTTTTTAAATCACTACGCGATCCCGATACTCATCACGGAAAATGCGGCTACTGCGAGTATCGTTACGTCTGCGGCGGCTCGCGGGCCCGAGCTTATGCCGTCACCGGCGACTATAAGGCCGAAGAACCATACTGCATCTATCAACCCGCACCCGTCTCCTAAACAAAGAGCGCCGGCATCAGCCAGCGCTCTTTCAATGTTTAATGCGTCACCGTTGCGGGACGAAGCGTCAGCTCGTCGTTCTCGACATCGATGACGACCGTCTGGCCGTCCTCGATGTCTCCGGCGAGGATGCTACGGGCGAGTTTCGTCTCAATCGTCCGTTGTACGTACCGGTTGATCGGACGGGCCCCGAACTGTGGCTCATACGCCTCGTCGGCGATGAACACTTTCGCGGCATCCGTGATCTCGATTTGAATCGAGCGCGCCGTCAAGCGACTACCCATGCGCGCGACTGCTTTTTCGACGATTTGGCCGATTTGGGCCCGCGTGAGCGGATGGAACAAAATCGTCTCATCGACCCGGTTCAAAAACTCGGGACGGAAGTGGCGACGGAGCCGCTCGATGACTTGGCGTTCTTCCGCCTCATCGATGACACCATCTTTCGCCGCTTCGAGCAAGATGTCGGCCCCGATGTTCGATGTCATGATGACGATTGTGTTTTTGAAGTCGACGACGCGTCCGTGCGAATCGGTCAAGCGACCATCATCGAGCAGTTGCAGCAAGATGTTGAACACATCGGCGTGCGCTTTCTCGACCTCATCGAGCAGGAGCACCGAGTACGGGTTGCGGCGGACCGCTTCCGTCAACTGGCCACCCTCTTCATAGCCGATATAACCCGGAGGTGCTCCGACGAGACGCGACACGGCGTGTTTCTCCATATACTCGCTCATGTCGAGACGTACGATATGGTCTTCCGAGTCGAACATCGCCTCGGCGAGCGCTTTCCCGAGTTCGGTCTTCCCGACACCGGTCGGCCCGAGGAAGAGGAACGATCCAATCGGACGGTTCGGATCTTTAATGCCGGCTCGAGCCCGAATGACGGCATCACTGACGAGGCGAATCGCATCGTCTTGTCCAAAGACACGTTGATGGAGCACCGTCTCGAGGTTGAGCAACTTATCTCGTTCTCCTTCGGTCAATTTCGTCACGGGAATGCCCGTCCATTTCGAGACGACCTCGGCGATCTCTTCCTCGGTCACTTCTTCGCGGACGAGTTCACGTGTCACCGAACCGGCGAGCCGTTCTGCTTCCGCGAGTTCACGCTCGAGTTCCGGGATACGGCCATATTTGAGCTCGGAGGCCCGGTTCAAATCGTAGCGGCTCTCAGCTTCTTGCAGTTCGAGCTTCACTTTTTCTAAGTCGCCACGGATGTGTTGCACTCGGTGCGTCGACTCTTTCTCGTTCTCCCAGCGGAGTCGGAGCGCGTCCGACTGTTCGCGAATTGAGGCGAGTTCTTGTTGCAGCGCATCGAGTCGTTTCTTCGAGGCGTCATCACTTTCTTTCTTCAAAGCCGCCTCCTCAATCTCGAGTTGCATGACGCGACGTACGAGTTCATCGAGTTCGGCCGGCATCGACTCCATCTCCGTCCGAATCATCGCACACGACTCGTCGACAAGGTCAATCGCCTTGTCCGGCATGAATCGGTCGGTGATGTAGCGATTCGATAAGACTGCCGCTGCGACGAGCGCGTTGTCGTGTATGCGGACACCGTGGTGAATCTCGAAGCGTTCTTTCAAACCTCGCAAAATCGACACCGTGTCTTCGACGTCCGGTTCGTTGACGAGCACTTGTTGGAAGCGGCGCTCAAGTGCCGGGTCCTTCTCGATATATTGGCGATACTCATCGAGTGTCGTCGCGCCGATGCAGTGGAGTTCGCCGCGGGCGAGCATCGGTTTGAGCATGTTCCCGGCATCCATCGCCCCTTCGGACTTGCCGGCTCCGACAATCGTGTGCAGTTCATCGATGAAGAGGATGATTTTCCCTTCCGCTTCTTTCACTTCGTTCAAGACAGCTTGGAGCCGCTCTTCGAATTCGCCGCGATATTTGGCCCCGGCGACGAGCGAACTCATATCGAGGCTGAAAATCGTCTTATCTTTCAAGCTTTCCGGAACGTCGCCGCGAACGATGCGTTGGGCGAGCCCTTCGACGATTGCCGTCTTCCCGACACCCGGCTCCCCGATTAAGACCGGATTGTTTTTCGTCTTCCGGCTCAAGATGCGGATGACGCGCCGAATCTCGCTATCGCGCCCGATGACGGGATCGATTTTCCCGGTCTTCACTTCTTGAATCAAGTCGCGGCCATACTTCGTCAAGACATCATACGTCGCTTCCGGCGACTTCGACGTGATGCGCCGATTTCCGCGGACGGCGACAAGCGCCTCGCGTAGTTTCTCTTCGGTCACACCTTTGCGCTCGAGCATGCTTTGCGCTTGGCTCTTATTCATAATGATGCCGAGCAGGACGTGCTCGACCGAGACGTACTCGTCACTCATACCGGTCGCTTCCCGTTCCGCCGTCGTCAACACGTTCAACAGCGAGGCCGAGATCATCGGCGTCGTCGGCGTCTGAAGCTTCGGTGCGTTCTTGAGTGCCATCGCGACCTCGGCCTCGATGTCGGCGACGCTCAATTCCATTTTTTGCAGTAGGAGCGGCGCGATGCCGTCCGTTTGTGAAATCATCGACGCCAAGACGTGCCATTCGTTCATCTCGCTATGGTGGTACTGTTTCGCAAGTGCCTGCGAACTGACGATGCCTTCATGTGCTTTATCGGTAAATCGATTGAAATCCATTTTGCTTCCTCCTTAGGCTCAACGTTCGAGTTGTTCGTAAACAGATCGGTGGCCGGCGTCTAGCGGCAAGTCGACTTCGAGTTGGACGAAGAGATCCGACCGGACTTTCGAGGCGGTCATGAACCCGCGCCCTGGGATGCGCATCCGTTGACCCGGGCGTGACCCCGGTTTCACTTTCAGTTTGACCCGGCCACCATCTAATGTCGCCACGACGACTTCTGTGCCGTCGAGGAAAGCGAGCGGGCGCAACCGTTTGACGGTAATGACGTTCGCTCCTTCTCGACGGTACGTATCATCATCCGTGAAATGCAGCTCGACGTACACGTCGCCGCGGTCACCCGCTTGTCCGACCTTGCTACTCTTACCTTTGAGCCGTAACTTTTGCCCTTCGTGGGCGCCTTGCGGGATTTTCACGTTGACCGTCCCCGTCTGGAGACGCAGACTCACTTTGGAATCAGACGTCAATTGACTGAGTGGGACGTTGACACGGACCGTCTCATCGAGGTCTTCTTCGACCGCTTGATTAAAGAAGCTGCCGAACATGTCCTCGAACCCGAACGTCCGCGACGTTGTCCGTGACCCGCCGCCAAACTGGCGGAACAAGTCTTCGAACTGGGCCGACCCTTCCCCATATCCGTCGCCGCTGTAAGTCCCTCCGCCGAACGTCGGCCCTTCTGGACTGCCATAGCGGTCATAGTTCGCTTTCTTATCGGGATCGCTCAGCACATCGAACGCTTCTTGGATCGCTTTGAACTTGTCCTGTGCGTCCGAGTCTTTGTTCACATCCGGATGGTATTGTTTTGCCAGTTTTCGATACGCTCGCTTAATGTCTTGGTCGGACGCCTCTTTCGGCACGCCAAGGACGTCATAATAGTTTTTTGCCATCTCGTTTCACCTCACCTATTTCTTACCCGATTCTGTTAAGTCTATTCTACCGATTTGGTCAAAGAAGGTCAAAGAATTTCCTCGTTACTTAGCATACGAAAAAAAGAAGGCATCCGTTTCATCACGATGCCTTCTTACGATTAGAAATATACTCTTGGACTGTCCATGCCTTCTTCGAACACGATGGTCACTTCTTGTTGGCCACCGAGTGAGGTGACGTTAATGCGGACCGGTACGTTCCGGTTGTACTCCCACCGGTTCTCGAGCAGACCGACGACGTGTTGGGTGAACCCGACGAGCTCGGCCCGGCTATAAAACTGGATTGGGATGTCGATTTCGATTCGTGACAACTCGCCGTTTTGATAGAAGCCCTTCCCGATCATTCCGCTGAAATCCGGGAACACATCGGCAATCCGATCACTGAAGAGGGAGAACTTTTGGGCATCGTCGCGCACTTCTGTCGTCGCCGTGGCGGACGGGAAGTAATAATATGTCTCATCGATGGCGGTCCAGTCGTTTGCCGCCACTTCATTAGCTGAGCCGACGAATGCCGATTTGATATAGTTCCCTGGTGTCGGTGAACCTTGCGGCGCTTTCATATACAACGCGACGTTAATATCGAGGTCTTTAAAGTCCTCACGTTTCCGCAACTGGGCGACGAGTTCATTCGCCATGCGTTCTCCTTCAGCGATGACTTTCTTTTCGTCCAACTTTTCCGTATACGTCGGACCGAAATTCGGAGCCTGGAACACGTACTCTTGATTCAAAATCAAGGCGAATGACACACCGCCGAGTTGATACCCACTATCCGTTTTCGTCATATAGTTTTGTTCGACAAGCGATGCCAAATAGAGTGGCGACTTTTTATTCCCCTCGACGAACTGGTCTTCGGCCACTTCGGCCGTGCCGTTCGCATACGCCGGGTTAAGCGGGACGAGACCTTCTGACGTTTTGTCTTTACGGCCAAGCAGACGCGATACATCTTCACTCGTCAATAGCTGCCCTTCTTGATAGGCGTACTTCTCCGGATCGAACGCGCCGGTCGAATGGCGCATGAGGCCGAGTTCCACTTCTTCGAGCTCGAGCGATGAGCTGACTTGACGTTGCGCCAGCCCTCTGGCCGCAGCCGGTTTAAACGGAATGACCATCTGGTAATATGAATCACGCGCTTGAATCGCTTGCGTGACCCCTTCGGCTGCCGTCTCTTCGCCTGTCGGTGTGACTTCTTCTTCCCCCATCGGGATTTTCATAGAGCACCCACCGAGAAAAACCGTTGCGGCGAGAGCTGGGATGAGCATTTGTTTCCATTTCATCTATGTCAGAACTCCTTTAATGATTCGTTTCGTTACACTTTGTCCATTATAACAAAATCATCCGTTGAAAAAAGTGTCGAAGCGGAATCAGTGCCAATTCACAGCAAAACACCCTTCAACTCGAGTTGAAGGGTGTCCACGTCATGCTTTCGGGGATGGGCGACGTCGATGCGTCAAGAACAAGAGACCGAGCACGATCAAGACGAGTCCGAGTACCGTTCCCCACGTTTTGGTCGTGCCTGTCATCGGGAGGGTCGCTTGGTCTGGCGTCACCGGAGTCGTCGGTTCCGGCACATAAACCGATTCATCTTGGTCATCACGGTTATCGTCGTCCGGTTTTGGAAGGCTTTGCTTCACGTGCACGGTCGCCTCGACCGTCCGCGACACGCGCACCTCACGATTGACTTCGAACGTGAACGTCGTCCGGTTCGTGAGCACTGCGCCGGCCCGCACATCGTAAGATGGCAAGAGTACTTTCTCCATCTCGAGTACGACCTCTTCGCCTGGGACTAGTCCGTTCTCGACTTCAGCCAGGGCACGCATTCCGTCTCGAAGCGTCTCGGTCGTCTCGCGCTGTTCTTTGGTCGTCAACGACCCGCTCGTCCATTCGTCGAGGACGTCGACGAAGTACAACGTGACGTTCGACGTGTTCGTGATTGTATACGTATAGCGAATCGCCTCACCTGGATGCACCGTCTCGGGACGCGCCATCTTCGTGACGGTGAAGTCGGCTTGATTCAATAAGACGATTTGTTGACTCTCGGCATCGATGATCCGACCGTAAGCATCGGTCGCAGCGACGCGGAACACGTTCCCGATTTCAGGGGCGCTCGTCCAATCGTAATCGGTTGGAATCGATAAGTTGACGGTCGCCTCGACTCGTTCCCCAGCGAGAAGCCCATCATCGCCGACGAGTGCCAATAAGCGCTCGCGGACGTTTGCATTAAACGTATCGACCGCCTTGGCGTCGATGTCGCCGCTAAAGAACTCATCTTCGATGGACGTGATTGTGAGCGCCGTCTCGCCTGTATTCTCGATGACGAACGTATACGGAATCATCCCACCGACGACGGCTTGGTCAATGTTTGCCTCTTTCCCAACCTCAAGGCCAATCGTCTCGTTCGGTACGACCGTGACGCTCGCTTCCTTACAAGCTGACGGGACAGCCTCGTCTTCGACACCGATACAGAACGTATTCGTCACGACGGTCTCACTCGTCACGTCTGGTGCGAACGTGTCGAATTGAATCGTCGTCGTCCCGACCGGTATCGTCGGGAACGTCCATTCAAATGCAGGCAGCCCACTCACGGTCGTTGGAGCGACCGAGCCTTCCGGACCGAGCACTTCGACCGAATCCGCGACGACGGTCAACGCTTCGGGCACCGTGTTGGTCACAGACAAGTTCTCAATTGGAGCGCCCGTCACATCGATGACGAGCCGATGTGTCACTAAATCTCCGCTTAACACACGCTCGATTGGCCCATCGGCACCGAGCACCAATTGCTCGATGGCAACTGCCGGATTAGCGGAGGGTGCGACCACTTCTTCTGTGACAGGTTCCTCTGGTGATGGCTCTGGATCAACGAGCGGAGGCTCGACCGGTGTGTCGACGTCTGGAACGGTCTCCGTCCCATCATCGCCCGGTTCGCTTGACTCACCTGCAAGCTCCTCCATCTGAAACGCATAGACGGCGTTCGGAAATGAATAAGGAACACCGGCTTTATCATACAAGGTGACTTGATCGATCGTCGTCAAGTCGACCTCTGTCGCATCAATCATGAACCGCCAAATCGTTGACGTCTCACGCGCCCCGTAATACGTGACGTCCGCGTAAATCAAACTCGCGTCATCGTACGCTTCGATTTCTTCAGGGCTCAAATCAATTTGTGCATAAATTGGCGTAGGTGTCATTGTCGTGTTGGCGTAACTTCCATGCGGTGCCCACATGCCAATCAATACGAGGACGAATGTGATGAGTGCGATGAAACGTCGGTTGGTGCGTTGCATGATGGTCCCCTCCTCTAAGGTGTGACGAACGTCTGCGATGACACGCTCCGGCACGGGAGAGGGATGGAGGATGAGTGTGCGCGAGTCGTGGTGTAAGGTCTTGGTGTCGAAAAGTATTTGTAGATACTAATCATTACCCGTCCCATGAGGGCACGAATCTGCTCGAAAACGGAAACGTTTGAAAATCAGGTCAATGAAAAAAGGCCCTCCCTACGGAGGACCTCGTTCAAGATCGGTCGGCTAAGAAGGCGAGCAACGCTGCCTCATCCCACACTTCGATGCCAAGTGACTCGGCTTTCGTCAATTTCGACCCTGCCTTCTCGCCGGCGATGAGGAGGTCGGTGTTCTTGCTGACGCTGCCTGTGACGCTTGCACCGAGTAGTTCAAGTTGCTTACCGGCCTCGCCACGCGTCATCTCATGCAGTTTCCCGGTCAAGACGACTGTCTTCCCGGCGAGCGGCGCATCAGCGTCAGCGACCGGTCGTTTCGCACCTTTGAACGTCAGATTGACACCTGCAGCGCCGAGGTCACGGACGAGGTCACGAGCTTCCGGCTTCTCAAAGTATAAGACGATCGATTCAGCCATCTTCGTACCGATACCATCGATTGACGTCAACTCGTCGACGGATGCCTCCATGACCGCTTCCATCGTCTCGAACCGTTCCGCAATCAACGCGGCCGCTTTTTGTCCGACGAGGCGGATACCGAGCGCGAACAAGACGCGCTCGAGCGAGTTCTGTTTCGACTGTTCAATCGCCGCGAGCAAGTTCGTCACCGACGTTTCACCCATCCGGTCGAGTGCGAGCAGCGCATCCCGGTCGAGACGATATAGGTCGGCCACGTTATGGACGAGGTCAGACGCATGGAGTTGCGTAATCACTTTCTCACCGAGCCCATCGATATTCATCGCGGGGCGCGATACGAAATGAATCAGCCCTTCGAGCAGTTGGGCCGGGCATTCCGGATTGACGCAGCGGTGGTCCGCCTCGCCCTCCAACCGGACGAGTTCAGATTCACAAGCTGGACAATGCGACGGGAAGACGATTTCCTTTTCCTCCCCGGTCCGCTCACTGACGAGCGCCGAGACGACGGCCGGGATCACGTCCCCCGCTTTCTTGATGACGACACGGTCTCCGATGTGAAGGTCCTTCTCTACAATGAAGTCCTCGTTATGGAGCGTCGCATACGTCACGGTCGACCCTGCGACCGAGACCGGTGCGAACCGCGCACGCGGCGTGACTTTCCCGGTCCGCCCGACACTAAAGTCGACGTCTTCAATCGTCGTCACGACTTCCTCGGCCGGGAATTTATACGCGACGGCCCAACGCGGACTTTTCGCCGTGAAGCCGAGCTGTTCTTGCTCTTCGTAAGCTGCGACTTTGATGACGATGCCGTCAATCTCGTACGGCAACTCCGACCGCTTCGTCACATACGTTTCAATATAGTCCCATAACTCATCGGCCGTATGACACGTCGTGTATTCTTGGCTGACGGCAATCCCGAGACGGCGCAAATATTCGAGCGACTCGTCATGCGAGGCGACGAGATCGTCCGTCGAGACGAGCCCGTAGGCGAAGAATGCCAAATTCCGCGACGCCGCGATTTTCGAGTCGAGCTGCCGGAGCGAACCTGCCGCCGCATTGCGCGGGTTGGCGAATAGCGGTTCGCCGAGACGTTCCCGCTCGTCGTTCAAATGTTCGAACGATCGTTTCGGCATGTACGCCTCACCGCGCACCTCGAACGTGACGTCCTCGTTCAACCGGAGCGGAATCGAGCGGATTGTCTTCAAATTTTGCGTGATGTCTTCCCCAGTCGTCCCGTCCCCGCGCGTCGCGCCACGGACGAGCCGACCCTCTTCGTATTTCAGCGACACGGCGAGCCCGTCAAACTTGAGCTCGGCGACGAACAGCGGACTGTAGCCGAGATCTTTCTCAATCCGTTCGACCCATTCGACGAGTTCTTCTTTGGAGAAGACGTTCCCGAGCGACAGCATCGGCGTGTCATGTGTCACTTTGACGAACGCATCGAGCGGGACGCCGCCGACACGTTGCGTCGGTGAATCCGGACTCCGGAGTTCCGGATAGTCCGTCTCGATTTCAATCAATTCGTTCATGAGACGGTCGTATTCCGCATCCGGGACACTCGGTCGGTCGAGCACATAATATTCATACCCGTATTGATTTAACTTTTGACGAATCGCTTCAACGCGTTCTGCCATCTCCATATGATCACCTCACGCTTTTTCGATTGGGGCAAACTTGGCGAGCAGGCGCTTGATGCCGACTGCCGGGAAAGCGATATCGAGCTCGAGCTGATCGCCTTCGCCACGCGTCTGAACGACCGTGCCTTGTCCCCATTTCTTATGATTGGCCTTGTCCCCAACGTTCCAACCGATTGATTCGGCGCCGGACGACTGGGCAAGTTTTGGTTTCGGTTTCGAGCTGAAGCCGTTCACAGGAAGTTTCCCCGGCGACTCGACTGGATTCCATGGCATCGGCTTCTTCGCTTTGCCCGAGCGCTCCAAGAGCGTCTCTGGCAACTCGTGCAAGAAGCGCGACTCCGGGTTGTTTTGGAAACGCCCGTACAACATGCGGGACTGGGCCCGTGTCAAATAGAGACGCTTCTCGGCCCGCGTGATGCCGACGTACGCGAGACGGCGTTCTTCTTCCATCTCCTCCGGGTCGTTCAACGCGCGGCTGTGCGGGAACAACCCTTCTTCCATCCCAATCAAGAAGACGACCGGGAACTCGAGTCCTTTGGCCGAGTGCAGCGTCATGAGCGTGACTTGGTGCAACTCGTCGACTTCTTCGAGCGAATCGAGATCCGAGACGAGCGTCAAATCTGTGAGGAAGGCGACGAGCGTCTGCTCGTCACTCTCTTTCTCGAAGTTTTGGGCGACCGAGAGGAATTCTTGCAAGTTCTCGAGGCGACTCTCGGCTTCGAGCGTCTTCTCGATTTTGAGCATCTCTTCGTAGCCTGACTTCTTCAACACTTCTTCAATCAATTCCGAGATGGACAAGTAGTCGGCCATTTGACGCAAATCGACCATCAATTGACGGAACTCGGCGAGCTTCGTCGCTGTGCGCGGCGCAATGCCCGACAGTTCGATGTCACGAATCGCTTCCATGAGCGACACGCCTTGCATCCCGGCGAAGTCGCCGAGCTTATCGACCGTCGCGGCGCCGATGCCGCGCTTCGGTTCGTTGACGACACGGACGAATGAGATGTCCTCGTCCGGGTTGGCGATTAAGCGCAAATACGCCAAGATATCCTTGATTTCTTTTCGTTCATAGAACTTCGTCCCGCCGACCATCTTATACGGGATGTTCGACTTGAGGAGCATTTCCTCGAGTCCACGCGATTGGGCGTTCGTCCGGTACAGGACGGCCATCTCGCCGTAATCGATACCTTCTTGGCGGAGCTCCTTCATCTGATTGATGATGAAGAACGCTTCATCCCGGTCATCCGAGGCGACATGCAAGAGGAGTTTCTCGCCTTCGACGTTCTCGGTCCAAAGCTGCTTGTCTTTTCGACCCGAGTTGTTTTGAATGACACCGTTCGCCGCTTCCAAAATCCGCTTCGTCGACCGATAGTTTTGTTCGAGCAAGATGACATGCGCGCTCGGGTAATCCTTCTCGAACGTCAAGATGTTGGCGATATCGGCACCGCGCCAGCGATAAATCGACTGATCCGAGTCACCGACGACACACAAGTTCTCATGTGCCTGCGCGAGCAACTTGACGAGCGTGTATTGGGCCCGGTTCGTATCTTGATACTCGTCGACGTGGATGTATTGGAATTTCTTCTGATAAAACGCGAGCACGTCCGGCGCTTCTTGGAACAACTGAATCGCCTTCATGATCAAGTCGTCAAAGTCGAGCACGTTGTTTTGCTTTAATTTCTTCTCATACGCCGTGTAGACGTCCGAGATGACTTTCTCGTACGGGTTGTTGCTGACGAGTGCGGCCGCGTCTTGTGGCGTGCGGAGCTCGTTCTTATGGTTCGAGATCATACCGAGGAGCGTCCGCGGCTCATATTTTTTCGGGTCAAGGTTCAACTCTTTAAGCACTTGTTTGATGGCCGTCAACTGATCGGACGAGTCGAGAATCGAGAAGTTCCGGTCATAACGGATGCGGTCGATGTCGCGCCGTAAAATCCGGACGCACATCGAGTGGAACGTCGAAATCCAAATATCGTCCGCGACGCCACCGACGAGGCGGGCGATCCGGTCTTTCATCTCGCGGGCCGCTTTGTTCGTGAACGTAATGGCGAGAATGTTCCACGGCGCGATTTGTTTCGACGCCATCAAGTAGGCGACGCGATGCGTCAAGACACGTGTTTTCCCAGACCCTGCTCCGGCCATGATGAGCAACGGGCCGTCCGTATATTTGACCGCCTCCGCTTGCGGAGGGTTCATGCCTTTGACTAATTCTTCACTCAAGTTATACATAATCGTTTCCTTTCCCTATCCAAACATTTGTTCTTATTTTATCGGAGTGCCGCGACAGTCGCAAGCGCTCCTTCGAAATTGTCATAAATCACATTGCCCACGACGATTGTATCGACGTGTTCAGCCATCACCCGGGCTGACTCGTATCCGGTGATGCCGCCCCCATAAAACAGATGGGCGTCCGGCACCGCTAGCCGCACTTCTTGGACGAGCTCGACCGATCCGAACGTGCCGCTATACTCCACATACAAGGAAGGCAGGTGGAACAAGCGATGTCCCGCTTCCGCATAAGCGATGGCTGTCTCGATGGACAAATCGGTCTTCGCCTCGGTCACATGGGCCACTTTCGCATCTGGATTCAAAACGATATACCCTTGTCCGGTCACATCCGCATGAAACAAGTGTCCGTATCGTTCGAACGCCCTCGTTTGATGACCGATGACCCAGTCCACGGTGCCCGCGTTCAAGACGGTCGGAATGAAATAGTGGTCGAAGCCTCGAATCACTTGCTCGGGATGGCTCATCTCAAGCGCGAGCGGGATACCACATCCTTCGAGACGAGTGTAGAGCGCGAACGTGTTCTCCGCGTCGACCCCGTCCGTCCCGCCGATGAGGAAAGCGTCCGTGCCCGAACGGATGAGCGCCGCGAGCGCCGAATCATCGAGCGGTTTATTCGGATCAAGTTTAAAGACGTGGCGCCACGATTGAAAATCCATTCGGCTTCCCTCCCATTCGATACCTTCTCTAGTGTAGCGATTTTTCCTGTCGCTTGCATCTGTTGAACAAAAAAAGACTTGCCGAGGCAAGTCTCAAGCACGTCTAGCGTGCGTCTTTTGTTCGCGGGCCGTCATCCATTTGGCGACGACGAGTGCGAACAGTCCGTAAACTGGGATGAACCAGAGCGGATTGGCCAAAAAGAAGCCGAGCACTGGAATCTCGAGTAACGGTGAATCCGGCGAGCAGAGCGCCGTTCCGTTTACGACCGCGATGAACGGTAAGACCGGGACGGCGAACACGTAACCAAAATTGATCCAAAAAGCCTTCATGATCTGAGCTCCTTAGCCTAAGATGATTGATTCTTTCGGATAATTGTACATCCGTTTCGGCTGTCTCCGCTGCAAAATCAAAATGAAGGCGATGACACCGATTCGACCGATGAACATTAAAATCGTGAGCACCCATTTTCCGACGTTACTGAACTCTGCCGACAGACCGACCGACAAGCCGGTCGTTCCGAACGCTGAGCACGCCTCGAACAAGATGCGGGTAAGCGATGCGTCTTCAAAGAAGGTGAGCACCATGACCCCCGTGAGCAGGACAGCGAGTGACACCGTGATGATGACAAACGCTTTCCAAATATCCTCGAGCACAATCTCACGCCCGAAAATTTTGATGGACGAGTCCCCGCGAATGAACGCGACGACCCCGAGCACGGCGACGGCGAACGTCGTCGTCCGAATCCCCCCGCCGACCGAGGACGGGGACGCCCCGATGAACATCAGAATCGATAACAATAACATACTGCCTTCCGAGAAGAGGTTGACGTCGACCGTCGTCAAGCCTCCGTTTCGCGTCGTCACGGACTGGAACAACGAATCCGAGAGCGCCAGCCAGAGCGGTAAGTCTTTGAACGCGTTATTGTATTCAAATAGAAACAAGCCGACGGTCCCGACCGCAATCAATCCGAAGAACGTGGATACCGTCAATTTCGTGAACAACGAGAAACGGCGCGGGAAATTTTCACGTTTCCGCATAATTCGGTTCGTCAAGTAGGTGCGAATCTCGACGAGGACCGGGAACCCGATGGCGCCACCGGTCATGAGCGCGATTTGCGTAAAGATGACGAACGGGTCTTCCCGAAACGGCGCGAGCGAGCTGCCGGTGATATCGAACCCGGCGTTCGTCGTCGCACTGATTGAACCGAACAGCCCTTGCAGGAACGCCTCTCTGGCCGTATCAAAGTAATTTAAGTAATGGATTCCGAGTATGATTGCCCCAATCGCTTCAATCGTGATAACGGTGATGACGATTTCCGCAATATACTTCACGATTCCAGACATCGACGTCTGGTTCTGGTCCCGTAAAATCAGCTGCCGCTCGCGAAAACCGATGCGCTTTCCGAGCAAAATCCACATGATGACGTGCAAACTGATCAGACCGACCCCGCTCACTTGAACGATGAACAGGATGATGAACAGCCCGAACGTCGAAAACGTCTCCGTCACGACGATTGGCGTCAAGCCGGTGACGCTTACACAGCTGACCGCGAAGAAGACGAGATCGGTGAACGTGATCGTGACACCCGGCTGTCGCGCAATCGGTAAGGCGAGCAGAATGATCGACAACACGACCGCCGCACTATAGATGAGTACGAGCGTCTGGACCGGTGTCAGGTTTCGAAAGAACAGCTGTACATTTCGTTTCATAAACTTGTCTTGCATCTCGCCCCTCCTCTCCCATCAAAAACAAGATGACTCTTACGAGTCACCTTCTGATTGTTGTAGACGTTCAAGGGCAAGATCATAACCGCCAGACCCGTAGTTCAAGCAACGCTTGACGCGGGAAATGGTGGCTGTCGAAGCGCCTGTCGCTTCTTCAATTTTATGATATGTGCTACCTTCGCGAATTTGGCGGGCCACTTCAAGCCGTTGGGCGAGCGCCTGTACTTCGTTCACGGTCGCTAAATCTTCAAATAGTTGATAACAGTCTTCGAGTGTATCGAGCTTCAAAATCGCCTCAAACAGCTGATCGAGCTCTCGTCCTCGTAATTTATCGAGTTGCATCCGCAAGCATCCTCTCTCATCGTACTTCTTTATCATTCTAAAGCACGACCGGCTCGGACTCAACTGTTCATCGTAAAATTGCCGGAAATAGTATTTGTTTCTTCATCACTTCGTAAATTCCGAGTGGCGTGGCCCGGACGTACGGCAAGTGCGTCGATGCCAAGAACAGGAGCGTGTATATCGGATCTTCGAACTTGTACCCGCGTGCGAGGAGCTCAGCCCGCAACACTTCTTCTTGGACAATCAGTTGTTCGACCGGTTCCTTCGACGTCATGCCACAGAGCGGGAGCGGGATTTCTGCGACGATTTCACCGCGGTCGACGAGGACGATGCCGCCGCCAAGTTCTTTCATCCGCTCGAACGCCGTCATCATGTCGCGTTTACATTTTCCGAGAATTAAATAGTCGCCGCTAATTGAATACGAGCTGACAAGCCCACCGAAGTCGTTGGCAAATCCTTTCAGCACCGTGTTGAGGCGCCACTTCCCTTCTTTATCAAGCAACATGAGGAACGACTCGTCCCCGTCACGCGGCAATTCGTCTTGACCGGTGTCGTGTGTGATTTTGAACAGTTTCATGATGACCGAGTTGACCATGTCGAGCCCGACAGGCATGCTGAACGACAGATCGTTCGGCGTCAGTTCGATGTCGACGTTCGTTGACGGCATCAAGGCAAGCGCCGCATCGACGAGCTCGTTCGGAAATTCGGACGTCCCGTCCCGATAAATCCATTGCCCTTTAGCAATGACAGCGGTCGGCCGTGGCTCATCAATCGCATCAAGAATATTGAGATGGGCGATGCGTCCCGGCGCAATCGAACCGAGGACGTGATCGAGCCCGAAGTGGCGCGCCACGTTCAACGAGACGATGCGGTACGCTTCAACCGGAGGCAATCCGGCCTCAATCATGATTTTTACGAGTGCGTCTTGGAGCCCGTCTTGATAAAAGCCTGGCGTCGAACCGTCTGTCGTGACCATAAGATGATCGAACGCCTCGAGTCCTGCGTCGAGCAGACCACGGATGATGCCCGGTAGGTCGGGACGGATTGAGGAATGACGGAGCGTCGTCGTATAACCGTGTTCAAGCCGGCAGAGCGCTTCTTCGGCCGTCATCGCTTCATGGTCGCTGTGAACACCCATCAGCGCCATCTTCGTCAACGTCTTCGCCGAGGCACCTGGGAAGTGTCCTTCGACCGGGAGCCCGCACGTCTCCGCATCGAGCATCCACTGAAGCATCTCGTCATCACCTTTTAACGTTCGCGGCCAGGCCGTCAATTCTCCGGCCATGATGACGTCCGGGTGATTGAACCAAGCGTGAATCCGCTCGGAGTCGACGAGGACGCTATCACGGTCAAGTTCGGTCTGCGTATCGAGACGCGCCCACCAGTACGTGCTCGTCGGAAGCTGTTGCATCGCTTCCAGTTGCGCAAACGCTTGCTCCTTATTTTGTAAAAAAAGAAGCATGTTGTCATTCACGAGCGTTGTCGTCCCCCGCTCACCTGCATACTTCGACAGCGTCGCCGGATTATATAGTTGGAATGGATGCGCGTGCGGCTCGATATAGCCCGGCACGATGTATTTCCCTGACATATCCACCGTCTCGACGGCGGCTTTCGGTACATCTGGCCCGACATAGACGATTCGGTCATGCTCAATCCATATGTTTGCTTGTTTCCACTGCTTCACGTACATGTTTAAGTATGTGGCATTCGTCAATACGAGCGAAGGTGGTCTGACTTGGCTCACGACTTCTAATTGTGACCGAATCATCGCTTTAGACCACGGTGCCCGCGCCGATCGTTTTGGTGGCATCGAACCCAATCCTCCCTTAATCGCCTCGCCATTATTATTAGAAAATAATTTTGTAAGCGTTTTCTTTCTTCTGATTCAAGTTTACCTTTTCTCTGAAAGGCTCGCAAGCTATGTTGCCCATTGTAACGGAATTCACATGAAATTCACACAAATAAAGACGTCTCCCGCGGGAGACGCCTTCACCATTCATACATCGTGACCGTCTTTTTCAAATAATGCTCGAGTTGAGCGAGCGGAACGGGCTTGCTGTAATGATAGCCTTGAATGAGGGAGCTGCTATGTTCGAGCACGAAGGCAAGCTGTTCTGGACGTTCGACTCCTTCGGTGACGATATCGAGCCCGAGCGTGTGGAACGTCTGATATAATCCTTCGAGCAACGCCCGGTCAAACGTGTTCTCTGGAATCCCTTTGACGAAATTCTGGTCGATTTTAATCAAGTCGAGTTGGAGCGACTGTAAAAACGACAGCGACGACGTGCCGACCCCGAAGTCATCGAGCGAGATTTTGACGCCGATGGCCTTGAGCGATTGAATGAACTGCTGAAGCTCATATAAATTGCCGCCGACCTCGCTCTCGGTGATTTCCACATGGAGACGGTGAGGGTCAAACCTCGAACTCATCAACACTCGTTCTAATGAAGCTAAAAACGATCCGTCGGCGATTTGGCGCTTCGACACGTTAATCGATAGGAACAAGTGATGTCGTTCCACGTGGTCTTTCATCTCTATGACCGCTTGTTCGAGCACCCAACGACCCAAATCAGAGATGAGACCGAGCTGTTCGGCGACAGGTATGAACAGTCCAGGTGAGATTTGACCTTTCGTCGGATGATTCCAACGAACGAGCGCCTCCACGCCACGTACGGTAAACGGTCGCGGCGACACGATTGGTTGATAATATAGTTCGAATTCATCATGTTCGAGAGCATGGCGCAAGTCACGCTCCATCTCGAGCGTCTGTAAGTAGTGGCTTCCATCCTCAATTTCTTGGAACGTGAGCACTCGATTCTTTCCTGAAAGTTTTGCCTCATGAATGACGACATCGAGCCGCCCCATCATCATCTCGTACGTATGGTGCGGTTCGGCACAAGTGAACACATCGATACCGATTGTCGCCGCCATCCCCTTCACCCCGTTGACTTCAGCCCAATCCTTCAAGTCTTTGATCAAACGCCGGGCGACCGGCTGCAATTGTTCGAGCGTCCAGCTTGGGTGGACGAACATGAATTCATCGGCACCGATTCGGGCGACAAATCCGTCTTCTTTATAAAAGTTAAGTCGGGAAGCGATATAAATCAGGACGGCGTCGCCTGTCCGGTGTCCATACTGGTCGTTGACGCGCCGGAAATCGTCCAAGTCCAAACCGAGCACGCCGATTTGGTCTTGTTTGCCGCGTATGTTCGAGAAGTAGTCCTCAAGCGCGAGCCGGTTCGGGAGCACCGTCAACGCGTCACGGAACGCCCGATCAATCACTTCGGCACGTGTGTCTTCGAGTGCCGCGAGCACTTCATTCATGCTCGTTGCCATCTGTTCAATCTCATCGTGGCTGTTCGCATCACGACTGAGCCGGAGCCGACTATCCCGTTCGAGCGTGATCACTTTCAACTCACTGACGATTTCCATGAGTCGCCGAATCACGACCCGGTGAATCGTCCATAGCAACGAAAAGAACAGGCCGAGCCCAAGGACGACGAGGGCGATCATCCCGAGTCGCAACATCGCCACCGTATTTTCATAATGTGTTTGTTCGACGGTGAATTTGACTTCGAAATCGGACTGTTGAAACACCGTGCCAAGTGGAATCACAACGTTGGTCCCCGCATCGCCATCCGTGATGACCGTCTGATTTTGACGCGCAGGTTGAATCGTCAATGGAATTTTCGTCTGAGTGCTCATGTCCGCCAGAAATGCCGAATCCACGAACTCGAACATGACGAGCGTACCTTGACTTGGACCACTACTATCACTTCGTAAAATCGGGTGGCTTACGTACAGCGTCGGACCGAAATCACTCGCATATATGCCGTTTTGCGTACCTTCCTGATTACTCAATCGAGAAGTGACCGCCTTGATGAGCGTTTGTTGATCGGATTTTGACAACGTCGTGCCCGCTGAACGGAACGACGAGTAGAAAGTTTCTCCGTTCTGGTCCAAATAGACGATGGCGTTTACGCTCAAGTTTTCAAGCGATTCCTCACTAATGTTACTTTGAACATAGGAGGCGTTCCGTCGCTGCACGAACGTATACGTGTCATTCCAGACAGCCCAGTCGACGAGTGTGCGCTCGAGCGTATGCTTCCGATTGGCAAGCGTCTCTGACACGCTCGCGACGTGACTCTCGACCGTCTGCCGGTCTTGTTCCATGCTTTTTTCGATAAAATAAGGGCGGACCCCAAAAAAGATGACTCCGACAAACACGACTATATTCACGGCCACCGCAATCATGAGTTTCGTCCGAATGCGCACGTCGACCACCTTCTTCCTTCAATCTACTCCATTATTGTAGAGCAGGAAGTGTGAATTCCCTTCTTTTCGCATGAAAAAAAGGACGGGTTGACCCATCCTTTAAAAAATATGTGCCAACGCCCGTCCCCCGATGTCTCGACGGTAGAACGTCTTTGGCAAATCAAGTTGTTCGAGTGCCGTATAGACGGCATGTTTTGCTTCGAGCAAGGTCGGTTTTGTCGACGTGAGCACGAACAAACGCCCCCCATTGCCGACGATGTCCGCCCCGTCACGGGTCGTGCCCGCATGGAATACGAGCACATCGTCTCGTAAGTCACCGAAGCCTGATAGTACCTGTCCGGTCGTCGCTCGATCAGGATAGCCTTCTGCCGCGACGACGACTCCAATCGTATAGCCTTCCACCCATTCAATCGGATACGGTTTTTGGTCCACGACCGCCTCGATGACGTCGAGGAGAGGAGATGCCAAGTTCGGGAGAATGACCTCGGTCTCGGGATCGCCGAACCGAGCGTTGAACTCGATTACTTTCGGGCCATCCGCCGTCAAGATCAAGCCTGCATACAAGAACCCTTCGAACGGAGTTCCTCGTTCGACCATCGTCCGCGCGAGCGGGAAGAGCACGCGCTCGACCGCTTCCGCGTACACGGCATTGTCGAGATGAGGCATCGGACTGTACGCGCCCATGCCACCCGTATTCGGCCCTTTGTCGCCGTCAAACGCACGCTTGTGATCTTGTGACGTGATCATCGGAATGACGTGCTCGCCTGAGACAAACGCCATGAGCGAGAACTCTTCCCCGTCTAAAAACTCTTCGATGACGACACGGGACTGATCCCCGAACTTATCGGTGCCGAAGATGTCGTGAATCGCCTCTCGCGCCTCTTCGAGTGTGAACGCGACGGTCACGCCTTTCCCGGCAGCGAGCCCGTCCGCTTTGACGACGAGCGGCGCTTCCGACTGATCGATATGACGTAGCGCTGACTCGGCGTCGGTGAACGTGTCGTACCCTGCGGTCGGGATATTTGCTTCGCGCATCACTTCTTTGGCGAAGGCTTTACTACCCTCGAGGAGCGCTGCCGCTTTCGTCGGTCCGAAGATGTGTTGACCTTCTGCTTGGAACGTATCGACGACACCGGCCATCAGGGCCGATTCGGGGCCGACAATCGTCCAGTCGATTCCTTCGCGCTTCGCAAACCCAACGAGGGCCAAGACATCCGTCTCTTCAATCGGCACGCACGTCACACCGTCCATATTGAGATTACCCGGGGCGACGAACACCTCATGTCCATCTTGTCCCAGTTTCCAGGCGAGCGCGTGTTCACGGCCGCCACGTCCTATGACGAGTACGTTCATCTTATCGCTCCTCTCAATGTTTGAAGTGTCGAACCGACGTGAACACCATCGTGATGCCGTGACGGTTCGCCGCTTCGATCGACTCTTCGTCACGAATCGACCCGCCCGGTTGAATGATGGCCGTGATCCCAGCCGCAGCCGCAGCCTCGACCGTATCGCCCATCGGGAAGAACGCATCGCTACCGAGAGCGGCCCCTTGAGCACGTTCCCCTGCTTGTTCGAAAGCGATTTTCGCCGCGCCGACGCGGTTCATCTGTCCCGCACCGATGCCGATTGTCGTCTCGTCTTTGGCTACGACGATGGCGTTTGATTTCACGTGTTTCACGACACGCCACGCAAGCTTCAAGTCTTCCCATTCAGACGCCGTCGGACGACGGTCCGTCACGATTTGGCATGACGCATCATCGAGTGTGACGTCGTCCCCGTCTTGCACGAGCAGACCGCCCGCGACGGCTGTCAACCGCATCCCTGTCATCTGGCCCATGTCGAGCGTCAATAACCGAAGATTCTTTTTCTCTTTCAATCGGTCAAGTGCTGCCTCACTAAAGGATGGTGCAATGATGATTTCTAGGAAAATGTTGCGGAGCGCCTCTGCCGTTTCCACATCGACTTCACGGTTTAAGGCGACGATACCCCCAAAAATCGAGACCGGATCGGCCGCATGCGCTCTTGAGAACGCCTGGCTGATCGTTTCTCCGACAGCGACACCGCACGGGTTCATATGTTTGACGACGACCGCTGCCGGCTCCGTCAATTCGCTGAGCGCCTCGAGCGCCGCATTCGTATCTTGGATATTGTTATATGAGAGTTCTTTGCCGTGCAGTTGTTTCGCGTTCGCGAGCGTCATCCCGTGATAGAGCGGCGTCTTATAAAACGCTGCCTGCTGGTGCGGGTTTTCCCCGTAACGAAGGTCTTGTACTTTCTCATACGTGACCGTGAGCTGTTCCGGGAACGTCTCACCGATCTGCTGCCCTAAATAGTCGGCAATCAAGGCGTCATACGCCGCCGTGTGACGGAACGCTTTTGTCGCAAGACGTTGACGTGTTTCGAACGTCGTCCCGCCGTCACGAACCGCTTCGGCCACATGACCATAGTCGGCCGGGTCAACGACGACCGTCACGCTGGCATGGTTTTTCGCGGCCGAACGAAGCATACTCGGTCCACCGATATCGATATTTTCAATCGCTTCTTCATACGTCGCGTTCTCTTTCGCAATCGTCTCTTTGAACGGGTATAAATTGACGACGACATAGTCGATTGGCTCGATGTCGTGGTCTCTCATCTGTTCGACGTGCGAGTCCAAATCGCGGCGTCCGAGCAGACCACCGTGAACGAGCGGATGGAGCGTCTTCACACGTCCGTCGAGCATCTCTGGGAACGACGTCACTGCTGAGATGTTTTTTACCGGAAGGCCGGCCGCGATGAGCGCTGCTTCCGTCCCACCTGTCGAAATGAGTTCGATGCCCGCTTCATGCAACGCCTGCGCGAGCTCGACGATTCCTGTTTTATCTGACACACTCAGTAATGCTCTCACTTGAAAACCTCCTGTTGGATAAACACTTGTTGTAGTACGCGCGGATAGAGCTGATGCTCGACCGCTTGGATGCGTCTTGCCGCTTCGGCCGCATCACAGCCTGCGATGGCGACGTCTTGTTGGGCGATGATTGGTCCCGTGTCCATCCCGGCATCTACGTAATGAACCGTGACCCCGCTCGTCGGCACATTCGCCGCGAGCGCCTGACCGATGGCGTCTTTTCCAGGGAACGCTGGTAAGAGCGACGGATGGATGTTGATGATTTGCTTTGGATACGCGGTAAGCAGCACGTCCCCAATCAACCGCATATACCCGGCCAAGACAATATAGTCGGCGCCGAGTGCCTGTAGTAGGACGAGTATTTCTTGTTCGAATTCCGCTTTTGAGGCGTACGTCTTCGGTTCGAACGAGAAGGTCGGGATGTTGAACCGATCGGCCCGCTCGAGTACTTTCGCTTCTGGTTTGTCCGTGACGAGCAGGACGCATTCCCCTGACAAGTCGCCTCGGTCAATGGCTTGCCAAATCGCTTCGGCGTTGCTACCGGACCCGGAGGCGAAGATGGCAAATTTTTTCACTGGTCGACCCCCATGATGCGGACGCCCGGTTTGGCATCAACTTTCCCGATGCGGTGCGACGTCTCTCCAGCGCGTTCGAGTGCGGCTTCGACGGCTTCGACATCTTCAGGCCGGACCGTGATCATGAAGCCGATGCCCATATTGAATACGTTGAACATCTCTTGTTTCGAGACGTGCCCGACTTGCTCGAGCCAGTCGAACACGGGCAGACTCGGCCAATTCGATGCGTCGAACGTGACACCGAGACCTTCCGGCAACATGCGTGGCACGTTCTCGTAAAAACCGCCGCCCGTGATGTGGGCCATGCCTTGGACACGCCCCGTCGCGATGGCCGCTTTCGTCGCCTCGGAATAGATGCGTGTCGGCAACAAAAGGGCGTTCCCGAGCGTCGTATCGAGCATGGCGATCTCATCAGTGTAGGCGAGCCCTTGCGACTCGACGATATGGCGGACGAGCGAGAATCCGTTCGAATGGACACCTGATGATGCTAAACCTAGGACGATGTCCCCCGCTTCGATTGTCCGTCCATCGATCAGTGCTTCCTTCTCGACGACACCGACGGCGAATCCAGCGATATCGTACTCGCCGTCCGGATACATCCCCGGCATCTCGGCCGTCTCGCCTCCGACGAGGGCACAGCCCGCTTGGACGCAACCTTCGGCGACCCCTGCGACGATGCGCTCGAGTTTGGCCGGTTCTGCCTTGCCGGTCGCGATATAGTCTAAGAAATAAAGCGGTTCGGCCCCGTGGACGAGACAGTCGTTGACACACATCGCCACACAGTCAATTCCAATCGTATCATGTTGGTCGAGCGCGAACGCGAGTTTGAGTTTCGTGCCGACCCCATCCGTTCCGCTGACGAGAATCGGATGTTTCAACTGCATCGAGCCGAGGTCGATCATCGCCCCGAAACTACCGAGCCCGGTCATCACTTCTGGACGCATCGTCCGTGCAACGTGACGCTTCATGCGTGATACTGCTTCATAGCCTGCTTCTAAATTCACACCCGCTTGTTCATATCTTAAACTCATCGTCAGTCCCCCTCAAGCTTTTGTCTCTGTTACAAGTTCCGCCAGTTCAGTTGGATAAAGTCCGGTGAAGCAAGCGGCACACTGCCCGCGCAAGTTCCCTTCGAACGGTCGGTCGATCGCTTCGACCGTTCCGTCCAATGTGAGGAACGCCAGTGAATCGGCCCCAATCTCTTCTTTAATCTCTTCGATGGATTTGGTGGCCGCAATCAACTCTTCCTTTGATGATGTATCGATGCCGTAATAGCACGGATGCTTGATTGGTGGTGACGTGATGCGAACATGCACCTCGGTCGCCCCGGCTTCACGGAGCAACTTGACGATGCGTCTGCTCGTCGTACCGCGGACGATCGAATCGTCGACCATGATGACCCGTTTTCCGTTCACGACGCCTCGAAGCGCCGACAGCTTCATCTTGACACCGCGCTCCCGTAGTTCTTGCGACGGCTGAATGAACGTCCGGCCAACATAGCGGTTTTTAATGAGTCCCATCTCGTACGGAATCCCGCTCGCCTCGGCGTAACCGATGGCCGCCGAAATGCTCGAGTCCGGTACGCCGGTGACGACGTCCGCTTCGACTGGTGCCTCGTCGAACATCTTCTTCCCCATCGCCTTACGGGCGGTGTGCACGTTGACGCCATCGATAATCGAGTCCGGCCGCGAGAAGTAGATGTATTCCATTGAACACATCGCGCGGACCGATGCCTCGCTGTACCGCTCCGACACGATCCCGTCTTGCGTGATCATGAGGAGTTCCCCTGGCTCGACATCGCGTACGTACGTCGCCCCCACGACGTCAAACGCACATGTCTCTGAGGCGAATACGTAGGCTCCGTCCTCGGTCTGGCCGAGCGAGAGCGGGCGCAAGCCGTGAACGTCGACGCCGACGTAGAGCGCGTCTTCCGTCAAGAAGAGGAAGGCGAATGCGCCGACGAGACGGGCCAAGCTATCTGCAATCCGCTCTTTCATCGAGTTGCCGCGGCTTCGTTTAATCAAGTGGGCGACGACTTCCGTATCGGACGTCGTCTGAAAAATCGCACCTTCCGCTTCGAGCATATGTTTCAACTCGTTGGCGTTGACGAGGTTACCGTTATGCGCCATCGCCAAGTCGCCCGTAAGCGACTTGAAGTGGAGCGGTTGGACGTTCTCGAGCGTGTTGCCGCCTGCCGTCGAATAACGGACATGACCGATGGCGTGATGCCCGGTCAATGCGTCGAGCGACGGTTCGTCGAACACTTCAGCGACAAGGCCAAGCCCGCGTTTGGCGTGCAAGCGCTCGCCGTCAGCCGTGACGATGCCTGTCCCTTCTTGTCCCCGGTGTTGCAGGCTGTGGAGGCCGTAGTAGGCGAGGTGTGACGCTTCGTGGTGATTAAAAACCCCGAATACCCCGCACTCCTCGTTCATGCCTCGGATGTCATATAACATGGAATAGCTCCTTCCCATACCCGTTCAAGTTCCGTGACATCCATTTCGATGAGGCGGTCGCTCGCACGGACCGTCAATTGTGGCGTGTCTGTCACCTGTCCGATGCGTGTCGCCTTCGTCAACTTCGCGAACGCATCAGCCTGATGTGGCGCGACTGTGACGAGGAACCGTGACTGTGATTCGCTGAAAAGTGTCGTCACGAGATCTGCGTCGACTGTGACATCTGCGCCGAAGCCCGTGCCGAACACGAGCTCAGGGAGTGCCGCGGCGAGTCCGCCTTCCGATACGTCGTGGGCCGCTGTGACAAGACCTTCCCGAATCGCCGTAAGCAATACTTGTTGCTGACGGCTCTCTGTCTCGAGGTCAAGCATCGGCGCCTGTCCGCTCACTTTACCGTCTTGCAGCATTTGAAGCGCACTGCCACCGAACTCAGGTTTCGTCTCTCCGAGCAAGAAGATGATGTCGCCTGCTGCTTTCGCGAACGACGTCGTGATATGTTCCGGTTTGTCAATCAAGCCGACCATGCCGACGACCGGCGTCGGATAAATCGCCGTCCCGTTCGACTCATTGTAAAGCGAAACGTTCCCACCGATGACCGGTGTGTCGAGGGCACGGCACGCTTCTGCCATCCCTTCGACAGCTTGATCGAGCTGCCAAAACCCTTCTGGCTTGTCCGGGCTACCGAAGTTCAAGCAGTCCGTGAGGGCGAGCGGTGTGGCGCCGCTGGCAACGATGTTGCGCGCTGCCTCTGCGACCGCAATCGCACCACCGACACGTGGGTCGAGGTACACGTATTTGGCGTTGCAGTCCGTCGTCATCGCGAGTGCTTTGTCTGTGTCGCGAATCCGGATGACGGCCGCATCACTTCCTGGCGCGACGACAGTTGACGTTTGGACCATATGGTCGTATTGCTCATACACCCAACGTTTCGAGGCAATCGTCGGCATGGCGAGCACGTCTTTCCATGTCGTGAGTACGTCCGTGACGACCGGTTGGACCGGTGCCATCGTTTGGAACGTCTCATAATATGCCGGTACTTTCGACGGCTTATGGTAGACCGGTGCGTCTTCTGCGAGCGCGTCGACCGGTACTTCGGCTGCGACTTCCCCGTGATGAAGAAGACGGAGCACTTTGTCTTCGATGACGACACCGACTTTGATCGCATGAAGTCCCCACTTCGTGACGATTGCTTCGATTTCATCTTCATGCCCTGCCTTGACGACGAGAAGCATCCGCTCTTGTGACTCGGACAACATCATCTCGTATGGCGTCATGTCAGCCTCGCGTTGTGGGACGAGGTCGAGGTTCATCTCGATGCCCATGCCTGCCTTCGATGCCATCTCGGCTGAAGACGACGTGAGACCGGCCGCTCCCATGTCTTGGATCCCGACGAGGGCCGGGTGCTTAATGACTTCCAAACACGCCTCAATCAACAGCTTCTCCATGAATGGGTCACCGACTTGGACGGCCGGGCGTTTCTCGTCCGCATCCTCACCGAGTTCTTCCGAGGCGAACGTCGCCCCGTGAATGCCGTCGCGTCCTGTCGTCGCGCCGACGTACATGACCGAGTTGCCGACACCTTCGGCAATCCCTTTTTGAATGTCTTCATGGCGAATGAGTCCGACGCACATCGCGTTGACGAGCGGGTTGCCGGCATAGGCCGGGTCGAACGCGACTTCCCCACCGACCGTCGGGATGCCGACACAGTTGCCGTAACCGGCGATGCCGGAGACGACGTGGCCGAAAAGATGTTTCACACGTGATTCGTTCAAATCTCCGAAACGGAGCGAGTTGAGGAGTGCGACCGGTCGCGCGCCCATCGAGAAGATGTCGCGGATAATCCCGCCGACCCCTGTGGCCGCACCTTGGTACGGCTCAATCGCCGACGGATGGTTATGGCTCTCGATTTTGAATGCGACGGCCTGGCCATCGCCGATGTCGACGATGCCAGCACCTTCCCCGGGTCCTTGAAGGACGTGTTTCCCAGTGGTCGGGAATTTCCGGAGGACAGGCTTCGAGTTTTTGTACGAACAGTGTTCAGACCACATGACCGAGAATAACCCGATCTCTGTGTAATTCGGCTCACGACCGAGCAGTGACACGACGAGCGCGTATTCCTCATCGGTCAAGCCCATCGTGGCGTAAAGTCGCTCTTCACGGATGTGTGTTGCTGTCGGTTCAGTTGTAAGTAGCATGTCGAGTCCCCCATTTCACCATTGAAGTGAATAATCGTTTGCCGTCTTCCCCGCCTAAGAGTGCTTCGACCGCTCGTTCCGGGTGTGGCATCATTCCGAGTACGTTGCCTTGTACGTTCGTGATTCCTGCGATATTCGCGACCGATCCGTTCGGATTGTCGGTATACGTGAAGGCGATCTGTCCGTTCGTCCGGAGCGTCTCAAGTGTCGCCTCGTCACAGTAGTAGTTGCCTTCCCCGTGGGCAATCGGGACTTGAATCGTCTCCCCGAGCGCATAATCGTTCGTGAACATCGTCTCGTTCGTCTCGACTTTCAATTCGACCGTCTTGCACATGAACTTCAAGTCACGATTGCGCATCAACACACCCGGGAGAAGCCCGGCTTCGACGAGCACTTGGAAACCGTTGCAGACGCCGAGTACCGGACGCCCTTCTTCGGCGAACCGTTTGACTTCACTCATAATTGGTGAGAACTGGGCGATGGCGCCACAGCGCAAGTAATCCCCATATGAGAATCCGCCTGGCAGGAGCACACCGTCGTAACCGTCAAGCGACGTTTCCGTATGGAACACATAGTCCGCTTCTTCGCCGAGGACATCTTTTACAGCGTGATACATGTCGAGGTCACAGTTCGATCCGGGGAAGACGATGACAGCAAATTTCATGCGAGTACCCCCATCTCGATTCGATAGTTCTCGATGACCGTGTTGACGAGCAACTTCTCACACATGTCACGCACCATCGCTTCGGTCGTCTCATCTGCCACTTGAAGCTCGATGACTTTCCCGATGCGTACCGACTCTACCCCTGTAAAACCGAGATGTTCGAGTCCACCTTTTACGGCGACGCCTTGTGGATCCAGTACACTTTCACGTAATGTCACGTACACGTTTACTTTTTTCATCGGTCCATTCCCCCTATGCGTGTTAACAGTTGGCTGTATGTGTCTGTCAGAGATCCAAGGTCCCTGCGGAAAACGTCTTTATCGAGCTTTTGTTTCGTCTCTTTGTCCCAAAGCCGGCATGTGTCTGGTGAAATCTCGTCGGCAAGGATGACCGTGCCGTCGACTTTACCGAACTCAAGTTTGAAATCGATTAAATCGATACCATGTTCATTGAAGAAATCGAGCAACACATCGTTGACCCACAGACCAAGTTGTCGCAATGTTTCGACTTCTTTATGTGTGGCAACTTGCAGTAAACGGATATGATCCTCCGTTAAGAGTGGATCTCCGAGTGCGTCATCTTTATAGTAAAACTCGACGATTGGTGACAGGAGTGGTGTCCCTTCTTCCCAACCTAGTCGTTTGGCAAGGCTTCCGGCGGCGACGTTGCGAACGACGACCTCGAGCGGAATGATGTCGACACGGCGCACGAGCTGCTCGCGATCCGATAGCCGCTTAATGAAATGCGTCGGAATCTTGTTATCGTGCATGAGTTCGAACAAGCGCGTCGTGATGGCATTGTTCAACACGCCTTTGCCGGCGATTGATTCTTTCTTCTCCCCGTTAAATGCTGTCGCGTCGTCTTTATAATAAACGCGGAGCACACCCTGTTCTTCAGTCTCAAATAACGCTTTCGCTTTACCTTCGTAAATTGCTTCCATCTGTATCGTCCCCCTTAAAAGTGAGAGGGGCATGAAGCCCCTCAACGATCACAAACCACAGCGTTCAAAAATAACATCGACACGGCGCACGTGATGGCTCGGGTCGAATAGGTCGTCGAGCTCGTCACTCGTGAAGAGTGCGCCCATCTCGGCGTCTTGTTCAATCAAGGTGCGGAACATCGTCTCTTCTTCCCACGCTTGCATCGCCTTCGGTTGAACGGCATCATAAGCGGCTTCGCGCGACCATCCTTTTTCAATCAACGCGAGCAAGATGCGTTGGGAGAAGATAATGCCAAACGTCCGGTCCATATTGCGCCGCATGTTGTCTGGGAAGACTGTCAAGTTCTTCACGATATTGCCAAAGCGGTTCAACATGTAGTTGAGAAGGCTCGTCGCATCCGGAAGAATGATTCGTTCGGCTGAAGAGTGCGAGATGTCACGTTCATGCCAGAGCGGGACGTTCTCATACGCCGTCACCATATGACCGCGAATGACACGGGCCAGGCCGGTCATGTTCTCTGAACCAATCGGGTTACGTTTATGTGGCATCGCTGAAGACCCTTTTTGACCTTTGGCGAAGAATTCTTCGACCTCACGTGTCTCTGTCTTTTGAAGGCCGCGAATCTCTGTCGCCATCTTCTCAATCGATGTGGCGATTAACGCGAGCGTCGACATGTATTCGGCGTGACGGTCACGTTGTAACGTCTGCGTCGAAATCGGTGCTGCTTGAATCCCTAATTTGTCACACACATACGATTCGATGAATGGATCAATGTTTGCGAACGTACCGACCGCACCACTCATCTTACCGAATTCAATCGTCTCGCGGGCTGCCATAAACCGTTTCTTGTTGCGCTTCATTTCTTCGTACCAAAGGGCGAGCTTCAACCCGAACGTCGTCGGTTCTGCATGGACACCGTGTGTACGACCCATCATGATGTCATACTTATGTGCTTTTGCTTTCTCAGCAAGGATGTCGATGAAACGGTCGATATCAGCTTCTAAAATATCGTTCGCTTGCTTAATCAAGTACGATAAGGCCGTATCGACGACGTCTGTCGAAGTCAGTCCGTAATGCACCCACTTCCTCTCTTCACCGAGTGTCTCTGAGACGGCACGGGTGAATGCGATGACATCATGACGCGTCTCTTGCTCGATTTCAAGGATGCGTTCGACATCAAACGACGCCTTGTCCCATAAGACGGCGACATCTTCCTTCGGGATGATACCAAGTTCGCTCCACGCCTCGCAGGCGTACAGCTCTACTTGGAGCCATGCTTCAAATTTATTCTGGTCTGTCCAAATCGCCGCCATCTCAGGACGGGTATAACGTGAAATCATAAAACGGTCTCCTTCCAAATTGCCAATTGTTCGATGGTCTGAAGCGCTTCTTCGACGGAAGCAGCAATCACGTTCAAATGTCCCATTTTCCGCCCCTGCTTCGCTTCTTCTTTCCCATACAAATGTAGTTTAACATTCGACGGTAACGTTTGCGGGTTCAGCTCGTCCATATGTTCGCCTAACAGGTTGACCATGACGATTGGTGTGTAAAGCGTCGTTCGTCCAAGCTTCATCCCGGTGATTGCCCGAATGTGTTGCTCGAACTGTGATGTCTCACAGGCATCAATCGTGTAATGCCCTGAGTTGTGAGGGCGTGGCGCAAGTTCATTCACGTACAATGAACCGTCTTCCATAATGAACAACTCAACCGCAAGCGTACCGATCAGTCCGATGTGGTCAGCGAGTTGGAGGGCCAAATGACGCGCCTCCTCTAAAATATCAGGCTCCACTCGTGCCGGTACAATCGAAAGATATAAAATATTGTTTCGATGAATGTTCTCGCTGATGGGGAACGTCGTCGTCTCGTGCGTCCCTCTCGTCACGATAACAGAGATTTCTTTTTTAAAAGGAAGCCAAGCTTCGGCCACATATTCCGTCTCTTCGAACTGATCTGTGAACGAGCTTACGTCTTGTTCTGAACGTATTACCGTTTGACCTTTACCGTCATAACCAAAACGGCACGTCTTAATCACAAACGGAAAACCTAACACGTCTCTTGCTCGAATGACATCACGGACGGAACGGACTGGAACGTACGGTGCGACTTGAAGACCTGCCCCTTCAATCATTTGTTTTTCAAAGATTCGATGCTGTGTCGCCTTCAAGACATCCATCCCTTGAGGACATTTGTCAGCAATGGCTTCAATCATCGCTGTATCAATGTTCTCAAATTCATAGGTGATGACGTCTGAACGATGTGCAAGTTCACGTGCTGCCGTTACGTCGTCAAATGCGGCGACGATGCTTGGTGCAACCTGAGCGGCGGGCGCGTTTGCGTTTGGATCGAGGCTTAGCGTTTCGTACCCCATAGCACTCGCACTGAGAGACATCATGCGACCTAACTGACCTCCACCTAAAATGCCGATTTTCATTAGATCAGTTCCTCCGTCGCTTGAAGTGCCATATCGCGCTTCGCTTGGCGATATGTATCTAGGCGTTCAACCAGTGCGGGGAATTGCAGGCTGAGGATTTGAACGGCGAGTAGGGCCGCGTTCGTCGCCCCGGCACGTCCGATAGCGACCGTTGCCACTGGTACTCCTGCAGGCATTTGAACAATCGAGAGCAAGGAATCAAGTCCATTTAACGCTTTAGATTGAACAGGCACTCCGATGACAGGAAGCGTTGTTTTCGCTGCGACCATTCCCGGTAAATGGGCTGCTCCTCCTGCGCCTGCAATGATGACTTGTATGCCTCTAGCACGGGCCTCTTCAGCATATTTAAACATTAAGTCCGGCGTCCGATGTGCCGAGACAACTTGTTTTTCATATGGAATACTCAATTCTTCTAGGATGTCACAAGCATGGCGCATCGTTTCCCAATCAGACGAGCTACCCATGATCACACCTACTGTTGTCTTCATTCAAATGTCCCCCTTAAATAAAGAAATCCCTAAACCGAATAACCAGTTTAGGGTATAGGCCACGACAAAAAAATGTCGACTATACCCCATAGTCTGATCAGAATCGGCGATCAGGTAGAAACTTGCGAGCCATTTCCTCGCGATTATATGGAGCACTATTTAATTTGTTATTAACTCACACGCCTATCGTACCTTGTTCTTTCAAAACATGTCAACAAACTGCGAACAATTTAATTGTCTGAATATTTATCGTTCGTCTTTAGTGGTGTTAAAATACAAAAAAACCGCCACGCATTCGTGACGGTTTGGCATTATGATTCGAGAGCAACGCACTCAAACAAAATCGATTGATGGGAATGTACAGGTTCGTCTTTGGTTCCCGTTTGTTCAAAGACAGGCTTTTCAATCCTACGTACCGGGCGATACCCCATTTGAGCAATTCGATTTAAACAGTCATCGATTGTCTCGTTTGGCTCGACGTATACTTTGATTTTTTTGGCCATCTGTTCTTCCTCTCTTTCATTTGAATCACGATATAAATAAAAAAAGCGGCGGCCCTTGAGCGAATGCTCCAGAACCACCGTTTGCCTGGCGACGTCCTATCCTCACAGGGGGAGACCCCCAACTACTTTCGGCGCTGAAGCGCTTAACTTCCGTGTTCGGCATGGGAACGGGTGTGACCACTTCGCCATCGCCACCAGACATAGAGAGATCGTTCTCTCAAAACTGAAGACTCATCAATTCATACAAACCTTAGACTAGATCAAAGCCTCGACCGATTAGTATCATTCAGCTCCACACGTCGCCGTGCTTCCACCCATGACCTATCTACCTCATCGTCTCTGAGGGGTCTTTCTTGATTGCTCAAAGGGA
>NZ_JACSLY010000003.1:0-208448 GCF_018618375.1 Exiguobacterium sp. E4787 | reverse complement strand
TGAGATTTCCCTTTGAGCAATCAAGAAAGACCCCTCAGAGACGATGAGGTAGATAGGTCATGGGTGGAAGCACGGCGACGTGTGGAGCTGAATGATACTAATCGGTCGAGGCTTTGATCTAGTCTAAGGTTTGTGTGAATTGATGAGTCTTCAGTTTTCAGGGAACAACCCTGAAATGGATTGACACGCCCTTGGGGCGATGTTAATATTCTTTTGTCTGGTGGCGATAGCGAAGCGGCCACACCCGTTCCCATGCCGAACACGGAAGTTAAGCGCTTCAGCGCCGAAAGTAGTTGGGGGTCTCCCCCTGTGAGGATAGGACGCTGCCAGGCAAGATCGTTCCGCAATAGCTCAGTGGTAGAGCAACCGGCTGTTAACCGGTAGGTCGTAGGTTCAAATCCTACTTGCGGAGCCAATTAAGGCCCGTTGGTCAAGCGGTTAAGACACCGCCCTTTCACGGCGGTAACACGGGTTCGAATCCCGTACGGGTCACCATTTGGAGGATTAGCTCAGCTGGGAGAGCACCTGCCTTACAAGCAGGGGGTCGGCGGTTCGATCCCGTCATCCTCCACCATCTTTTTAATAAATAATCAAACCATATATGCCGGTGTAGCTCAGTTGGTAGAGCATCTGACTTGTAATCAGAGGGTCGAGGGTTCGAATCCTTTCGCCGGCACTCCTTGGGGGGGTAGCGAAGTGGCTAAACGCGGCGGACTGTAAATCCGCTCCCTCGGGTTCGGCGGTTCGAATCCGCCCCCCCCCACCAGGTTTGAGCCATTAGCTCAGTTGGTAGAGCATCTGACTTTTAATCAGAGGGTCGCAGGTTCGAGCCCTGCATGGCTCATTTTTATGCGGAAGTAGTTCAGTGGTAGAATACGACCTTGCCAAGGTCGGGGTCGCGGGTTCGAATCCCGTCTTCCGCTCCATATTATTCCCTTGACGGGGCCTTAGCTCAGCTGGGAGAGCGCCTGCCTTGCACGCAGGAGGTCAGCGGTTCGATCCCGCTAGGCTCCACCATTTGTTTTTTTCTTAAGTTACTTATGACTTAAGTTTTTTTTTGCCTAAATCCATGAACCATTCACTTGAGAGTACAGAGAAAGGCAGCCTGCCACCATTCAGGCTGCCTTTTTGTATGTTTATTCATCATTGTGTGAAGTTGAACCACGAGTTTGGTAGCGTTTACAATGAAGCTATAAACGTTCAAGGGGGAATGGGGATGAATTGGTCATATATTGAAGTACCGTTACGTTATGGACAGGGGAAACATGGCGTAGAGCAAGGTCCATCAAAATTACGGGCACTCGGATTGGAAACACTATTGCCAGCAGAAGCGAAGCAACAGATAATCCGTGTCTTACCTGAATCTGAAATGATTAACAGTGAAGAGCATTTGAAGCGGGTAGATGGAGTCTTATACACGGTGCAAGAACTCGCGGAGGTTGTCGATGCAGACATTCAAGCGAAGCGATTCCCGTTGATTGTTGGGGGCGATCACAGCATGGCAATCGGAACGCTGGCGGGTCTTGCCAAAACGGGGCCATATGGTGTCATCTGGGTCGATGCGCACGCTGACTTGAACACGGGTGAGACCTCACCATCAGGCAATATTCATGGGATGCCACTTGCTGCGGCGATGGGGATGGGAGATATCCGCTTGACTGAGGTCGGCGGACGTGAACCGAAACTCGCGCCCGAACATTTGGTGTATATGGCGCTTCGGGACATCGACGAAGGTGAAATTCGAGAAATCAATCGACTCGGTATTAAAGTAATCACGGTCGAAGAGATTCGGACACGGGGTGTCGATGTCATGATGGACGAGGCACTCGCTTATTTGCGCGCACGTGTGGATCGCTTCTATCTCAGCTTCGATATGGATAGCTTGGATGCGAAACTTGTTCCAGGCACCGGCACGCCAGTCGATCAAGGACTGACCGCCGAAGAAGGCAAAGCCATCTTGGCCGAAGTGATGAAGGCTGACGATTTGATTGCGGTCGAACTCGTAGAATTAAATCCATCGCTCGACCATGATGACACAACGGCCCAGTTGGCGTTCGAGTTATGTAAAACGATTTTGAAATCCAAAGAAAACCTGTTATTGGAAAGTGAAACTGTCTGACGACCTTACAGTTTCCGAGTCTGTTTGCTACAATGGACTTGGAAACTTTTTTTATTGTCATGCGATTTTAATGAAACCTACATAGAGACAAATCCGTATAGAAGGATGACCGCATAGGTTGCGGAGAGGGGAAGTGGACTGATGGAACGGCTGACCACCCGTTTAGTCGACGAATTAAGGTCGGGGAATCATGATTCGTTTGCTGAGCTGGTAGAACTGTACAAGGATGGTGTCTTTGCTGTCGCTTATAAGATATTATATGATCGTGGCGAAGCGGAAGACGCAGCCCAGGAGACGTTCATTCGGGCGTATACCCGGATTGATACGTACGATCCTCAGTACAAGTTCAAGACGTGGCTCTATCGCATTGCAACGAACGTCGCAATCGATCGTCTCAGAAAACGAAAGCCGGAGTATTCGATGGATGCCGAGATTGCGGGCACCGACGGCTTGACCTATCAGGACCATTTGGCTGATGAAGCACCCCAACCCGATGCCCAAGTCGTTCATCGCGAAATTCGAGGCGAGATGCATGACGCGATTAAGCAGTTGCCCGATAAGTATCGGATTCCGCTCCTGCTGAAGTACGTGGATGATTTATCGCTCAAAGAGATTAGCGTCATGATCGATATGCCGGTCGCTACGGTTAAAACAAGGATCTTCCGGGGAAGAGAAATGTTAAAGACAATCTTTCAAAACAGGGAGGGGTTCAATTGACTCCTGAAGAAAAAGTACAACAATATTTGGAAGATGGCATCCTGCCCGAAGAATCTGACGAACTACGTCACTTGTTGGAGGACGACGACTTATATGAAGCGTACCTCCAATACGAACGAATAGATGCCGAACTGAAGGCCTTACCACGGCCGAAACTATCCGATGATTTTACAGCCCGTGTGATGGCATCTCTACCGGACGCGAAAGCACGGGTCGAGGTCACACCGGTGACTCGATTTGATGAAAAAGTCCAGACGAAACGCAAACCACCATCCAAATGGATGACGTGGTTCCGTAAGCATCCAGGACTGATGGCAGCCGCCTTATTCTTCAGTTTGATGTCGAGCGCGACACTCGGCCTATGGAACGAATCGACAGAGACGATGACGTACACGAAAGTGCCGGGCATCGTTGTCACGTCGAACGAGGTCGTCATCCCGGAAGGCGTTACCGTCGAGCGGGATATCACGGTCCAAGGCGGGGACCTTCGAATTGAAGGGACCGTCAATGGGAACGCGACGGCTGTAAATGGTCGGGCTTATCTGGCTAGCGCTGGAGAAGTCACGGGAGAACTTGAGCAGATCGATCGGATGTTTGAGTGGATGTGGTATTCGTTCAAACAAATCTTCTAACGGAGACGCCGGAGACGGCGTCTTTTTGTGTTCGTTTCAATCTGGTTTCGTTTTATTGTCTAGCGATGCGCGGTTTCGGAAATGTGATATAATGTAATTTGCACGAATTGGCTAGGTAGTTGAGGAGGGGAGCATTTGCCGCTACTTGAACAGGTATCATTCTTATCATTTTTTAGTCTTTCAGAGAACGTACATTGGTACGATTATTTGAATGACGTTTTAGATATTGTCGTCGTCACGTATGTCATCTATAAGTTGATGATGATTGTACGTGGGACAAAAGCGGTCCAATTGATTAAAGGGATTTCCATCATCCTTGTCAGCTGGTTCCTCAGTGGGTTCTTTGGGTTGAAGACGTTACAGTTCTTATTGAATCAAATCATCACATATGGACTACTTGGGATCATTATCATCTTCCAACCAGAACTCCGAAGAGGACTCGAGCATTTAGGACGAACAAGTAATTTGTTCGGCCGAACGAGCACGAGCGATGAGGATAAGCAACGCCAAATGATCGAAGCGATCGTCAGTTCGGCGCAATACATGTCAAAACGTCGTATCGGTGCATTGATTGCGATTGAACGCGATACGGGCTTGAATGAGTACGTCGAGACCGGGATTCGCATGGATTCGCACATCACATCACAACTGATCATCAACATTTTCATTCCGAACACCCCGCTGCATGACGGGGCGATGATTATCCAGGACGGGAAAATTGCGGCCGCGGCTTGTTATTTGCCGTTGTCCGAGAGCCCGCACATCGATAAAGCGTTAGGGACACGACACCGGGCCGCCATCGGGGTCAGTGAAGTGACTGATAGCGTGACCCTCACCGTCTCTGAAGAAACAGGCGCCGTGTCACTCGCGATTGCCGGTCGTCTGTATCGAGAGTTGGATGAGGAGGCACTTCGCAATAAGTTGATCCAAGAACTCGTTAATGAAGAAAAAGAGACGACGCTCTCGTTCTTTAATAAAAAAGGGGGGGACAAGTAAGTGATTGATCAGTGGTTACAACATAAATGGTTTCTCCGCATCATCGCACTTGCTTTAGCCATCCTGCTTTATTTCATGGTCGCCGAAACGAGTTCGTCGACCAACTCCACGAATGCCCTCCCGATCGTCGGACAAAGTTCGATGACGCTCGACGTTCCCGTCGAAGTGTTCTTCGATGAGGTGCAGTACGTGGCATATAACGTTCCAGAAGAAATGAACGTTGAACTTCAAGGACCATCTAGCAGTTTAACGATGACGAAATTGGTGAAAGATTATCAAGTCTTCGTCGATTTAACGAATCTCGGGACCGGCTTCCACCGTGTTCCGGTTGAGGCACGCGGCTTTGGCGGAGACGTCAACGTCAAGCTCGAACGGGATACAGTAGAAATTTACATCGACCGTAAACAGACAATTGAAGTTCCCGTATCGGTCAACCTTTTGAACAAAGAGCAGTTGCCAGAAGGGAAAGTGGTTGGTGACGCCGATATTGAACCGGCAACGGTGAAAGTCTCGGGCGGTGCCAGTCGGATTCAAAACGTCAAAGAGATCACGTTGAACGTCGATGTCGCCAACCAAAGTCAAACGTTCACGCGAGAATTGACGCCGACGATTTTAGATGCGAACGGCAATCCGCTCAACGTGACTGTTGAACCGAACATCATCAGTGTGTCGGTCCCGGTCTACGAACAAAGTGCCGTCTTCCCGATCGAAGCAGTCACGACTGGTGAAGTGGCCGACGATTACAGACTTGTCGATACGTTGCTTGAAGAGACGGAAGTCCGTGTCTTTGCGCCACAAGACGTGCTCGATGCGATCGACACCGTGGAGACGGAGCCGATTGATTTAGACGGCATCGACAAGACCGGGAAAGTGACCGCCAATCTCGCTTTGCCAGAAGGCGCTTCATCCCTTGCGACAAAGCAAGCGGAAGTCCAATTGCTCGTCCGGGCTGCAGATGAGACGCGAGACGACACAGGCGAATTGACGGAACGGGTTCGCTTGACGGTCCCTGTGACCGTGCGGGGGTATGACCGGACCAACTTTACGCTCCAAGCTCCTGAAGTGATTGGAGTGACGTTGTCCGGGAAGCGATCCCTGTTGGAAAACATCACGTCGAACAGTGTGAGTGTGACCTTGGATTTGACAGGTCTCCCGAGCGGACTGCATGGGGTCGACGTCGATTATGAAGTACCAAAAGGTGTGACCGTCGTCTCACCGAAGACAATCGACATCGAGTTAACGAGCGTCGATGAACAAACCGAAACGTCCTCGATTCAATGAGGCGTTCAATCATACAAAAGTGAGGAATTGAATTTATGGGTAAATATTTTGGAACTGATGGAGTCCGCGGTGTCGCGAACTCAGAATTGACAGCAGAGTTAGCATATCGTTTAGGTCGTGCGGGCGGCTACGTGTTATCGAAACACTTGCCAGCCGGCGAACAGCCAAAGGTATTGATTGGCCGTGACACACGCATTTCAGGTCATATGCTTGAAGGCGCGCTCATCGCGGGTCTCCTATCGATTGGAGCCGAAGTGATGCGTCTCGGCGTCATCTCGACGCCAGGTGTCGCTTATTTGACGAAGTCGCTCGATGCGACGGCTGGTGTGATGATCTCGGCGTCGCACAACCCGGTCGCAGATAACGGCATCAAGTTCTTCGGTAGCGACGGCTTCAAGCTCGACGACGCGACAGAAGCGGAAATCGAAGCGATTTTGGATGCGGCGGAAGACACGTTGCCACGCCCGGTCGGAAAAGACCTCGGCTTTGTCTCAGACTACTACGAGGGTGCACAGAAGTACCTTCAAATGTTGAAACAGACGGTTGAAGAAGATTTCGACGGTCTCCATATTGCCCTTGACTGCGCCCATGGTGCGACGAGCGGATTGGCAGCACGTCTGTTTGCTGACCTCGAGGCGAACGTCTCGACGATCGGAAACTCGCCGAACGGCTTGAACATCAACGAAGGTGTCGGCTCGACACACCCTGAGCACTTGGCACAGTTCGTTCGTGAAAAAGGAGCGGACATGGGTCTCGCCTTTGACGGCGACGGCGACCGCTTGATTGCGATCGATGAGAACGGTGATATCGTCGACGGCGATAAAATCATGTACATCTGCGGGAAGTACTTGAGCGAGAAAGGCCGTCTCAAAGACAACACGATTGTCGCGACGGTCATGAGTAACCTCGGCTTCCATAAAGCGGTTGAAGATGCTGGTATGACGGCGCTTCAGACGGCGGTCGGTGACCGTTATGTCGTCGAAGAGATGAAGAAACACAACTACACACTCGGTGGCGAGCAGTCGGGTCACCTTATCTTCCTCGACCACTCGACGACGGGAGACGGCATGCTCTCTGGCGTTCAACTCGCCCAAATCGTCAAGACGACAGGACGCAAGCTGTCAGAACTCGCGGCTGAGATGCCGGTCTACCCACAAAAACTCGTCAACATCCGTGTCACGGACAAAAACGAGGCGATGAACGGCGACCGCGTCCTCGCGACGATTCAAGAAGCGGAAACGGAAATGAACGGCAACGGCCGCATCCTCGTCCGCGCTTCTGGTACGGAGCCGCTCGTGCGCGTCATGGCTGAAGCACCGACATCAGAAGAGTGTGACCGTTATGTCGAACGAATTGCACAAGTTGTCCGCGAAGATTACGGCGTAGAAGGATAATTTTGTCGAAATAGGGAATAAAACAAGGGAATCCGTCTGCGGGTTCCCTTTTTGTTTCCGTTTTGTCACTGTGAAATTATGTGATTTTCTTGACGAATGGAGGTGTGATTTGTACTATTAAGAGCGTGCCCTTAGAAACGGAAGGACACCCAGTACGAAACAAGCGCCAGAACTCTACGGAGTTGACGAGGTTGGAGGTTATCGAGTTTTCGGCGGATGCCTCCTAGTCGCCTGTCACGACTACAAGCAAACCCTCAAAACGCCCGGGCGACCGGACGGCCAAAGGGGAGCGCGTTGACAGCTCTTAGAAAAAGCCCGTTTCCTTTTTCGAGAAATCGAAGATAAAGGGAGATTTTTGTATGTGTGGAATTGTAGGAATGATTGGGAACACCGGAGCGAAGGAAATCCTTCTCAAAGGTCTTGAAAAACTTGAGTACCGTGGTTATGACTCGGCAGGTCTTGCTTTGATGCATGATAACGTGAACGTGCATAAAGAAGTCGGCCGGATTGCTGCGCTACGCGAAGTCGTCCCAGCAGAAGTAGATGGTACGATCGGAATCGGTCACACACGTTGGGCGACACACGGCGTGCCGAGCGTCCCGAACGCCCACCCGCACCAAAGCACGACGGGCCGCTTCACGCTCGTCCACAATGGTGTCATCGAGAACGACGAGCAGATCAAGGCGACGCTCGACGTCCCGTTCTTGTCTGAAACGGACACGGAAGTCATCGTCCAGTTGATGGAGAAGAACTTCGTAGCCCTCGGCGACGTCGAGGCGGCGTTCCGCAAGACGTTGTCTGAGCTCCACGGCTCGTACGCGATCGCGATGATCGACTCAGAGGATCAAGAGCGCCTCTACATCGGCAAGAACAAGTCACCACTCCTCGTCGGACTCGGCGACGGCACGTTCAACGTCGTGGCGTCTGACGCGATGGCGATGCTCCAAGTGACGGACCAGTACCTCGAGCTCCACGACGGTGAGATTGTCATCTTGACGCGCGAATCGGCGACGATCAAGACGCTCGACGGCGAGGTCCTCGAACGTGCCCCGTACACGGCCGAGATCGATGCGTCAGACATCGAGAAGGGCACGTACGCGCACTACATGTTGAAGGAGATGGACGAGCAACCGGCCGTCATCCGCAACATCATCCAACACTACCAGAACGACGCCGGTGACATCGAGCTCACGGAAGGCGTGCGCTCGCTCGTCTCGGAAGCGGACCGCATCTATATCGTCGCCTGCGGTACGAGCTACCACGCCGGTCTCGTCGGCAAGCAATTGATTGAGCGCGTCGCAGGTGTGCCGACAGAAGTGCACGTCGCTTCAGAATTCGGTTACAACATGCCGCTCCTCACGGAGAAGCCGTTGTTCCTCTTCATCTCACAATCAGGTGAGACAGCGGACAGCCGGGCCGTCCTCGTCGAAGTGAAGAAGCGCGGCTACAAGGCGCTCACACTCACGAACGTTGCCGGTTCGACGCTCTCACGTGAAGCGAACGAAACGATGCTCCTCCACGCCGGCCCGGAGATCGCGGTCGCATCGACGAAAGCATACACGGCCCAAATCGCCGTGCTCGCCATCCTCGCCTACGACATCGCTCGTGCGAACGGCAAGAAGCTTCCGTTTGACCTCATGACAGAGCTCGCGCGTGTCGCGACGATCATGGACTCGGTCATGGCTCAAAAAGAAATCTTTGAGCAATTGGCAGACAAGTTCTTGAAAGAGTCACGCAACGCGTTCTTCCTCGGTCGCGGCATGGACTCATACGTCGGTCTCGAAGGTGCCCTCAAGCTCAAAGAGATCTCGTATATCCAAGCAGAAGGCTACCCAGGTGGTGAGCTCAAGCACGGACCGATCGCCTTGATTGAAGATGGCACACCGGTCATCACGCTCGTCTCGCAACCGAACACGCACCTCAACATCCGTGGAAACATCAAGGAAGTTGTCGCCCGTGGCGCCGTTGCCTGCACGATCTCGATGGAAGGCATGGAACACGAGAGTGATTCATTCGTCTTGCCGCGTGTCGAGCCACTGCTCACGCCGCTCGTGACGGTATTACCGCTTCAACTCATCTCGTATTACGCGGCTCTTGCGCGTGATTGCGATGTCGACAAGCCACGTAACTTGGCGAAATCAGTCACAGTCGAATAAACGGTAGGCCAAGATCTTTCGGGATCTTGGCTTTTTTTGTTGTGATTTACGTCATGCGAACCGGCTTGTATACTGAAGGTATAACGACTAAGGAGAGAACGCCATGCGAATCCAACTAGTTAACACATTCATCCTGCCGGAGGACGTGCGTTCATAAGTTGGCCACCTCCTCCGATGATTCACTGTATTGGAACAAACTATCGGAGGAACCATACAATTGAAGATTCAACAGCTTTACTATGCGGTCACGAGTTCGCGCTCGCTCATCATACAGATGGTGTTCACGTTGAACGCCATCTATTATGTGACGACCGCCGAGTTGAATGCGTTACAACTCGTCTTGATCGGAACGATTTTAGAAGTATCAATTTTACTATTCGAGCTGCCCACCGGTCTCGTCGCCGATTTATATGGACGGAAGCAGTCGATGGTCATCGGCATCAGTTTGATTGGACTGGCCCATTTGCTAGAAGGGGGCATCCCTGAATTTTGGGCCATCGCGGTCGCGTCAGCGCTATGGGGTATCGGCTGGACGTTCATCAGCGGGGCCGAACAGGCATGGATTGCCGATGAGATGGGGAATGACGGGTTAGAACAAGTGTTTTTGCGAGGCGCTCAATATAGTTCGCTCGGCCGCTTCGTCGGAATTGGGCTTGCCGTGCTCCTCGCTGAAGTCACGTCTGTCCAAATGACAATCGTGCTCGCCGGTGGGATGTTGGTCATGCTCGCGATTATCGCATGGCGCGTCTTGCCAGAGACTCGGTTCGAACCGATCACGCGAGCCGATACGTCGAATCTTGCGCAAGCGAAACGGACGGTTCGGTACGGATACACCCATATCCGTGGCAATTCGATTCTCGTCGGCTTGGCTGCCATCACGCTCGTTTGGGGTCTTGCTAGTGAAGGATTCGACCGGTTATGGGGCGCGCATCTGATTGAGACGTTCCAGTTGTCGGAACAGGCGGCCGTGTATTGGTTCGGCTTGTTTTATGCTGTCGCGTTTCTACTCAACATGCTGGTGTTGAAAGGTGTCGAGCTATACGTCAAAGGACGCTATGCGACGACCTTGTTTTGGTTCAACGTGTTGCTTATCATCGCGATGCTTGCTTTTGCTTCGGTCGGCCAGTTTTGGGTGGCCGTGCTGCTGTATTGGACGATTGCGGCACTACGTAACGTGCACTACCCGCTCATGAGCGTCATGACGAACGAGCGGCTCCCGTCGAAAGGGCGGGCGACGATTTTATCGATGTTCGGTCAGGTCGACGCGTTCGGTCAAGTCGCCGGAGGTCCGCTGATTGGACTGCTCGCCTTGTACACGTCGATTCAAGGAGGGCTTGGGGTAGCGGCGCTCTTGCTCCTCCCGATGTTGGTTTTCTTGAGAAAAATCAAGCACCATTGAGGCACAGACCGTCCTTGATTCGTTCGGGGACGGTCTTTTTATGTGTCAAACTGCTAACAAATCATCGTATCGGTCTCAAAAACGTCTCATCTCCTCGATAGCAGGGTAACGTATACACATAAAGACGTAAGGGAGAGATTCGATGAGACAGAAAAAATGGATGACGGGTTTGAGCGCGATGTTGCTCGCGACGACTTTGGCAGCTTGTGGGGATGCCGAGGAAGAACAGACGAGCGATTCGACAGAAGAACATTCGGACCATTCGATGATGGACCATTCGGGATCAGGGGAGGTGCCGAGCGGGTTAAGTGAAGCGACAGATCCGACGTTCCCGGTCGGGTCGACCGCGATGATGACGGCCGACCACATGCCGGGCATGGATGGCACCGAGGCGACAATCGTCGGTGCATATGACACGACCGTCTATTCGGTTTCTTATACCCCGACGGATGAGGGCAATCCGGTCGAGGATCACAAGTGGGTCATTCACGAAGAACTCGATAATCCAGGCGAGGCACCGTTAGAAGAAGGCGCCGAAGCCACTCTGGCCACGGACCATATGGACGGGATGGACGGCGCCGAGGCGACGATTGATTCGGCCGAACAGACGACGGTGTATATGGTCGACTTCACGACAAACGACGGGGAAGACGTCACGAACCACAAATGGGTCACAGAAGATGAACTCGAAGCCGTAAAATAAAAATCAACCTCAGGATATCCTGAGGTTTTTATTCATTAACGGTGATTATTTATTGATAAACGATAAAAATAAGATTATGATGAAGGTATCAAACGAGGTGAGGTGTCTGAATCATGAAACGAGAGACGGTTTTTTTACGGTTGGCCGTATTCGTTCTGGCTGTCCCGATTGTGGCGGCCTGCTTGTTGTTGCTTCCGTACATTTGGCGCGAGGCGGTCGAGAGTGGGAGTTGGGTTGAGGACTCGATTCGTCCGATTGTGATTGGCATGTACGTATCGGCCATCCCGTTCTTCATTGCGTTGTTCCAAGCGTTCATGCTACTACGGTTGATTGACCGCGACGAAGGGTTCTCGTATCGAGCTGTCCAATCACTCCGCACGATCAAGTATTGTGCGCTGGCGATCACGGCCGTCTATATCGGGACGCTCCCTTTCTTCTACTGGTTCGCCGAGCGAGATGATGCGCCTGGGTTCCTTCTCATCGGGCTCGTCTTTGTGTTTGCCGCGTTCGTCGTCGCCGTATTTGCGGAACTGTTACAGAAACTATTGAAGCGTGCCATCGACATGAAGCAAGAAAATGATTTGACGGTCTGAGGTGAGACATATGGCGATTATCGTAAATCTTGACGTAATGTTGGCGAAACGAAAGATGAGTGTGACCGAGCTGTCTGAAAAAGTGGGTATCACGATGGCGAACTTGTCGATTTTAAAGACCGGCAAAGCGAAAGCGATTCGTTTCTCGACGCTCGAAGCAATCTGTCAGGCGCTCGACTGTCAGCCGGGCGACATTTTAGAATATCGGGAAGAGTGATGGACAGGGCGATTGCCCTGTTTTTTGTGGAGTTTGAAACGTTTTCCATCACGTTGCGTATAAGACAGGAAAGAAGAACGAAAAGGGGAAACAAGATGGTCCAGACATGGAATGATCGGGCGCGCACCGCAATAAAAGGGAAGACTGGTACATTGATCCTCTGGTCATTTGTATGCTCGATTGTATTAGAAGTTGGATTGATGATGGACCCGTATTATTACGGATTCGAGTATGATACATTGGCACTCACATTTATTAGCCTAGCGGGTCTCATCTTATACGCCGGGTTGCTCCCGGTCCTCGTCGGTTATAACTGGGTGATGTTAGAAACAATCCGTGGGAAGTCGATGTCGTTACGCGATGTCCTTACGCCGTTCCGACATCGCTACGTGAAACATTTGCTCGCCCCACTGCTCGTCATGTTGTTCCAAGTGCTATGGTCATTTTTACTGCTTGTACCGGGCATTGTGAAGTACTTCTCGTACGCCTTCACTTTCTTTATTTTGCGTGACGAACCCGAGCTGTCCATCACGGAGGCGATCACGAAATCACGGACGTTGATGCGCGGACGAAAGTGGGAGGCATTCAAGTTGATTTTGCCATTCATCCCGATGTATCTAGTTGGTTGGATTTTTTTCATACAACTCGACATGATGTTTCTCGGATCGTGGATTTACCTCGTTGCCTTGACACTGATTCGCCCGTTCATCGTCAGTCGTTTCGCTGTCATGTATGAACACGCACGAATCGAGTATGATGCGCAGTGGAATCGTTCGGCCTGAAGCGCATCGGTTCCGGCGTATAAGTCCTCGGTCATGATACAATCTTCCTGACAGAAGGGGGAATGGACATGAACATCGGCATTATCGGAGCGGGATTGAGCGGGATTGTCGCAGCACGCGAGCTCGCCCGTCACGGTCATACAGTTGAATTGATTGAAAAGAGTCGGAGCGTCGGGGGACGCTTGGCGACGAGACGGATCGGAGACGGCAAAGCCGATCACGGAGCAGTCTATTTCACCGTACGAGGGGAAGAACTCAAACAAGATGTCGCCGACTGGAAGACAAAAGGGTGGGTGAAAGTCTGGTACGCCGACCCGTATCCTCGTTACGTCGCCGTCGACGGGATGAACACCTTGGCCAAACGGTTGGCTGACGGATTGACCGTCCATTTGAACGAATGGGCCGAGACGGTCACGACACGAGATGGTCAGGTCAGCGTCCAGACGGATGTGACGACGCGACAGTATGATCGTCTCCTCATCACGTCGCCGCTTCCGCAGACGCTCGACTTGCTCACAGACTTTTCAGTCGATGCGGCGTTGCGTGAATTGACTTACGCCCCGACGTTTGTCGGCTTGTTCGAGTTCAGTAGTGAGATTGCCATCGGTCCGGACGGGATTCTCGATACGGACTTGGCACCGGGTCTGTTGAAAATCATCAACAACCGCCAAAAAGGCATCTCGGCGACCGAACTCGTCAGCGTCTACATGGACGAGTCGTGGAGCGAGGAGTGGTATGAACGAGCGGACGAAGACACGCTTCGTGAGATTGAGCGTCTGTTGCAAACGGTGACGGGGACGGCCGTGATTCAATCGAGACAGTTGAAACGGTGGCGCTATGCGCAGGCGACCGACGTCTGGAACGGGGCTTACTATCGATTGCGGGACGAGCCGATTTTCTTGGCCGGTGACGTCTTCCTCGAGCCGGATGACGCCTCAGGTCGAACGCGATTTGAGAGTGCATACGTCTCAGGACTCCGCGTTGCGAAAGCGATGCGCTAAACCTTCTTCGGAAGGTTTTTTTCATGACCGTGCCGAATAGTCAGACATACGAATTGGAGAGGGGAATCAGACATGGGGATGGTTGGCGCATACATGCGGGTATCGGTCGAAGAGTTGACAGCACTGCTTCAAGAGCCGGAGCGTTTCGAGCGACTGTTAGAAGATGAGGAACGACAGACCGATATCGATAAGGCGTGGCACGGTCTTTACTTTTTATTGACCGGGGCGACCGATTTGAACGAGATCGACCGTCATTCGCTCGGGAAGGCAGTCTTCGGAGGGGATGTCATCGACGAAGAGACGGGCATCGCCTATTTGATGCCGGGAGAAGTCGAGGACTTGTCGACCCGACTTCAATACATCGAGCTGGAGGCGCTAGAAGCGCGCTATGATGTCACGACGATGAACGAGCAGGAACTGTATCCGTTTGAACGTGAGTGGGGACTCGAGGAAAAACAGTACTTATTGGACCAGTTCGATGAGTTGAAACGTGTCTTCGCCCAGGCGTCGCGAGAACGGGAGGCGCTCGTCACATGGATCGGGTAAGCGTAAAGGCGTTACGTCTTCAAGATGAGACGTTGCTGTATGCGTTCGAGTGCGCGAATCGCACACATTTCGAACGCACGGTCCCGAGCCGTGGCAACGCCTACTACGAGCCGGAATCGTTCCATCAGGCGTTGCAGCACCTGTTGAGCGAGCAGACGAATGGGGACGGATGCTATTATTTGATGTGGTGTGATGGCACAATCGTCGGGCGTCTGAACGTCCATCACACCGATGCCGACACCGGCGAGGTCGGGTACGGGGTCGGAGCGGAGCATGAGGGACGCGGGTACGCGACGGCGGCCCTGCGCCAATTGCTGACGTTCGAGTTGCCTGGATTCAAACGATTGAGAGCCGAGACGACGAGCGACAACGTGGCGTCCCAGCGCGTATTAGTGCGTGCCGGCTTTAGACGTGATGGCGAGGCGCGACAGCTGGAATGGGCAGGACAAACGCTGACGTTTTATGAATATGTATATCAATTTGACCGATGAAGGACCGACTTCGTCGGTCGTTTTAGTTGACGGTTGATAGTTTAGGGCATAAACTATCTTTATCTAGTTTAGGGGGTAAACCAAAATGAAAGAATTGATGCGGGAAGCCGTCCAGTTGTTCGAAGAGGTCATGTTCCAAGGTGCGGAGCATGTCATCGAGGCGATGGACGGTGACGTCTGGCATGACTATTCGCGGGAACAACTGCAGCTACTCAAGCTGCTCGAACAGTTCGGTCCGATTCAAGCCGGCCAGTTGGCCCAAAAACAAGGAGTTCATAAGAGCGCCGTCTCCAACCGGTTAAAAAAGCTCGTCGACAAAGAGCTCGTCGTCAGTCGACGCGGGCATGACCAGCGCGAGCGGTTGATCGAGTTGACGGAAGCCGGACATCGCATCGTCGAAGAAGCGGATGCGGCCGTCTACCGTTACGTTGAATCGTTGCTCGACGGAAACATCGAAGAGACAGAAATCGAACAGTTCGTCCGGACGTTCCGGAAAATTAAACAGCTGCTTCGAATTGGGGAGGAATAACACGTGCATAAAATCATCCAATGGCGCTGGGGCATCTTAATCGGTCTCATCGTCTTGACGGCCGCCTTGTTTGTGGTGGCGCCGAACTTGACGAAGCAGGCCGAACAAGCCGGCAGCTTCCAATTATCCGAGGACATGGACTCGCAGCGGGCGCAGGACATCTTGAACGCCGCCGGAAAGAGCGATAAGACGATCTCGCTCGTCTATGAGTTCGAAACGCTCGGTGATGCCGAACGGGCCGATATTTCCCGGGTCATCGGCGAGATGAAACAAAACGACACGGTCGTCAAAGACGTACTCGACCCGTTTGAAAATGAAGAGACGGAAGCACAGCTCGTCTCGGAGGACGGCCGCATCGTGCTCGTCCCAATCACGGTCGAAGGGTCGATGGAAGACATCAACGCCTTCGCGGACGACGTGCGGGCAAACATTCTCCCGGAAGACGAGACGGTCTACATCACAGGTGAAGAAATCATCAACAACGATGTGAACTTGAGTGCGCAGGAAGGCTTGAAGAAGACGGAAATCATCACGGTCGTCCTCATTTTCGGACTGCTCCTGCTCGTGTTCCGTTCAATCGTGACGCCGTTCATCCCGCTCATCGCGGTCGGATTCACGTATTTATTGAGCCAATCGTTCGTCGCATTCTTCGTCGATTGGTTTGGCTTCCCGGTCTCGAACTACACGCAGATTTTCCTCGTGGCCATCTTGTTCGGGATTGGAACCGACTATTGTATTTTGCTGCTCAGCCGGTATAAAGAAGAGCTCGGCGCGGGCCACGCGATTGAAGATGCCATCGTCAACACGTACAAGACAGCAGGGCGGACAGTCCTCATCAGCGGTCTTGCCGTGTTCGTCGGCTTTGCGGCCATCGGTTTCGCCGATTTTCCAATCTTCAAATCAGCCGTCGCCGTCGCGGTCGGGATTGCCGTGCTCTTGCTCATTCTCTTCACGGTCGTGCCGTTCTTTATGGCGACGCTCAAGCATCGTTTGTTCTGGCCATCGAAGAAGGCGGGCGAACATCACGACAGCCGTCTCTGGGCCGGATTCAGCCGTCTGTCGGTCAATCGACCGTTCGTTTCGATTCTCGTCGTCGCGTTGATCACCGTACCGGTGTTGTTCACGTACGACGATGCCCGATCGTTCAATACGGTCGACGAGATCGGTGACGATTATGATTCCGTGCGCGGCCTCAACTTGATTTCAGAAGGATTCGGACAAGGGGAGTCGCTGCCGGTCCAAGTCATTTTGAAACAAGATGGCACGCTGTCCGAAACGGACATCCCGTACATCGAGAAGTTCTCGAGTGAACTTGAAAACGTCGACGGGGTGAGCGGCGTCCGTTCCGTGACGCGTCCGACCGGTGACGTCATCGATGACTTTTACGTCGACACCCAGCTCGAACAAGTGAGCGCAGGACTGACGGAAGCCGAGACTGGTCTCGGTGACGTCCAGGACGGACTCGCGCAAGTCGAATCTGGGCTTAACGCCGTTGTTGGCCAATTACCGGCCGGTTCAACGAATGCCGGCGCCCCGCTCGCGGAAGCGGCAGCGGGACTTGGTCAATTGAACGCTCAGCTCGGTCTGATTGGCCAAGGACTCACGGCGACGCAAAATATTCCGGCGACCGTAACGCAGCTCGGGCAAGTGTCGGCCGGTCTCGGTCAAATCGAGGCAGGCATTAACGAGGCAGCATCTACGTTGACGGCACAAGGCGCCCAAGCCGGAGAACTCGGAACGGGTCTCGGACAACTCGCTGCAGGTGTCGGTGAAGCGAACGCAGGGCTCGCTCAAATCGAGACCGGCATCAATGAAGCGGCAGCATTCTTATCAGACCTGAGTAGCTCGGACAGCCTGCGCGATACGGGCGTCTATCTACCGGAAGGGACGCTCACGTCAGAGGAGTTCGCCCCGGCGGTCGAGCGCTACGTGTTTGACGACGGGACGGCGACACAGCTCGAGGTCATCCTCGAGATGGACCCATATTCGCCGGAAGCGATTGACACGGTCGAGACCGTGAAAGCGACGATGGACCGGGTCGTCACCGATACGCCGTTCGAGGATGCGACAATCGGATATGCCGGTATCTCGAGCATTAACAGCGACTTGAATGAGACGTCGACGAACGACTTCAATCGGACGGTCGCCATCATGCTCGTTACGTTGTTCCTCGTCTTGACGGTGTTATTCCGTTCGATGGTCATGCCGCTCTATATGATCGGCTCGCTCTTACTGACGTATTACACGTCGGCGGCCATCACGGAGCTCATCTTCGTCGAAGGACTCGGTTATGACGGCATCAGTTGGGCTGTTCCGTTCTTCGGGTTCGTCATGTTGATCGCCCTCGGCATCGACTATTCGATTTTCCTGCTCGACCGGTTCCGCGAGGAGTCGATCAACGGGATGACGGTTCGCGATGCGCTCGTCCATTCGATGACGAAGATGGGGACGGTCATCATGACCGCGGCCGTCATCCTCGCCGGAACGTTCGGGGCGATGATCCCGTCTGGCGTGCTCAGTCTCGTCCAGATTGCGACAATTGTTATCACCGGACTGTTGTTATACGGATTGATTGTGTTGCCACTGCTCATCCCAGCGATCACCGTATCGTTCGGGGACGGGGTATGGTGGCCATTTAAACAAAAAAGTAAAGATAGAGACTAAATTTTGCGATGGACAGCACAACAATTGTTGTGCTGTTTTTATTTGTTGAGTCAATGTCAGCGAAATGGAGAAAGACGGACTTGAGATTAATAAAAATACGCCGAAATATAATATAGATCTTTATTCTATTGAAAGTAGGCAACAATTATGGTGAATCATTTTGAAAAAATGAGTTCGTTGTTTGTATCGCGCATGGTGATTATTTTATTTTTCCTCTCTTATCCGATCATGGGTGTTTTGTATTGGATGGGGGAGCTCGCGGGGCAAGGCGCAGTCAATTTTATTCTGATAGGTGGTGTCATTCAAGCCGCATCGTGGCTGGGCCATCGCTTCTATGTGGAACATACTTGGTTGAAGTATGGGCTCGTCACGTTGATGTACATTGCAGCTTCAGCAATTATCTTGACGCTGCCAGGTACTGCGATTCAAAATATCGTCTTTCTGTATATCGTATTGATGTTGATGTACTTGAATCGGCATCTTGTGCTGTACGGCAGCATTCTCGCGCTTATCGTATCGGTCGGAGCTGTATTGATTGGGCGCTTTTCATTTGAAACGCCGCTCGATCTCGTCATTTGGTTCACTGTGCTCACAATGGCTTTGTCTGGCGCATACTTTGTGTCATTCTTTGGTGCGAAGTTGTTACATGAGACGTTCACGCAACAAGAAAAGTCAGAACAACACGCTAGCGAAATCGAGCTAACGATGGCGAAGACGACAGCGAGTGCGACCACACTTCATGGGGCCGTCTTCACGATGAATGATTCAGTCGACTCTGTCACAAATGCTTCGGAGCAAGTGACAGAACAAATCGGTTTGATGACGAAACGGACGTCGGAACAAGCAGGTCTGATTCAAAACGTCGCTTCGCAAATTCGTTCAACTGTACAGGCGTTTGAGCGGATGCAACAACAGCTCCAGGAGACGACGTCTCAAGTGAGTGGGGTCTTGCAGGACGCTCATGTATCGCATGAAAATATGGACTCGACAGAACGGTCGCTCGCTGAACTGAACTTAAGTATCAGTGAAGTCAATCATGCGTTTAAAGGATTGGCGGAGCGTTTCCAAGAAGTGCGGACCATCACGGGTACGATCCAGCAGATTTCGTCTCAGACAAACCTGCTGTCGCTCAACGCTTCAATTGAAGCAGCGCGAGCGGGGGAACACGGAAAAGGATTTGCAGTCGTCGCGTCCGAAATTCGGAATCTATCGGCTCAAACGGCCCAAGCCTCATCTCAAATCAATGATATTATCCAACTCGTCATGCAGGAGGTGCAAGTGACGGAACGTGCAATCGACGGTAGTACAGAACGTTTATCGACGCAGGAAGAACAAGTCCGTAAGAGCGGGACATCGATTCTCTCCATGATCCAAACGACAGGAACGGTCGCAAGCACCGTGGATGAGACGTCGACACAGCTCCAAGTCGTCGCATCAGAACTGAACAAAGTTCACCAAGTGACTTCCCAAATGTCGGCACTAATGACAGCGCTCGAAGTGAACAGTCAAGACGTTCATGTGCTGACGATGTCACAGCAAGAAGCGTTAGCTTCGTTGAAAGATCAAATTGAAGAACTGAACGAGATTGCGAACGAACTCGTCTAAACGATGGACACGCCTTTACAAATAGGCGTGTCCATTTGCGTATACATCTCTTCCAAAACGGGAACAGTTTTGCGTCAGTCCTAAAATGAGGAGGAATCGCATATGGCAATTACAATCACCGCTATTTTGAAGGCACATCCGGGGAAAGAGGACGAGTTGCGGCAAGCGCTCGATGAGGTCATTCCTCCGTCGCGACAAGAGAAGGGGTGCCTGACGTATGTGCTCCATGAGTCAATCGATGTCCCGGGCACGTTCGTGTTCTATGAAAAGTACGAAGACGAGATGGCGCTTGACCATCACATCAACTCACCACATTACCAAGCATACCGAAAGGCAGCTGAGACGCTACTCGCCGTCCGTGACGTGTACCGTCTGCGTGAAGTCTGAAAGGAGAAAGGATTATGATTACTCAACCGATTATCCCGTGCATTTGGTTCGAAGGCGACGTCGAGGCGATTGCGGAGTGGTATGTGTCGAAGTTCCCCGATTCATTCATCGACTATACGACGAAACTGACGGATACGCCATCAGGTGAGACGACGATTGCGACCGTCTCGCTGGCGGGACAGTTCTTTCAACTGCTCGGTGCTGGTCCGCTGAAGGAACGCAACCCGTCCATCTCGTACATGGTCACGTTTCCGACGTTGGAAGAAGTGGAGACGCTGTGGAACGAGCTTGTGGAGGGGGCAGAGGTGCTCATGCCGCTCGACACGTATGATTTTAGTGAGCGCTACGGCTGGTTGAAAGACAAGTACGGTGTCTCCTGGCAAATCATGCATAGCGGCGGGATGGACATCCAGACGGTGACCCCATGCTTTTTATTCGTTGGGGACGTCTTCGGCCGCGCTGAGGCGGCGATGAATGACTGGATTTCTATCTTCCCGGATTCTTACGTGCTCGAAGACCATATGATTCGTTACGAAGCGACAGACGGTCCAGAGTTGGAAGGGAAGCTCAATTACGCCCGCTTCGTCTTGTCCGGACGCGAGTTCGTCGCCATGGACAGCGCGGAGAATCATCAATTCGCCTTCAATGAGATGCAGTCGCTGATCGCATTTTGTGAGTCGCAAGCCGAGATTGACGAGTACTGGGCCAAGCTGTCGGCCGTCCCGGAAGCGGAACAGTGCGGCTGGCTCCAAGACCGGTATGGTGTCTTCTGGCAAATCGTGCCGTGGGAGATGGAAGAGATGCTGACGACCGGAACAAAGGAACAATTGGCGCGCGTGACGCAAGCGTTCTTACCGATGAAGAAAATCGATGTCGCCGCTTTACGAAACGTCTACTGACCAAAACAAGCCGTCCCAATTACTTCGGGGCGGCTTGTTTGTCGTTTGCTGTGAAGTCGGACAGGGCGTCCTTCTCAATCATTGTATCGGATAAACGAAGCTGTTCGGCGGCCTCGTCAATGTATGGTTCACATGCTTGAAGCGGTAAGTCATCACCGGTCTCGACCGAATAACACATGCCGCCACCGACCGGCTCTGTCAAATCCGGGACAAAATAGAGGTCGTCGTAGCGGAACGAGCCGTTCCGGAACACGGTCAAATTGGGCTCATCATCGAGGAGCGAATTTCCAAGCATGTACGTCGGTGTCATCCCGAGCAAATCGAGGATGGTCGGGGCCAGGTCGACTTGCCCGCCGCTCGCCTGCACCGTCTGACCTCGTTCGAGCCCGGCCGGTTTGATGAATAACGGGACGGAGCGGTCAAGCTGGAACAACTCGACCGTGGAGTCGGCATCTGCTTTTACGGCCATCTCGTCACCGGCAGCGGTCAATCCGCTGTCGTGGTCACCATAAAAGACGACGAGGGTGTTGTCCCACTTCTCGTCTGCTTTCAATTGTTCGACCATAAGACCGACGGCGGCATCGCTGTAGTGGACTGTGTGGTAATAGTCCTCGAGGAGCGAGTCGTCGTACCCCGACAAATCCAATCGTTTCTCCTCGTCCGGAATCTCATACGGCGTATGGCTCGTCAACGCGACCATGAAGGAATAGAACGGCTCGTCCAACGTGTCCAAGTGGTCGACCGATGTCGTCAGGAACTCCTTGTCGCCGACGGCCATACCGATGACCGGATCGGCCGGATAATCGTCTTGGTGGAAGAAGTGGTTGTAGCCAATTTGCTCATAGAAGTTGGCACGATTCCAAAACTCCTTGTCGAACGCATGCATCGCGGCCGTATCATAGCCGGCTCGTCTTAACTGCTCAGGCAAGGCGTCAAACGTGTTCGTCGCATACTGCGTGTACACCGAACCTGATTTGACAGGATAGAGCGAAGCGTTGACGGTGAATTCCGCATCAGACGTCCGACCCTCGTGCGTCTGATGATAAAAATTCGGGAAATACAGCATTTCATCGCGGAGCGCATTCAGATTCGGCGTCAGTTCTTGCCCGTTGACCGTCTGGCCGATTACGGACGCTTGGAACGACTCGAGTTGGACGACGATGACGTTCGTATCGACTGTGGCGTCAACTGGTTCGGTCGCCAACGCTTCGATTTGGCTGCGCTCCCGTTCTGTCAGGTCGTCACCGAGATGAAGGGCGTCCTGAATGCCGCGGAATGCATCGAGGCCGTGATAGCCCCAAAAGCCGAGCTGATAATACTCGCGCATGTTCGAAATCGAGCTTTTCCGGTGATCTGTTTCGGCGTAATGAACGACGGTCGGGACGGTAAAGACGATGAAGCCGACAAGAAAACCGGCGACCGCCAAACGGCGACCGAGACGTTTCGGTTCCGTGATGGGGTGTCGCTTCATATAGAGGAGGACAGCCGCGTAGACGAGCAAGTCCGTGAACAAGATGAAGTCGGGCGCTTGAATCAGTGTCAGAAAGCCGCCCCCGACGTCTCCCATCTGGCCGATATCAGACAGTAGGGCGGCCGACAGCAAGTTACCGAAATAGCGGTAGTACCAGACGTCCGAGATGAGGAGCGTGCTGTGCAGAAACAGCGACGCGAACAAAATCCAGCGGCGCGTCTGTTGTTTTATGAGTAGCGCCCAACTCGTCATCATCAAGATGGTCGCTAGATTGATGAACAAAAAGCGCAGGTCGAACGCGCTCGCCGTCAATAGACTGAATAGGAACAGCTTGGCGAGGGAGAGCGATAAGTAACTCCAATAATCGAGATATTTCATGAAAGGCCTCCAAACGTTACGGACAAAGTGTGTTCTCTGTCTTGTACCTGTTCGAAGACGGCGAAAAACATGAGGGTGTGCGAATCCAATAAAAAAGCGAGGCAGCGCCTCACTTGATGACAAACGTGTCCCGGAGCTCGATAATCGTGCCTTCCGGGGCTTTTAATTTACTCAAATGACCGTCAACGACGAAGTAGATGTTCCCGCCGTGCTTTGGTAGGAACGTCACGCCAAGTGATTCTAGCCGTGTCACTTCCGCTTCGAGGTCATCGACATAAAGCGCGAAGTGGACCGGGCCGGCCACGTGCTTTGAATAAGGAGACAACGTCTCGTCGACTTTTGCCGTTTGAAGCTCGATATAGAAATCGCCAAGTTTGAGCCAGCTATTGAACGCGCGCGTATGGAAGTCGGGTGACTCTTGGACGAGCTCGAAGCCGAGCGCCTCATAAAATCGTTTGGACGCCTCATAGTCGGGCGTTTGGATGCAGAGATGGTGGATTTGTTTCATGATGTCACTCCTTTCTTTTAGTTTATCCAATCAACGTTCTGAACGGAACTTTTCTTCACGTGAGACGTATAGGACACCGAGGAGGGAATGATGATGAAAATCCAATACGAATTGACGGAAGACGACTATATCCGGTTCAACTTGAGCCATATTAAACGTTCGAAGACCGGAAAGCGAATGATTCTCCTGCAGCGAATCATCGGACCACTTATCTTTTTAGGCGCTGCTTTCGTGCTGGCGACGTGGCTCCAAGAGACGGACTGGTGGCTGTACGGGATATACGGAATCGCGAGCGTTCTGTGGTTCCTATATTATCCGAAATACTTTGAACGGCACGTCCGGAAGCAGACGCGGCGTCTCATCGACGAACGCAGCAACGAAGGTATGCTTGGCTTGCATACGATGGATTTGGAGGAAAACGGTCTGCGCGATTTAAACGAATTCGGCGAGGCGCGTGTGTCATGGGCAGGAATCAAGGAAGTCGTCGAGGAGGACGATTATGTGTATCTATACAACTCCTCGGTCAGCGCCTATATCTTGCCGAAGCGCGGACTGGACATGGAAGAGGTGCGCCGATGGCTGCCGATACGCTGACGATTCAACTCGTCGATGACACGAATCGGGATGCCGTAGTCGCCTTGACCGTCGCTTCTGACCAAGCTCGCTTTATCGAAACAAACGCCGAATCGCTCCGCGAGATGGAAACCGATGTCAAATATGCGTGGCAGTGCTATGCACTTTGTCGCGATGATCATCCCGTCGGCTTCATAATGATTGGGGCCGAGAACAAGGTGGAGCGTTACATCTGGCTCGATCGATTTATGATCGATGTGACAGAGCAAGGGAAAGGAATCGGGTCACGCTTTTTACAGTTGGCACTCGTGTGGATTCAAGAGCGATTCGATGTGGATGACCTCATCCTCAGTCTCCATCCGACGAACGAACCGGCGAAACGATTTTATGCGAAGGGTGGATTTGTCGACAGCGGCTTGATTGATGAGGCAAACGGGGAAGAGATTTGGGTGTATCACGTCAAACAGGGACAGCCGTCATAAGTCGGCCGTCCCTGCTTTTGTGGACGATGTATTTTGGACAGCACTGCCCGCTTTGAAAAAGAGAACGATCGCGGCCACTCCGAAAATCGAGATGAACACGTTTTGAAGCAACACATCGACGAACATCGGCTCGCTGGAAAACGTGCCCGTCGCAATCTGAGCATTCCAGCGGGTGAACGTGGCGATGCGTTCGAGCGTGTACAAGAGACCGGACATGAACAGGCAAGCGGTGGCCGCCAATAATAGCGTCAATCGATTCAAGAAATGACCTCCTAATATCTGATATCCTGATTTTACCATTTACTATCGGTGGGAGGGAAGTATTTATCGCTTCGCCGTGAGCGGTCGCAATTGCTTGACCCGAGCCAAGACGATCCAGCCGAGCACGGCCCCAGTCACACTCGAGGCAAGGAAGGCTGGGAAGAAGAACAGCGCCCCGAACTCGGTCCCCATCAACACCTTGGCGTACGGGACGGCGACGAGCGAAGCGATGAGGCCGGTCCCGATGACTTCACCAAATGCGGCGAAGGCTACGCGGTTCGTCTTCATATAGAAGACCCCGGCCAAAAGCGCCCCAATCATACCTCCGGGAAAGGCCAAGAGCGACCCGGTACCGGTCATGACACGGACGATTCCGGTCACGAACGCAACGAGAACGGCCCCGATCGGCCCGACGGTGACGGCGGCGATGACGTTCACCATATGTTGAATCGGATAGGCACGGGCGACACCGGTCGGAATCGAGATGAACAGGGAACCGATGACGGCGATGGCGATGAGCATCGCCATCCAAGTGAGTTGTTGAATACGCATAGATAGTCTCCTTTCAAAATGAAAACGCCACTTCTCCAAGTGGAAAAGTGGCGTGGAAAGACAGACGAATCCCACACCACTTCCCTACGCTGGTATGAGCCAGATCAGGTTCGAAGGGTCCGGCGCATGCCGTCTCAGCCCGAAGGCTCCCCTAGTGGTCGTTTATTAACATGAGTATAGCATACCGTCATTTGACGCGGTCGAGCTTTCGTGGTCGGAACGTGACATAGATGATGCCGACGAACAGGCCGTACAACAAAAGGGAGAAGACGAGATTGATCAGCCAGGGGAGTGTCCCCATGAACACGGCGACGGACGCGTTTTGAAACCAGACGAGCGAGAGCGACAGCCCGACAAAGCTGAGAACGAGCGTTGTCCAAAAGCCGAAATCTCGGCGCTTGAACAGACGCCAAACGAGCAGCCCGATGATGAGACTGACGACGGCCGTCGCCCCTAAGTACATATACAAGATGGCATCGACCGGGTATGAGTAATATACAACGTCCATATCGTTTCCTCCTAGGAGATGATGAAAGAAAGGGTGAACAGGATGAGACAGGCAATCCCATGGCGTGACCGATCGTTTCGTGAACGGTTCGAACGATGGATTGAGGCAAACGTGCCGAATGCGAGGTGGCACGTGATCAAAGATACCGATTTGACGTACTTTCTTGTTGGCGCGCTCGATGAGGAACGTTACTACGCCAAAGCGGTGACCGATATCAGCCGCGGCGAGGCCGGATTGTCGGCGTTTCTGGCCGAGCGGCATCCTGATGTCGTGCCTGACGTCATCGCCATCGATTCAGCCCGGAACTGGTTGCTCATGCGAGACATCGGCGGAGAGGCGCTACGTGAACGACCTGACGTGAGTCGATACGAAGCGGCGTTGCGTCAATACGCACAGCTGCAGCGACAGGAGATCGACCAGATCGAGACCTACTTGTCTTACGGCATCCCGGACCGGCGACCGGCCAAGTTGAAGGATGAAATTCAAACGTATCTGCCTGAGCTCTGTGCCGGGCTCGAGCCATACCAAGCCGAGGCCATACTTGTGCTTGAAGACGAACTGATTGCCATGTGTGACGAGCTCGCGACCGGGATGCCGATGAGCCTCGAGCACGGTGATTTGCACGGCGGTAATATCTTCTGGCGGGAACGGACGAACGATTTGTGTATCCTCGACTGGGGCGACGCGACCGTCACGCATCCGTTTTTCAGCGTGCGTGTGTATTGGAACGCGCTGTACGACGTATTGCCGGAAGAGGACGAGGTCGCCTGGTATGAACAGATTCAAACGATGCGCGCGGTTTACTTAGAAGCGTGGAGCGGCGTCGCATCCGACGACGTGCTTTGGCGCCATCTGTTGATTGCCGAGGAGCTCGGTTGCGTCTACCGGGCCTTGTCGTGGTACCTGTACGTGACAAAATATCGGCACAATGCGGCAGCGTCGAGCGATAAGCCGGCGCAATGGCTCAACTTGTTACTCGAGTACCGGGACTTGAAACGACGCGTCCGATAAGTCATTCATGCTTCTGAAGTAAGGTTTCGTAATCCGTCTCGTTCCAAAACAGCGGGGCAATCGACTCCGGCCCTTTGAAGATCTCACCGTCTTGGTCGTAGACGATGGCGTAACCGCCCTCGACTTCAAAGACGATTAAATCGGCCTTCACTTCCTTGACCCCGTTCCCAGCGATGATGACATCTTCGAGCGGGTCGCGCGCCACTTGTACGCCCCATTCGTCGAGCTCGACGATGAGCGCGGACGTATAGGCGTGGTGGTTATAGAGCGCCTGGAACTCGTCTTGTGTCAAGACGACGTCCGTCGGCGGGGCACTCGTTCCGTATTTTCGTTTCTCAATCTCTTCGACGAATTGAAGGAACGACGCTTCTTGCCAAAACAGCGGCGCGACCGACTCGGGACCGTTGGCGATGTCTCCATTTTCACTCTCATAGATGGTGGCATAAGTGCCGTCGTCGAGTTTGAACGGATGGATATCGGCGTATGTATGATGGATGCCGTCGCCGGCGATGACGACGTGCTCGAACGTCTCGCGGAACGGGGTGATTCCATCGTTCTCGAGGGCCTTCAAGAGCGGCGGGACTTTTTCGTATTGGTCGAACACGTCCTTGAAGTCTTCGCGCGTCCATGTGGTGATTTCTTCGGACGATGGCTCGTTTGTATCAGCCGGGACGATTGGTTTCTCGACTGGATCCGTGCATCCGGTAAGCAAGAACACACTGAATCCGAGCAAGCCTAGGCGTTTCATTAATCAAACCTCCTAAGAAAGTTACATTTTTTCCCTATTATCAATGAGCGTAGCACGTTTACGTCTTTGTGAGAACCTGGGTACTTTCTCGTTCAGGGGTGTCGCTGTAAGTAGCGGTCGAGTGCCTCGTGAAACCTTTGTTGCTGCTCGACCGGGATGTCATGCTCGGATGCGGCCCCATAGCGAATCAGATGATAGAGCGAGGCGTCGATGTCCGTCAGTTCGATGCGCTCGAACCAGTCGATGAGCGTCTCATTCGTCTGAAGCTTTAGCTCAGGGGCGAGTGAGGCGTTGAACGTGATGAGCCAATCTCTCAGTTCGATATTCGTGAGCAGCGGGAACGTCTGTGCCTCGATCGAGGCGTCCGCGTTGAGGGACAGTGGCACCGGAGCATCCGGCCTAGACGAGAACGTGAATCTTTCCCACCGTCGACGACGCAGCCATCGATGCACGCCATAGACGGTCAACCCGATGGCGGCGAGGAAGGCGAACAATGTGCCGAGTCCGCCGGGGGCATCACCATTCCCGCTACCAAATTTGAATTTGAGCATGTCTTGCTTCTCTTGCCGTTCTCCAGCTTTTCCAGGCTCATCGGTCGAACCTAAATCAATACCATCTTTTGGTGGAGGATTCTCATCTTCTTCTCTGCCCATCTCGGTCACGCTAACTGGAGATGAGGTGTTAATCGTTTGAAACCAACTGAACGTCTCCTTGCTGACAAAGACAAACATCACAACGAGACAAGCTGTCACAATCAAGAACCCGATAAATCGAGACGACCACTTCATGTTCTACCTCCTTACCAGAATGTTCAGACTATTTATTGTCTATATTACCATAAACAGGTAAACTTCGAATAAGACATATACTAACGGAGGGGAACGACATGGGAATCGAAGCAGTCATTAAACAGTTGAATGAAGTGTATTTAGGAAAAGATGAGGTCGTCCGGCTCTGCTGCACGGCCCTTCTCGCCGAAGGGCACATCTTGCTTGAGGACGTTCCGGGCACGGGGAAGACGTTGCTCGCCAAAGCGATTGCCGGCAGTTTTGATGGATCATTCTCGCGCATCCAATTCACAGCCGACTTGCTCCCGTCCGACGTCATCGGGACCGACTACTTCAACATGCAGACGCAAGGCTTTGACCATCGGCAAGGTCCGATTTTCGCGAACATCGTCCTGATTGATGAAATCAACCGGGCCGTCCCGCGCACCCAGTCCGCGCTGCTTGAAGCGATGGAAGAACGACAAGTCTCAATCGGCGGGAAGACTTATCCGATGCCGAAACCGTTCTTCGTCATCGCGACGCAGAACCCGATTGAATCGGCCGGGACGTTCCCGCTCCCAGACGCGCAGCTCGACCGATTCCTCATCTCGATTCCGGTCGGCTATCCGGAAGCCGCCGAAGAGCGAGAACTGTTGTTGCAAGTGTTGACCGAGACCCGCAAACACATCGAGGCCGTGACGTCACTCGCCTCGCTGCAAGAAGCGCAGGCCGAGACGAGACAAGTCGCGATTCAGGACGATGTCCTCGACTATATGCTCGGTCTCGTCCATGCGACCCGGGCACACGCGTCCGTCGAGGTCGGAGTCAGCCCACGCGGCGCGATCGCGCTGCTCCGCGCTTGTCAAAGCTATGCCTATTTGGCCGGCCGACTGTACGTCATCCCGGAAGACGTCAAAGCCGTGGCGCCGTACGTCCTCGCCCATCGGATCAGCTTGACGCTCGAAGGCGGCATCAAGTCGACGAAAGCGAACGTCATCGCACACATTTTAGACACCGTGCCCGTGCCGGTCGAGGGCTGACGGATGATTCTGTCCACGCACGCTTGGTTGCAGCGCCGGCTCCTCCCTATATATCTCGTGAGCGGAGCCATGCTCGTGTTCTTCCCGTACGTATACGGATTGGGTTACATATGCTTCATTGTAGCGAGTGCGATTTGGATGCTCGAGCGGACGCGGCAACAACTCGAGCGGCACATCGATCTCCGGTTCACGCAATACGAAGAATTGCTGTTTGTCGGAGATGAGAGCCGGATCGTGTTAGTGGTCGATGGGGTGGACGAGTTGGATCGGCTCGGACTACCGCTACGGATTCGCCTGAAGTCGAGCTCGGGAATAAGCTTTCCGGCGCATGAGCGCCTTCCGAACGTGCTCGACTATGAGGTCGATGTCAGTCGCGCCCGCCACGAATTGGTCGTGCGCGCTGAGTATCGCGGACCAGCCACGTTCGAGGAATGCGTCATCGCCGTCACGCTCCCGTTCCGACTCGGGACGTATTTATATGAACGACCGGTCGATATAGAGTGGGCCGTCCTTCCATCGCTCCTGTTGCATCCACCGGTCGGGACGAAACGGTTAGCGCTCGGGGACCGGCCGCTCTTGGCGTCACCGCTTCGAAATCCGTTGCAACTAATCGGGTCGAAACCGTATGAAGGGGAACCGGTGAAGGAGATCGATTGGTACGCGACCGCCAAACTCGGACGACTGCAGTCAAAAGTATTTCAACAGACGACGCTCGATACGTTCACGTTCGCCTTGGATTTGAATGGTCCGTCCGGTTATACGCTCCATCACGACTTCGAATCGCTCATCAGCCAAACCGCCTTCGTCACATCGCGCCTGTTAAAAGAGGACTGCAAAATCGAGTTGTTCTTGAATCGATTCAATGAGGATGGGACGATGCTCCATGTCCCGCTTCAGGAAGGTGAGCGCGGCATACGATTCATCTTGCTGCAGTTGGCGACCATCCACCCAGGCAACCGGTTCATCTCGACCGATGCTTTTACCCGGATGGTCGAGCGAAAAAGATTGAAGCAAAGCCACCTCGTCTCGTTCAATCAACACAATCTGTACGATTGAACAGGGAAATGTCGGATTTTGGCGAACTCTTTACGTATGAATTGGGTCAAAAGGAGAGAGACATATGCCAAAACGGAAATTTGCCAATCGTCGAGACTGGGAACGGATTTTGCAACATCGCTACGCGCAAATGGAGGTACATGATGACCGTTTCTCCGGGACCGTCGCCTTGTTTCAAATCGATGCGGTCCGCGCACCTCAATATAAGATGCACAAGGGAGAAGAGTTCATCGTCGCCGATGCCGGTTACAGCTGGCTCCAATATTTCCCGGACGACGAGCCGTTCGGTGTGACCGTCATGTTTAATGATGAAGGGCACATCGTTCAATGGTACATCGATATTGTCGAAGCAATCGGATATGAGGACGGAATCCCGTATATGGACGACTTGTTGCTCGACATCCTCATCTTCCCGAACGGGGACGTCGTCCGCAAAGACGAGGACGAGTTCGAGGAAGCGACGGAGGCCGGAGAACTGACGCCGGAGCTCGTCGAGCAGGGCTGGCGTGACTTCCATGCGACGCTCGACCGGATTGAACGTGGGGACTTCGTCTATTTCGACTTGGCGAACGGACATTACACCGAGTTGAAGCAAAAACTTTGAACGGCCTGTTCCCTTTGGTACAGTGAAAGAAAAAACAGGGGGACGCATTATGAAAATCATCAATACTGAGACGTGGTCGCGCAAGAAGCACTACGAATTCTTCAAGGCGTTCGACGCTCCGCATTTCAACGTGACGGCGAGCGTCGATGTGACGAAGTTACATACACACGCCAAACGGACCGGCCAGTCGTTCTTCAAACTGTTCTTGTACGGTGCCGTCAAGACGGCGAATGCCGTGGCTGAGCTTCGCTATCGGATCCGCGGCGACGAGGTCATCGAGCACGACGTCGTACATCCATCGTTCACCGTCATGATGGACGATGACGTCTTCAACTTTTGCACGGCGACCTATAAAGACGCGTTCCCGGACTTCATGGAAGAAGTGACGGCCCGGATGAGCGGGACGAAACGGGAAGTCGTCGTCGGCGACGATGAGCCGGACAGCCTGCTTTATATCACGAGCGTGCCTTGGGTCACGTTCACGAGCATCAGTCATCCGACGAACGACCAGCAACACGATACCGTGCCGCGCATCGCCTGGGGGAAATTCACCGCAACCGGCGACCGGGTGACGATGCCCCTCTCGGTCCAAGCCCACCATGCACTCGTCGATGGCGTCCATGTCGGGCGCTATTACGAATTGTTGCAGGCATGGCTCGATGACTTGAGCGACTTGGAAGTCCAAACCCCGGAAGAGAAAGGGATTGACGAGGCGATTCGTCTCCGCGAGAACGGAGAGCTTGAACGGGCGAAGCAACTGCTCCTCATGTTGCTTCGGCAAGACGAGAAGAATCCGCGCCTTCATGCCCATTGTGCCTGGTGTTATGACTCGCTCGGAGAAGAGCGTCAAGCCGTCCCGCATTATGAACGGGCGATCCGGCTCGGGCTCGCCGGAGATGAGCTCCGGGAGACGTATATCGGACTCGGCAGCACGTACCGGGCGCTCGGCCGCTACGAGGACGCCGAGGCGTTGTTCGCCAAGGCGATTGAACAGTTCCCGGACATCGGGGCGCTCAAAGTGTTCCAGGCGATGACCCGCTACAATCTCGGGCGCCATAGTGAAGCGACCGGCACGTTGCTCGAACTGCTCGCAAGCCCGGAGCCGGATGACAGCATTAAACGGTATCGTCGCGCCATCGCGTTTTATGCGCGTAACTTGGACGAGACATACGATTAAGGAGAACCGGATGATCACACTTCAACCGATTACAGAACAAAACTGGTATACGTGCTGTCAGCTTACTCTGAGTGACGAGCAACAAGCGTATATGGAACCGAATGCGATTTCGCTGCTGCAAGCGATGTATGAACCGACGCTGCGGGCGTATGCGATTTACGAGGACGAGACGATGATCGGGTTTCTTATGTACAATACGGTACTCGAAGAGTTGGACGCGCGCTGGGTGTATCGCATCATGGTCGATCACACGCACCAAGGGAAAGGCATTGGCCGTCAGGCGACCGAACTCATGCTCGATGAAATGGGGCAGTTCGGCACCGAACCGATCGTTGTCGGCTATCATCCGGACAATGCGGGTGCGCATCGACTATACGAAAGCTTGGGCTTCGTCGATGAAGGCGATCGCTTCGGGCGGGAGATGGCGGTCATTCGCCGCGCGTGAAAAGACGAAGCAACTCGTCTTTTTTTTTTTGAAACAAAATGATTGACCCATCAAATTTGTCATGTTATATTTATCTCGAATTAAAGATAATTAAATTTAAAGTATTGTTTTCTCTCAGCAGAGGAGGGGAACACATGGAAGAACGGCAAACGTTAAAAGCGATCACGGTATTGCTTCGGGCCTCGCAATCGATTCAAGACGTGGTCAAGCATGAAGTCGCCGAGTACGGGCTGAATCCGACCGAGTTCTCGGTCCTTGAATTGCTGTACCATAAAGGTGATCAACCGATTCAGACGATCGGCAAAAAAGTATTGCTGACGAGTGGGAGCATGACGTACATCGTCGACCGGCTCGAAACGAAAGGCTACTTGATTCGCAAAGCCTGTCCGAGCGACCGGCGCGTCACGTATGCGGCGTTGACGGAAGACGGTCAGACACTTATGGCGCGCATCTTTCCAGCCCATGAACAACGGATGGACGAGCTGTTCGACGGACTCGATTTAACAGACACGATTACTCAATTGAAGACGGTCGGCAAACGCGCCGAAGCTTCAAAAAAATTTAATTAATTATCTCGAAATCAAGATTTCGAAGGAGCGATTCGAATGAACCCTGTAAAAGGAATTCACCACGTGACGGCGATTACGAGCAGCGCCGAGAAGAACTATGACTTCTTTACGAACGTCCTCGGAATGCGTCTCGTCAAAAAGACGGTCAACCAAGACGACATTCAGACGTACCACTTATTTTTCGCCGATGACAAAGGCAGCGCCGGAACGGATATGACGTTCTTCGATTTCCCTGGCATCCCAAAAGGCGTGCATGGGACGAACGAAATCGCCAAGACGTCGTTCCGCGTCCCTAACGACGAGGCGCTCACGTATTGGGAACGTCGCTTCGACCGCCTCGGCGTGAAGCATGAAGGGATTCAAGAGCAGTTCGGCAAGAAGACGCTCGCGTTCGTCGACTTTGACGAACAGGCGTATCAACTCATCTCGGATGAGTTCAATGTCGGTGTCGCGTCAGGCGAGCCGTGGCAAAACGGCCCGGTCCCGCTCGAATACGCTATCACGGGTCTCGGTCCAATCTTTATCCGCATCGCGGACTTTACGTATTTCAAACAAGTGATGGAGCAAGTCATGTTGTTCGAAGAAATCGGACAAGAAGGCGACGCGCATCTCTTTGAAGGAGGTGAGGGTGGAAACGGAGCGCAAGTCGTCGTCATCCATGACGAGACGTCACCAGTCGCGCGCCAAGGGTTCGGAACCGTGCACCACGTCGCTTTCCGTGTCGATGACCGCAGTGTCCTCGATGAATGGACGGCACGATTGCAACAGTTCGGGTTACCGACGTCAGGCTATGTCGACCGCTTCTTCTTTGAATCGTCTTACGCACGCGTCGCGCCGCAAATCCTGTTCGAATGGGCAACGGACGGACCAGGGTTCATGGGCGATGAGCCGTATGAGACGGTCGGTGAGAAATTGTCACTCCCGCCGTTCTTAGAACCGAAGCGGGAACAGATTGAAGCGATGGTTCGACCGATTGATACGGTCAGAAGTACAAAAACGTTTGAGAAAGAATATGAGGGAATGAAATGAGCTTTTTGAATCGTTTGTTCGGTAAACAAGAAGAACCAACCAACTCACAAGGAGGAACTAACATGTTGAAAATTGGAATCGTACTCGGATCTACTCGTGAAGGACGCGTCAGCCCGCAAGTCGGAGAATGGGTGAAAGAAATCGCGAACAAACGCGGTGACGCTAACTATGAAATCATCGATATCGCAGACTACAGCCTCCCGCTTCTCGGCGAGCCAGGCGGCGACGCATCAGGTGCGGCAGCATGGTCTGAGAAAATCGCGGAAATGGACGGCTTCGTCTTCATCGTCCAAGAGTACAACCACTCAATCACTGGCGCGCTCAAAAACGCCCTCGACTACTTACGCAACGAATGGCATAACAAAGCAGCCGGAATCGTCTCGTACGGTTCGGTCGGCGGCGCACGTGCGACAGAACACTTGCGTGGTGTCTTGAGCGAACTCTTGGTCGCTCACGTCCGTGTCCACCCAGCGCTCTCGCTCTTCACAGACTTCGAGAACGGGACACATTTCGCACCGAAAGACGTTCAAGTCCAATCGGTCAACGACATGCTCGATCAGCTCGTCCCATGGACAGAAGCGATGCAGACGGTCCGTACGAAAGCTGCAGAAGCTGCTAACAACTAATCGACAAACGATCGCCTAAACGAGGGCGATTGTTTTTTTGGCGTTTCTTTTCAATGAAGGGGACGTCGTGTATCGTGGGTAAAAGAAGGGAAGAGGAAAAAATACATATGATTGAAGGAGGAATCGTGATGAAATGGATGATTTATGGGGCGAACGGATATACAGGCGAACTGATTGCCCGTCAAGCGGTGAAACAAGGGATGACACCGGTGCTCGCGGGTCGGCGTGCGGACGCGATCGCCAAGCTCGGGGAGGAGCTCGGGTGCGAGACGCGCGTCTTCAACTTGTCGCTTGATAAGGCGACACGCCAATTGGAAGACATCGACCTCGTGTTACACTGTGCCGGACCGTTCGCCGATACGAGTCGGCCGATGGTCGAGGCGTGTCTCGCCACGAAGACACATTACTTGGATATTACCGGGGAAATCGAGGTGTTCGAATACATCCACTCGAAGAAACGGGCCAAGCTCGCGCAAGAAGTGGGCGTGTTGCTCTGTTCGGGTGTCGGCTTCGACGTCATTCCGACCGACTGTGTGGCCCGGAAGCTGAAAGAGCTGATGCCGGACGCGATGAATCTCGCACTCGGTTTCTCGGCCGCCGCCGGTATCTCACGCGGGACGCTGAAAACAGCAATCCGTGGGCTAGGGTCGAGCAGTGCCGAACGAAAAGATGGCGAATTGACACCGTTCCCGCTGGGCGAGAAACGTCGTCACATCGATTTCGGACGCGGCAAGAAAACGGCCATCGCCATTCCATGGGGAGACGTCTCGACCGCCTATTATACGACGGGCATTCCGAACATCACGACGTGGGTCCCGGTCCCTACGGCTTACGCTTACGGGGCGCGTCTTTTGTCTTGGTTCGGTCCGATTCTCGGCAGCGACGCGGTGCAAGGGAAACTGCTCCGTTATGTTGATGAACATGTGAGCGGACCGGACAAGTCAGAACGGGAACGCTCCTCGACGTATGTCTGGGGCGAGGCGACGAACGCCTCAGGACGTAAAGTGATCGTCCGCATCAAGACGGCGAGCACATATGCCTTTACCGTGTACGGGGCGCTTGAGGTCGTGTCACGACTTGTCAGTTCAGGCCGCGTCATCCCTGGCAGCTTCACACCGGCGATGCTGTTCGGATCACACTTCATCGAAGAGATTGAAGGGTCATCCTCGTTTGTCGTTGACGAGGTCCGGCTTTGAGTGAGCAATGGGATTTAGTCGACGGAGAGCGGCGTCCGCTCGGCAAGACGCACGTGCGCGGCGAACAATTGGCAGTGGACACGTATCATACCGTCATCGAGGTGTTCACGTTTGATGTGAACGGAAACGTGTTGCTCTCGCAACGCCACCCTGATAAGACGTACCCGCTCCTTTGGGAAGGGACGGGAGGCTCCATTCTGGCTGGTGAGACGAGTCGACAAGGCGCTGTTCGGGAGCTGGGGGAAGAAATCGGTCTCTCAGTCGAACCTGACCAGTTGGAGTGGGTGGCGACGTTACGCCGCGAGACATATTTTCTAGACCTGTATCGCTATCAAACCGATACTCCGCTGCAACTTGATGACTTGGTGCTTCAGGAAGACGAAGTCGTAGCGGTTCGTCTCGTCGATTGGTCAGAATTGATGGCCCTGGATGATCTCGTCCCATCTGTCCGGGAACGGTTACTTCGATTTGAGTCAGACTTGCGTCTCGCCTTGTAACGGAATCACAATCTGTTCGTAATCGAAGTATGGTAAACTCAGGGGAGATTAGTGGGGAGGGAACGAGATGAGACGCTTAGAACTAGCCAGGCGGATCGAACGCATCAAAGCGGAAGGAACGTCTGCCTATATTCGGCATCGGAAACAGTCCCCTCCCTATGAAGGTTCGGAATTGATTGTCGAAAACAAAGGCCACGTCTTTCGGATGGGCAATACGAGTTTTGCGGTCGGATTCGGTTTGAATCGACCGACCAGTTTTTACGATTTGCACCAGATGGAGAAATGGGTACGCGGCAAGAACGTGTCCCGCCTACATATCGAGGTTTGTCCGCTCGCGGACATGTCACTCATTCGGTTGCTCCAAGAGCGAAACTATACGCTCGACCACTTCCTGGACGTGTGGTTGCTCGACGTGAACACGTTCGTATTCCCAGATATGGAGCATACGGTCGAACGCGTGCACGCCGATAACGTGAACGAATGGGCCCGGGCCATCGCGGCCGGCTTCGCCGAAACCGGGACGGTCATGCAAGAGACGATTGATACCGCGAAAGGCTTCTACGCGTTACCCGAAAACCAGGCGTATCTCGTCCGCGAAGGTGAGACGGCCGTCGCCGGCGGGATTCTTGCCATCCAGGACGGGATGGGCGAACTGTTTTTGACGAGCACGATTCCGGCTTATCGAGGCAGAGGCTATCAGACGCAGCTCATCTTGGAACGGATTGCGGCCGCAAAAGCAGCCGGTTGCCAGTACGTGACCGTGACGACGAAAGTCGATACGGCCTCGGGACGGAACATGGAGCGCTTAGGATTCATTCCGTTTTACCAGAAAGCCGTCATGAAAAGCCCAATTCTCAAATAAACAGGTCGCCCCGCGGGGCGACCTTTTGTCTGTTAAAGTAATGATTCGGCGCCGTCGACGTACACCTCAGAGCCGGTGACGTGACTCGACATGTTGCTCGCGAAGAACAATACGACGTCCGCGACTTGTTTGGCCGTGCCGGATTTCCCGGCCAACGGTTGATTTCCTTCCGGATACTCGATCGGGATGACGATTTCTTCGAGCAAGGCGTCATCGCGATTCGTCGAGTCATCGATGTTCGTGTCGATGGCCCCCGGGCAAATCGAGTTGACGCGAATGCCGAATTGGGCGAGCTCGGCCGCTGCCATTTTGGCGAATCCGGTCTGGCCGGCTTTCGTCGTCGCATAGCCGCTGAATCCAAAGTTTTTGAAGTAACGGTTTCCGTTGATGGACGACGTGATGATGACACTGCCGCCTCGTTCTTTTAAATGAGGGATGGCATGTTTCACCGTCAAGAATGTACCCGTCAAGTTCGTCTCGACGACACCGTTCCAATCTTCGAGCGACAAGTGCTCGATTGGTGTGATGGTACCGTTCCGTCCTGCGTTCGCAAAGACGATATCGACACGGCCGAAGCGTTCAACCGTCTGCTCGTACGCTCGTTTTATCTCGTCTTCGTTCCCCACATCGGCACTGATGCCGATGGCACGCTCTTCTCCAATCAGAGTCGCAAGTTGTTCCGCGTCTTCTAAGTTCAAATCGACGATAGCGACTTTCGCCCCGGCTTGGACGAACCGGATGACGGTGGCACGTCCGATTCCAGATGCCGCGCCTGTGATGAATGCGACCTTCCCCGATAACAATGTATTTGAAATCATTCAATTCGCTCCTTTCAGCTTCCTGTTCTCATATTCCACCGTTCTATGAAACCTAAGCCCGTTTTCTGAAAAAAGGTGAAACGACTCAATCGGGTTGAACGTGAATCGATACCGCGATTTTCAACTTGGCGTCGCGATCGAGTTCGACCGTGACGACTTGTCCGACCCGGAGTTGTTGCACATCGTTCGCTTCTCCTGTCACTTTCGTTCGTTCGTTGATTAATATCGTCTGCAACGTTAACTCGTCGTCTGACAAGTCATGTGGTCCAATCATCAGCTGTGGGATGTCAATCTGTTCGATTCGTCCTTCGATTTGATGGTCGTCCCGTGTGCTGATCCAATAAACAGCAACTAAAAAAAGACCGATAAATGCCAGAGCAAAGATGAGTCGGGTTCTCATGGTGTTCCTCCTCTGTGCGATTCCGGTACGATGGTTTCCAATAGTTATTTACCCGGTTTGCAGGAATTCTATAGGGTCTTTTTGACAGGATTTTGAATTGTTCGTGCGGAATAAGACAAGACAATTTGAAGAGTGGAGGCGCTGAGGATGGTTCTAATCGGAATGATTGGATTAATCGTTTTAGGATTGGTGGCATTCGGCTGGTGGACAATCGGGTTTCCACGGCGACGGATGTGGGGTGGCGCGTTATTGCTCGGCATTGCCTTTGTCTTTTCGCCACTGTTGCTCGTCGTGAGCGGGGAACGCTTCGGATTTGATGGCATCGTCGCGGGACTGGTCGGGTTGTCCTGTGTCATCGGAGGCGGTTTCTTCTTTCTCACACTTGGTTGGACTGGACGGCCGCAGAAAATCCGTAAAGTACGGACCCTTTCGGAAGACCCTGATCTGTTTTGAACCGGGTTGTCATCCGACTTCTGAAACCCGTACAGTGAAGGCATCGCACTTGATGGAGGGATGACTGTGTTAACGAGGAAGCCCCCGGCGTTACGATCGGGAGACACGATTGGAATCATCACGCCGTCGTTCCCGGCACCGGCACGGTTCCCGGCCCATGTGTTTCCGATTGGGATCGAGGTCGAACTTGACGCGACGGCGGGAACCATCACATTTTTAGAGAACGGGGTGACGTCATGATCGAGTTCATTACAATCGTCGACCACCGCCGGAAGAAAATCGGATTGAAATCACGAGCAGACGTCCATCGGGACGGGGATTGGCATGAGACGTTCCACTGCTGGATGATGGATCACGACCGCCTCCTGTTACAGCTTCGCAGCGATACGAAGGCGGACTTTCCCGCGTTGTTCGATATCACGGCCGCCGGGCACTTGACCGCCGGAGAGACCGTTCGTGACGGGGTGCGCGAGATTCAAGAAGAGTTAGGACTCGAATTGACGTTCGATCAACTGACCCCGCTCGGCGTCTTCGAAGACGTCATCGAGACGGATACGTTTTTAGACCGCGAGTTCGCCCATACGTATGTCTATGCGTATGATGGCGAAGCGTTCACGTTGGACGAAGCGGAAGTGGCCGATGTCGTCTCGGTCGAAATTACGGCGCTGCACGAACTGATTGGCGGGACGCAATCCGAGGTGGAGACGACCTCGGCCATCTCAGGAAATACCCGGGTCGTGACGAAACGCGATCTCGTACCACACCCGACCAACTACTGGGAGCAAGTGCTGGCAGGTGTAAAAGCCGCTCAAGAGGAACGCCATGATTGAAGTCCTATGGCAACTGCTTCACGTCGTGCTTGTGGTCGGGCTGGGCGGCTTGCTCATTTGGTGTTTTCGTAAGTAAAGAGGGGGAAGAAAGATGAAAACAGGACCAGACACAATCCCACTCGGCTTGGAGACGGCGCGTCTGTATTTACGGGCACCGCTCGCCGATATAGATGCACGTGTCGTCAACGAATCGATTCGGGGCTCGCATGAAGAGTTGAAGCGATGGCTCCCGTTCGCGCAAGACGTACCGACGTTGTCTGAGACGGAAGTGAATTTACAACGGGCGCAAAACTTGTACGGGACAGGCGAAAGTTTTCGGTATCTCATCTTTTTACGGGAGACGGGGACGTTCGTGGGGACGGTCAGCCTGTTCGGGATTGATTGGGACGTCCCGAAAGCAGAAATCGGGTATTGGCTCGATTCGAGACATACCGGTCGTGGCTATATGACGGAAGCGGTCGAGGCGGTCGTCCGTTTCAGTTTCGCCCAGTTCGATTTCAAACGGATCGAGATTCGCTGCGAGTCGACGAACGAAGGCAGTCGCTTGATTCCCGAACGGCTCGGCTTTCAGCTAGAAGGCATGCTCCGGAACGAAGATTTGTCCGCTGACGGGATGCGGCTGACGGACACGGCCGTGTATGGCCTGTTGCCAGGCGAGCTTAGACCGCTAGCGACATGATGCGCTGCGGACCGATGGGGCCGTCGATTCGGCGCTTCGTGTCGATGAAGCCGACCGTTTGATAAAGGGAAAAGGCGGCCTCGTTCTTCAGATTGACCGATAGCACGACCTCGTGTTTATGAGGAAAATGCGCTCGTACATAGTTCGGCAGTTGGCGGAGTGCCGCTTTGGCATGACCGTTCCCTTGCGCCGAATGGGTGATTGAGAACATCGAGAGCAACAATGCGTCGTCTGCCTCCGTATACGAGGCGACCCGTTCCGTATCGTGGAGCAAAAAGAAACCGACGGGCTCCTCGGCCACGATGACGATAGGGTGAATCCCGTCTAAGAGGGGGGAATCGAGGTCGATTGGGAGTGTCGTATATTTTTCTTGATCGAGCGGTAACGTGAATGTGTTCAAGACGGACCAATGGGCCTCTCGAAGTGGTTCGAGTCTCGTCGTCATGATGAATCCTCCTCCATGATTAGCTGTCTCCATCAGTATACCGAATTATAAGTGAAGGGAACGAACACGTGATGCATCCAGTGATTACTTATGTCCAACATCCACCGCTCCAAGATTTGTATCGAGCCTTCATGGACGGTTTTTCCGATTACATGATTCGCTTTGACATGGATGAGGCCCAGTTCGAGGCCGTCTTCCTCGTCCGCGATCAAAACCAGCCGACGCGTTCCGTCGTCGCCTATGCGGACGGTCGGCCCGTTGCTGTCATGTTGAGCGGCGTGGCACACCTCGATACAGGATGGGTCACTCGTTGTGGCGGCTTGGCCGTCGCCCCTGATTACCGACATCTCGGCATCGCGCACGAATTGATGCGACAGTTCGATGAACAGGCGACGGGAACGCGTCTGCTCGAGGTCATCCAAGGGAACAATCCCGCGCTCGCCCTCTATGACCGACTCGGGTACCGTGTCGTCCGAGAGATTATGTACTTTCAATCCGTATTGACTGAGACGAGTGCGACACGGGAACGGTCGTCGATTCTCGAACTGTTCGATACGTATTATCCGGCAGCGGCGCACAAGCCGACTTGGCAAGTTGATGTCCGCACGACACAACAACAGACTGAACTCGTTCGAGTGGTAGAAGGTGAGAAAACCGGGGCACTGCTCTTCCGGGACAATCTGTTGCTAGATGTGTTCGGTCGCGAAGAGGACGCCGAGTGGTTATTGCGTGCGGCCGCAGCCGAAGGACCGATTCGACTGACGTTGACGTCGGATCGCCCGACGTTGCTCTCGGCAGCCCGACAGCTCGGGTTCGTCCAGGACGAGATTGCTCAATTCGAGATGATCAAGCCCGGGACGGAGACGTAATGCGAGTCCTGTTGCCTGTCCTCATGATTGGTCTGATTGTCGGGAATTTGTTCACGATTCTTGGCCTGACAACGAATCTGCCATCGGACCTGAATCGACTCTTTTTGTTCGGCGGACCGGCGCTGACCATCCTGGCCGCTGTCAGTATAGTCGTGATCGTCCTACAACGAAGACGATGACGACGGATGAACCTTATGAAATTTGAGTGAAGTTTATGTATGGAGAGTTCACGATTTTGATATGTTCGACATACAAATGAAATGCTTCATATATTGAACTTTTCAGACATGGATGCTATATTCGCACTTGTAGCTTTTTAATCAAGCTAGCGAATCATCCAATCTGGAGGTTTTATCGATATATGTGGAAACAACTACTCGTTACCGTCGGTACAGGCGTCCTGATTCTGTCAGGGACTTCAGCCGTATCCGCGGATCAAATTACCCCGCAAGACCTCGTCAAGACGACGAAATCGCTTCAACAGACCGAACAACGGATTCAAACTTCGAAACAATCGGTTGCCAAAGCCAAACGTCACGTCGAAACGATCGATCAGAGCGCGAAAGCAATCAATCAAAAGATTGAACAGACCAAATCAAAACTCGCGTCATATGAGACAGCATTGAATCCTGAGACAGCTGACAAGTCTCTATTCAAACAAGTGTTGTCGACTGTGCTACCGAGCGCTAAGGCAGAGGCGGCGGAGTCTGAAGAGACGAAGCGTGATTTGCAAGCCAAACAAGCCGAGACAACGCAATCGTTAAAGGCGCTTGAGAGCAAACAGGCGGACGTGGAAGCAGAACGACAACAAGCCCGCTCGGCTCATGTGGCTGCCTATAAACAGTTGAAAGGACAAGCGGCCCAATTGAAAGACTTGAAGCAACAAACGGCCGCGCTTGCGCCTGACAAGTTTATGATGCCAGCGACTGGACGTCTGTCACAAGGCTACGGACCGGCGAGTGGCCAGTTCGGATATACGTTCCATAACGGAATCGATATCGCGGCGAACGTGGGCACACCGATTTACGCAGCGGCGGCTGGAACGGTCACGGACGTCAAATCGGGCGGCCCTTATGGGAAGCACGTCTTCATCGAGCATGAAATCGATGGTCAAAAGTGGACGACGGTTTACGCCCATATGCATAAAATCGAAGTGAAGACAGGCCAGACGTTGCTCCAAGGCGAAGGCATTGGCCAAATCGGCAATACGGGCAACTCGTCAGGTCCGCACCTCCATTTCGAAGTGCATCAAGGAGAATACGCTTATTCATCAAGTTCGGCCGGCAACACGGTCAACCCGATGGATGTCGCCGAAGTGCTCGGTGGCGTGTCGCCCATCAAAGCGACGTATTGACGCAACGATTCGTTGCGTCATTTTTTTGTGTCTCCCTGCTCGTCCTGGGTCGAGCGCAGTTCGATCAATTTCCGGAACGCCTCATCGCGGTCGAACGTGCTGAACCAGCGGAAGTCGTCGTGGTCGAGAATCCGGTAATGTTGACTGACCATATTCTGTTGAATCCGGTATTTCCCTTGATGCTCGATCGTCGTCCACCAGACGTGTCCGCCCAACGTTTTCGTTGCCAGGCTCGGGTCAGTATGGGCGACAAGACGAATGAATTCGATGGGTTGATCCCCAATCAACGAATAGAGATACGGGCTTTGATTGAAGAGGGCGCAGATGGCGACCGTCGTCGTCCAGTTCGCGTTCAGACGTCGCTTCTCGATTTGAATCAATGTTTTTTTCGAGATGCCGACGAGCGTACATAGTTCTTCTTGGGATAATCCTTGCTCGGTACGAATCAATTTGAGTTTGCTTGAAATCAGTTCGGAAAACGTCTCTTTTGTATGCATACCTGCTCCTAAAGTGTATTTTTACACAGTGTATCATGCGGTATAGAAAGATGGAAGATATCGGATGAAGAAGCAGGCTCCCGTGGCAAGCAAAAAGCGAAAGGAGAGGGACTCCTTTCGCTCGGTCACTGACTGATGTTATTCACGTGTCGGGTCATGATTGCCCTCGCTATCAGCAATCGTATCCGAACTCCCGAAATCTTCGACTTGGCTGAACGCATCCGTGCTTTGCCCCGGTTCGTCCGTCCCGTCGAGTTGCTTCCGGGCAGCCGTCTCAGATGGATTGAGCACGTCCTCTTCGACAGGACGTTCGCGGTCGGTCAAGTGCTCGTTCTCTTCTTGCTCGCGCGCGTGCTGGATGCAGAGCGTCGCCTCAGGGATGATTTCAAGACGGTCCAACTCGATGTCTTCGCCGCACACCTCACATTTGCCATACGTCCCATTCTCGATGGCGAGCAACGCCTTATCGACGTCAGTTAAAAATTCTTCATCGAGTTCGGTGAGCGCTTGATCGCGTTCGCGTAAGAAGAGTTCTTCTCCTGAGTCTGCCGGATGGTTATCGTAGTGTGACAGTTCTCCTTCGTCATACACTTCTTCCCGGTTTTCCATATATCCTTCGGTCTTCGCTTTCTCTTTTAATAGACGTTCCTTGAACGTATCAATCTGCTGTTGTGTCAACATGCGGTCCACTCTCCAGTTCTGATTTCATTAATATTAGCATTTCCCATTTTGCGTCGGGACAAACCTTTCGATTGGCGAAGGCGAATTCTAAACGCTTCGGAAAACGGGTATGATGAAAGAGACGGAACGATGATTGTGAAGGAGGGAATGGACCATGAGAAAAGTAGAGGTCGTCCCGTATGATCCGATATGGGAGACGAAATTCAAGGAAGAGGCGGCCAAGCTCGAGCGCTTGTTTGAAGGGGAAGTCGTCGCCATTCATCACATCGGGAGCACGTCGGTGCCGGGACTCGATGCGAAACCGATTATCGACATCATGCCGGTCGTGCAGGACATCGAGCGGATTGACGATTGGATCAGCCATATGGAGGCGCTAGGGTACCGGAGTTTCGGCGAGCATGGGATTCCGAGACGGCGCTTCTTCGCTAAAGGAGAAGACGTGCGGACGATTCATGTCCATATGTTCGAGGAAGGGGATGAAGGCGTGACCCGCCATCTCGCGTTCCGCGATTATTTGATGACGTTCCCGGACGTACGGGACGAGTATGCGTCGCTTAAACAACAATTGGCGAGCCAGCATCCGGAAGATATCGAGAGCTATATCCAAGGAAAACAAGACTGGGTATCCGCGACCGAGCAGGAGGCGACGTTGTGGTATATGTCTCGCCAACAAATTTGAAACGTTTTACCGTTTCATCTCGTACAGAAAACTAATCAGTTGAGGGGGGTCATGAGATGAAACGATTTCTCGGGAAATGTATTGAGTATGCGTTTGTCGCACTCGTGTTTGTCGGCTTGTTTTTAGGATTGCGCTACGGGGTCTCGCAGTACGTGGGGAGCGCTGATGAACTCCGTTACTACGGATTAGTTTTCCTCGGCACCGCCTTTCTCGTCTTCCCGGCGTCGCTGTTTGGAGGCTATTTCTTGGCCCGACCGATTCAGCACCGTTTGAACGGGAAAGATTCCACTTATGCAGGCCATACGCTTCGCGGAAATGAAAAACCGCACGGGGTCACGGAAGATCGAAATCATCCGTTTGGCGGAGGTAGCTGATGGTCCGCCTGCAGCGGACCGAGAATGCGGCGTTAATCGCGGCATTGAATCAGCCTATCCATGAACATCATCTTCAGTTGGCGCCGGCTTTCTTTGCGGCGTACAATCACGCCTCGATGGAAGCGGCGTTTTTGGAGATGATGGCGCGAGACGATTATCACTTTTTCACGGCAGAGGTCGGCGGGGACATCATCGGCTACGTCTGTTTTCAGGAGCGGGTAAGTGAGGCGAACGCATTTCGGCAAGCCGTGCGGACACTCTACGTGCATCAAATCAGCGTGAACCCTGAGGCGAAACGACAAGGGTATGGACGCTGGGTCATGGAAGAGGTAGAACGCTACGCCATTGCGCACGGATTTCCATCGATCGAACTGGATTATTGGTCAGTGAACGAAGCGGCGGCAGCGTTTTATAGCCAAATTGGCTTTCAACCGAAGCGACAGTTCGTCGTCAAGCATCTCTAAAGTAAAAGAATAGTCTTGGCGTAACATAATGGCGCCACATATGTAATAGAGGAGGATTTGATGGAGACAATCATTTTGATTATCGGGATCGTTGGGACGATTTCGCTCATGCTGTTCATGTCGAATCAATGGATGGGGTATGGCAAAGGTAATATCGTCATGACGCTTGATGAGCACTACACAAATTTGAACGAATATGTGCCGGCGATTTTGACAAAGCTGTATGAAGACGGGAAGTCGGCCCATTATCTTGGCGATCGGAAGTTCGAGGTGGACGGGAAACCGTACGTCCTCGTCGAACGCACCGTCCCAATCGGTCGCGTCCCGACCCAGCAGACCGTGCTCATGCCAGACAAAAAATAAGCCACGCCTTCAGGCGCGGCTTATTTTATTTGACAGCCGGGGGACCGAAGCCACCGGCATGATAATCGCGGAACGCTTGCCGAATCTCCTCTTCCGTATTCATCACGAACGGACCGTGGGCGATATAGTCTTCACGAATCGGCTTGCCTGAATAGATGAGCAGTTTCGCACGTGACGTCGCGTTGAGGCGGACTACGCTCTCACCGTCGCTCGTCTCATCGTACGTGAGCGTCGCCGCGTGCGTCTTCGAAAGCGGTGTCGCTGACGTTCCGAGTTCGAGGGAACCCGCGAGTACGTAGACGAAAGCGTTATGATTCGTCGGGATGATGTGCTCATAGGCGGCTCCACTCTGTAAGCTCACTTCGCTCATCGTGATGGGGACGAGACTGTCCATCGGTCCGGTCACTCCGGCGATGTCGCCCGAATAGACACGCACGTGTCCTCCGTCAATCGGCACGAGCGGTGCCGCTTCGACATATACGTTTTGGTAAGATGTCGTCGTCGTTTTAAGTGCTTTCGGCAAGTTGAGCCATAGTTGAAGCGTATGAATCAAGTCGTCATCGACGGCCTCCTCGGCATGACGTGCCGCCCAGCCCGCATTCATATATTGAACGTCACCCGCATCTAAAATCGAATGTCCGCCATGGTTGTCGATATGTTCCAGTCGTCCATCAATCACGTAGGTGATGGTCTGGAAGCCGCGGTGAGGATGGTCAGAGAACGTTCCCCGTTTGAACCAGTCCTCGGCCATCAAGATGAACGGGTCGAACTCGTCTTTTCGTTCCGGAGGCAAGACCCAACCCTGCTGCACGTGCGGATATCCGTTTTGTTTATAGGCGACTGGCCAATGGCTGGCGACGTCGCGCTCGAATCGTTTCGTCATCACACTCTCTCCTTTGCACCGTTTGCTGTCATTGTCGCATAGCGAGGCAAGGAGGCTTTCCGATTTTGCCTATACAACGTGCAAAGCCAGACCAGTGAGCCGGTCTGGCTTGAAAAGTGTCGTCAGTTGTTTGCTTGTCCGATGGAAAGGTCGCGCCACCGTTCAGCATCGGCGCGGAGCAATTTAAAATGTGAGCCTGTCTTCGTATTTGTCAAAATCACATCGTCTTCCGTGTAACTGACATCGAATGTTTGGGCACAAATGCCCTCGAACACCGTCAAATAAGGGGTCGGCGCCGGGGTTCCGGCCGTCGCCACGGCTTTTGAGCGATCGATGGCTTGAAACACGAACTGGACGGTCTCGGCGTTGGCATGATGCAAGAACGGTGCATCTTTTGATTCTGTGCCGATTAGAGCCAGTTCATGGGCGACGACGTGACGTCGATGCGCGAATTGTTGCCGCATTTTTGTTTTCAAACGATCGCCGTGCAACAACGTCTCTTCTTTATAGGTGATAGAAACGACTTGTTTATAAGGCTTGCCATCACGGATGAAGGAGAAGCTGAACAATGGATAGCGCTCGTTCGGCACGAGCTTGTTCGGAAGCGTGCTCGCCTGCCGCGTCCCAAGCATTCGATCGTAGGTGGCATCCTGTGGTCGCAGGACGTCCTCATATAACGTCTGATCGGATGACAGATGGAGCCCGTACTGTTGCGTGTCTTGAGACACTTCGGTCCCTAAGCCAAGGGACAGGAACGGTTGACGTGACGATTCGTTGATGGGCAACGTGATGGTCTCACGCGATTCGGGTGATTCGAACGTGAATTCGAACGAACCGTTGAACGGCATCGTCACGTGGACGAGCGTTTGTTCGAAACCGTGACGTTTTGGATAAGGTTCATTGCCGACCGGTTTTTTCATCTCTTCGGTGAAATGGACTTGCTCGTGCGGTTGCGCAACGCGAAGGTTGGACATCGCAGAAGATGAGACGGCTTGTTCGCGGTACGGAGTGAGACTATCCGGCAACGCATCGATTTGTTTCATATAGGTGAAGGTGTCAGCTTGGCATTGGACGTAGGTTTGATTTTCCACTTCAAAAAATGTGGCGGTCGGAAAGACTTCGGTCGAGGCCGTCGTCGTAAGCGGTTGGCTCAATTTGACCGTGCTAATCAAGAGACGCTCTCCGTCAGGCACGCGGGTGATGGCGTCCTCCGGATAACAGGCATCAAGGACGTTCGTCCGGTCGGACTCGGTCATCTCGATTTGTTGACCAGAAGGCAGAGAGGCGCGACCTTGATAGTACTCTGGAGCCGTATGTAAACGAAATGCATGTTCTTCTTCGCATCCGAACAGGACGAACAACATGGCGAGCGTACAAAGAATCAGGTACTTTTTCACAGGGTGCACTCCTTTAATGATTAACTTTCATCATTTTAGCACCATTTTTTTGTGACTTTAGTCTTAGGAAAATTAATGCGATTTTTTTAAAAAAAATCAAAAAACCCGCTCAACTTGAACTGAACGGGCTTGTTTTACACTTATGGATATGAAATGGAATTTCTCCATTTGACACGTGTCGATTTTTGACGAATGAACATTGTAATGACGATGTTCTTAAAAATGACGAAAATCGTCAGAAATAATTAAATGGTATTAAAAGGCTTTTATTTGTTTATTTTTAACTTCAATCCACGTCACGGCCACGGGCCGCCTTCAAAATTTCGAACCATTCTGCTCGCGTCAGGTCAATCTGAAGCGCATCGACGGCGGTCCGAACTCGTTCAATTTTCCCAGATCCGACGATCGGCATGATCTTGGCCGGGTGCTTTAAGAGCCACGCGTAGACGACGGCGTCGATGCCGCCAGCTTGATGCCGATCGCTGATTTCCTCCAATTTTTCACGAAGCGGTGCGTAAGCGGCCTCGGTGAACAGTTGTCCGCCGGCGAGAGGGCTCCACGCCATGAGCGGCATCCGCTTCTCGTGGCATAGGTCGACAGAACCATCTTCGAAGTGTTTCAGTTGCATCGGTGAAAGTTCGAGCTGATTCGTCACGAGTTGGAACGGTAAGCGTGACTGGAGCAACTGTTGGGTTGCCGGTACGTGGTTCGAGACACCGAACGTCCGGACTTTTCCACTGCGTTGTAACGTAATGAATGCCTCAGCGACTTCGTCCGGGTCCATGAGCGGATCGGGACGATGGATCAACAGCGTGTCAATCTGGTCAATGGCGAGCTCTTTGAGTGAACGCTCGGCTTGACGGATGATATGCTCTTTCGTCGTATCATAATGGTTGATTGTTTGGCCTGGGTTGAAAGAACCTGTCAGTTTAATGCCAGTCTTCGTCACGATCTCGATTTGATCGCGAAGTGAAGGATTGAGGCGAAGTGCTTCTCCGAATAGTCCTTCACATGTATAGCCACCGTATATATCGGCGTGGTCGAACGTCGTGATTCCAAGTTCGATACATTGCTCGATGAACGTGAGACGTTCCTGCGGGCTCATATCCCATTCAGCGAGACGCCACATGCCGTGGATGATCCGTGAGAATGATAAGTCTTCTGTCAGTTCGATACGTTGCATGATTGATTCCTCCTCATTTTCTGTCGCTTTCATTATAGAGATAGTCGGGGGATGCGTCACTTATTGGGCGTGTCGGACGGACGCGGACCGAGTCAAATGAAAGTGATTTCAGTTATGATAGGAAAGAGATGAACCGAAAAAGAGGAGTGCTCTATGAATCATTATGAACAATATGCGGGCGTCACGTTTGAGCGACATGGGCAAGACACGCGTGTGACCGCCTATCATCCCGACCTCGAACTGCACGGCATCGGGCGAAGTGCTGCCGTGTTCCGCATCAAAGCTACCCGACTCGTCATTAAAGTGTTTTTCCCTGGCTATACGCACATCGCGGCCGAGGAAGCCGTGATCTATCGGACGCTCGAAGGGTTGCCACAATTCCCGGGTCTGTACGAAGCGGGTCCGAACTATATCGTCATCGACTATATCGAAGGGAAGACACTGTTTGAATGTTTGATTGAAGGCATTTGGATCGACCCCGCGTACATCAAGCAAGTCGATGAGGCGCTCATAGCGGCCCGGCGACTCGGGTTGACCCCGTCCGATGTCCATTTGCGCAACCTCATCCTCACGCCGGACGGCCGACTCTATTTGATTGACTTGGCGCGATTCCGACAAGGGCAACAAGTCGATCACCAATGGGAAGATTTGAAGCGGATGTATCGGCTCTATCGCCTCCGTTTCATGCCGAAGCGGTATTCGGAGCGCTGGTTGAACGGTGTCGCCTACCTATATCGTACATTCGTGAACGACCCGAGACGTTAGTCGACGGTCGTTTTTCTTTTGAAGATTAGGGAACAACAGTAACGTATTGTCGTTGTGTAGTCATTCAAAAGGAGGACGAATACATGGCTCATCGAATTTATGCGAACGAACTGGAAACGTTGCACGATTGCGTGGAGACGTGCAATTACTGTCTTGAATCTTGTCTCGAGGAACATGACGTGAAGATGATGGTCGACTGTATCCGACTCGATCGTGAGTGCGCTGCAATCTGTTCATTCCTCGCCGAGGCGATGACACGGGATTCGGCGTTCGTACCGGAACTGGCCCGGGCTTGTGCGGTCGTCTGTAAGGCGTGTGCCCAAGAGTGTGAGAAACATAAGCACGAACATTGTCAGGAATGTGCGCGCGTCTGTTTCGAGTGCGCATCGATGTGTGACCGTTTGGCAGCCTAAGGTAAAAAAGTCAGTCGAAACGGCTGACTTTTTTTGTGGCAGCAAATCGTTACGTGTATTTTGAAATCGAGATAAGTATAATAAAGAAAACTTATAGAAAGTATGGTGTCCTCATGATTCGCAACTGCCGTCGAGACGACCTTCAAGCCGTTTTACATATTTACAATGACGCAATCGTCAACAGTACAGCTGTTTACCATTACGAGCCGGTGACGCTTCAAAATCGTGTCGCTTGGTACGAAGACAAAAAAGCGTCCGGGCTCCCGATCATCGTGTGGGAGGAAGGCGATGTCGTCATGGGATTTGCCACGTTCGGCCCGTTCCGTCCATGGCCGGCCTATCAGTATACGGTCGAGCACTCGGTGTACGTGCATCCCGGCTATCGGGGGAAAGGGATTGGGAATAAATTGCTCCGTGAAATCATCCGCATCGGTGAAGAACGGGAAGTGAAGACGATGATTGGTGGTATCGATGCCGCCAATATCGCGAGCGTCAAAGCCCATGAAAAATTAGGGTTCGTCCATTCAGGCACGATTAAAAAAGCCGGATACAAGTTTGGCAAATGGCTGGACTTATCGTTTTATCAGCTTGATTTGAAAGGCCCCGAGACTCCGCAAGAAGGCTGACCGCTAGCTGTCGAACTTCTAAAATTGCGGTATACTGGGAACAGTGTATCGAATGGAGGAATCAGTATGACAGAACTACCGAATTGCCCAAAATGTCAGTCGACTTATGTGTATGAGGACGGGAGCTTGCTCGTCTGTCCGGAATGCGCCTACGAGTGGTCGCCGAGCGAGGTAGCCGAAGCGGAAGCAGACGCGCAAATCAAAGACGCGAACGGAAATGTGCTCCAAGACGGAGACACAGTCACGGTCATCAAAGATTTGAAGGTGAAAGGGACGTCGCTCGTCGTCAAACAAGGCACGAAAGTGAAAGGGATCCGTCTCGTCGACGGGGACCATGACATCGACTGCAAGATTGAGGGCTTTGGCGCGATGAAGCTCAAATCGGAATTCGTGAAGAAAATCTAAAAAAAGCGTGTTGGTCCGTTCGCGGACCAACACGCTTTTTGCTGTTTATGAGAAAAATGGTTTGTATTCCCGGCGTTCGTGCATGACGGATACCCACTGGAGCGTCGTGAACTCCTCGAGCACCCACTCGCCGTTGAAGCGGCCAAGACCCGAATCTTTCTCTCCGCCGAACGGCAAGTGCGGCTCGTCGTTCACCGATTGGTCGTTGACGTGAATCATTCCCGTCTCGACTTGGCGGGCGAACTCGGTCGCACGGTAAATCGAACCGTGGACGGCACCGCTTAGTCCGTATGGCAACTCATTAGAGATATGGAGCGCCTCGGCGTCGTCCTTGAACGACAGAATGACGGCGACCGGTCCGAAAATCTCATTTTTCGCGAGTGGCATGTCATTCGTGACACCGCTCACGACGGTCGGCTCGAGCACGTTCCCGTCAGCGTTACCGCCGACTTGGAGCGTCGCACCGGCGTCGACCGTCTGCTTGATTTGATCGAGGATACGGTCGACTTGATCGTGATCGATGAGCGGCCCGACTTGTGTATCCGATTCGTTCGGATTGCCGAACTTCAAGGCGCGAACCCGCTCCACAAATTTTTCAAGGAACGCATCGTGAATCGACTCGGCGACGAGAATTCGGTTCGTCGACATACAAATTTGCCCTTGATGATAGAACTTCGAGTAGACGGCCGATTCGACGGCACGATCGATGTCGGCGTCGTCTAACACGACGAAGACGTTATTCCCGCCGAGTTCGAGCGCTGTCTTTTTCAACAGGCGTCCGGCCTTCTCGGCGATGCCTTTGCCGACCTCGGTCGAACCAGTGAACGAAATAAGTTTTGGCACCGGGTGCTCGACGATCGCGTCCCCAATCTCCGAACCGCGACCGACGACGACGTTCAAGACGCCTTTCGGAAGGCCCGCTTCTTCAAATAACGAAGCGAACAGGAGACCGCCTGTGACCGGTGTCGCCGTCGCCGGTTTGACGACGACGGTATTGCCCGTCGCGAGCGCGGAGACGATGGAGCGGACCGCGAGGTGGAACGGGAAGTTCCATGGGCTGATGACGCCGATGACGCCGAGCGGTTTCCGATAGACCCGGTTCTCTTTGTTCGGGACGATTGAAGGCTTGATGAGCCCGTCCATGCGGAACGGGAACGTCGCCGCTTCCTTGATGATCGCCATCGAGGCTAAAAATTCGCCTTCTGCTTTGATGCGCGTGCTGCCCGACTCTTTGACGAGCCAGTCGATGATGTCATCTTTATGCTGCAACGTCACTTCGGCGAACTTCTCAATCAAGGCCCGGCGATTTTGTGGCAGCATCGTCGCCCATTCGGTTTGTGCTTCTTTCGCAACGGCATAAGCCTTGTCGAGATCAGACTCGTCGGCCGAACGAATCGAGAACAATGTCTCATCCGTGAACGGGTTGGTGTTATCGATCGATTTGTCGCTTGACCCTTCGACCCATTGGCCATCAATGTACATCTTTGTAAAATCGGTATACATGTTCAAACACTCCTTTATCTTTTTGCTTCACCTTAAGAAGTATTCACCTGATTTGAAAAAATAAACCTCTCGATGCGCGACTGACTTGTTTTACAAAGTAGTTGCAATTGGTAGTGCCTTCCACTACTATTATGTATAACAAGTTAGTTTAACGAAAGTGAGGTCACGCCATGGCGATGAGTCAAATGTTAAAAGGATTGCTCGAAGGTTGTCTGTTGGCCATCATCGATAAAGGAGAGACGTACGGCTATGAGATGTCAGAGAAGTTGCAGACGTATGGCTTCACGATGGTGAGCGAGGGCAGTATTTACCCGGTCCTGTTACGGATGAAGAAAGATGGGTGGGTCGAGACGGTCCAAAAGTCGTTGCCATCAGGGGGACCGAAACGAAAATATTACATTTTGACGGAGGCGGGACAGCAAGAGCTGCTCGCCTTCAAACAACGTTGGGCGGAAGTGTCAAGCGGTGTCGACCGCGTACTCGGAGAGGAGAATGAAGATGGAACTTTCAAAAAAGAGTCGTGATTTTTTGGATGATTTAGCGGTATATCTCATGTCGAGCGGGAAATCGGAAGGGGAAGTGCAAGACGTTGTCGCCGAGCTGAAAGACCACCTCGAGGAGGCGGAACGCGCAGGCAAAAGCGTGGACGATGTCGTCGGCCAGAGCCCGAAAGCCTACATGCAGCATCTTGGGCGTGAGATGGCGTTCGATGGAAAAGGGTTTTTCAAAATCATCGCGATGATCATTCCGAACGTGTTCGCCTACATCATCATCGCCAACTTCATTCAAGGCGAGATGACATTCTCGACGGTCCAGTTGATTGGGTTCCCGCTCGTCGCTGTCCTGTTCTTACTCGCCGCTTCACAAGCGTTCCGCAACATGTCGGTCCGCTCGAAAGAAAGTAAATTCAAAAACGGGATGATATACATTGCGCTCGCCGCGATGCCGATGACGTTATTCCTCGGGCTGATGGTGCTCGACATCTTCGTCGAGACCCCAACGATCGTGTTCGGCCCAACCGGTCAACTCGTGTTACTCGGCCTTGCCGTCGTCACGTTGCTCATCGTCTCGGTTTGGACGAAAACATGGATCAATCTGATCATACCGATTCTCTTGTTTGGACCGCAATATGCGTTCGCCCAAACAAGCTTGCCGCTCGAACAACAATTGATTTACTCGATGCTGATTTTGTTCGTCGGGATGGGGATTTTCTTGTTCGTGTGGTGGAAAAAGAACCAAAAGGGGCAAGTTTGATGTTGGCACGCTTCGGATTATTTTTCTTCTTGAGCCTACCTTTGGGCTATCTCATGGCCGCAGCCGACGATCAATGAGACAGGTTGTCCGAAAAAGCACTCACGTCTGCTTAGAGTGTAACGCGGCTGGGAATAGGCAACTGTATGCCTAAAAGAGAAAGAAGGGATTCCCGTTGCCAGTCAATCCGACGATTCAATTTTATTTGAACCAGTTTCAAAATCAAATCTCGACCACATATGACCAATTGGATCCGCTCGAATTAAGACGACAAGAAGACGCAATGATGACCCGGTTTCAACATAAAGAGCACATGCATGACGTCGAAGAGCGTCTGATCGCACTCCCAGGCCGTTCGCTCCCAATCCGCATCTATCGGTCGGGTCGAACGATTGCGCCAGCACTCGTCTATTTTCATGGTGGCGGATATGTCACGGGCAGTCTCGACACCCATGATGCGATATGTCGGACGATCGCGAACGAGGCCGACTGCACGGTCATCTCGGTCGGCTACCGACTCGCTCCGGAGCATAAATTTCCGACAGCCGTCTACGATAGCTATGAGGCGCTCGTTTGGATTGCGGATCACGCCTCGGAACTTGAAATCGATGTCGAGCGCATCGCCGTCGGCGGTGACAGTGCCGGCGGGACGCTCGCTACGGTCAGCGCCTTGATGGCGATTGAACGAGGTCGTCCCCTCGTCATGCATCAGTTGCTGTTTTACCCGGTTACCGGGACCGAGGAGAACTTGCCGCTGTCATTGATTGATTACGCGAACGGTTATTTGCTCGATGAAGGGCTCATCCGGTGGTTCCAGCAACAATATTTCCGTGATGAGTCGGAATTGATGCATCCGTACGCCTCGCCGATTTTTTCGGGCCACTTAGGGGACCTTCCCCCGACGACGTTGTTGACGGCCGAATACGACCCGCTCCGCGACCTCGGACGCGCATACGCCAACAAATTGATTAGCCTCGGTGTCCCGGTGACGTATCACAATTACGGAGGACTCATCCACGGATTCGTCAACTACTACGCATACGTTCCGGAAGCGCGACGAGCCGTCAAAGAAGCGGCGCAGGCGCTCGGACATGCCTTCCATACGCAAAAAACTCGCCCCTGAGGCGAGTTTTTTTCATGCTTTCGATAAATAAGGGAAGCGACAACCTTCCGGGAAGAGTTGTCCTTCGTTCATGCGAATCATCCATTGGCCGTCGCGGGACGGACGTTGTTCCACACCGTCCAGATTGGGCGTGAATTTAAAGACGATTTCGGTGATGCCTTCAAAGGAGAGGCGAGCCACGACGTCACGCATATCGACAGGTCGCGGCGACAGCACGGCATACAAGTTTAAGCGCGAGCGCTCAATCATATAAATGACATGGACGTCATCGAAACGATACACGTCCTCGTTCATCCCTTGGTAGTAATGGAACATCCAAATATGCATGTCGTCCGTCGCATAGAGGCGTGGCGAAAACGGGAGCGACTCCAGCTTGAAACGACGCCACTGCTCGGCATCGACATCGACACGTTCGAGTGGGGAAGCCGATCCCGATACTGAAACGAATAGCTCCGGTTCAAGTTGGACGGAGAACCCCTGTTGCTTGTAAAACGGTTCAACCCCTTCGTTACAAGCCAAAAAATAAGGCAAGGCATCGGCGTCATGCTGTTTGAACAGATACTTGAAAATACGGGTGGCGAGCCCTTGTCCTTGTCGATCCTCGTCGGTCATGACCGTCCCAATCTGATACGCTTCGCGCGCGGTTCCGTCAGCCACGATCGTCATCCGGCTCATCCCGACGTTCGAGATGACATTCCGATAAAACGTCAATGAGTAACAACGATAGCGGTCGGTCCATTCGCCGGCCATGTACCATTCACCAAAATCGATGCCGAACATCTCATCGGCCAAATAGAAAAATGACGCGAATTCTTCCCCTGAATACTCGAGATTGCTGATAGGTCGTTTAGCCATATGACTCACTCCTTGTTTTGAACTTCTCGGTCCGTTCCTGTACATTAGAGGCAGAGAGGGGTAATACAGATTATGAAACGGTATGAAGCGATTTTATTCGATGTCGACGATACGTTGCTCGACTTTAAACAGAGCGAGCACGTCGCCTTGGAGCAGTTGCTCGCGGCACACAACGTTCGGATGACAGATGAATTGAAACAACAGTACGTGACGATCAATAACGGATTATGGCGCGCGTTCGAGCGCGGCGAGGTCGGACGGGAAGACGTCTTAATGGGCCGACACACGCAACTGTTCGATACGCTCGGCATCACGATCGATGCACATGAAGTCGAACAGCGCTATCGCGACCATTTGCACAACGGGGTACACATCATCGATGGGGCACTCGAGCTCGTCCAAACGCTCAGTGAACAGTATCCGCTCTATATCGTCACGAACGGTGTGACGGAGACGCAGTTCAAGCGGCTCGAAGCGTCGGGACTGCTTCCTTATTTCAAGGACGTGTTCGTCTCGGATGCGACCGGATCGCAAAAGCCGATGACACCGTTCTTCGATTACGTGTTCGACCGCGTGCCGAACGTGGCACCGGAACGTGGACTCATCGTCGGTGACTCGCTGACGGCAGATATCGCCGGCGGACGCATGTATGGGCTCGACACGTGCTGGTACAACCCGCACGAGATTGCGGCGTCGGTCGAGACGACGTATGAAATTCAAGACTTGCACGAATTGAAGTCGATTCTATCAAGCTCAGCGATTGATAAAGTGGGGCGGTAGTGATTGCGGCAACGCATAGAGTGTCTCCGGGAAGAGTTTCAAGTCCCGGAGCGCGTCGAGCGGCTGCCAACGATAGATGAGGTGATCTCCTTCCGGTCCATGGAAGTCTCCATGCCGGAGCGGGAGGTCACCCGACACATAAAAGTACATGCCGATCTCATGGACGGTGCGCTCCAAATATGTGAAGAAATTTTCGGAGACGAAAGCGAACGTCGTTCCTGTCAGTGTCGCTTCGAGTTCTTCTTGCAGCTCACGCGTCAAGGCGAGCTCGGCCTCTTCGCCGATGCCGACCCGGCCGCCCGGCAACGCCCAAAAGTCATCGTTCACGTTCCGATGAACGAGCAAATGACCGTCTTGGACCCAGATGCCGGCGACGCGATAATTGAACGTGCCGTGTTCGGTCGGAAATACGATATCCATGTGTATCACTCCATTCCATAAGCTACATCAAGTATATGCCAAGGAGGCAGGTCATGTTTCAATCAAATGAGAGTTATAAAGGCGAGGACTTCCGCGACGAGACGCTCCGTGACATCCAACTCACGCAGACGACGTTCGAGAACTGCCGCTTCACCTATATCGATGCGACCGAGTTCGAGACTGAACAGTGTCGTTTCATCAACTGTGACTTCACCGATTCGAAGTGGAACGCCTCGCGCCACAGTGGCAGCTCGTTCTTAAACTGTCAGTTTAACGGGGCGAATCTGTTTTTGAGCGAGTTCGATCAGTGCAAGATGACGGGTTCTTCGTTTGAGTCATGCACGTTTGAAGGCGTCGTCGTACGCGAGGGCGATTGGTCGTTCGTCAATCTGCGTCACGCCCCGCTCCGGAAGATGGATTGGTCCGGGGTCCGGTTGACCGAGGCCGATTTATACGGTGCCGATTTGACAGAGTCACGCTGGACGAACGCCGTCTTGTCTCGCGCCGTCTTGCAGCATGCCGATTGCACCAAGGCTGATTTTGTCGGGGCCGAGATGGATGGGGTCGATTTCTCGGACGTCATCCTGAAACAAGCGACGATTGACGTGATACAGGCCGTCCAAATCGCCCGCTCGCTCGGGGCGAACGTCATATGACCAATGAGCAAGTGCTCGAGCACTTGACGGCCATGGCCGCGGAGCGGGAAGACGTCCGCGTCCTCGTCTTGAACGGGTCGCTCGTCAATCCGCACGTAAAACTAGACCGTTTTCAAGACGTCGATGTCACTTGTTTCGTCGAAGACGTGACCACGTTCATCGAGGACCGTTCTTGGATGTTGCCGCTCGGGGACGTCTTGATTATGCAGACGCCGGACGAGGTGCCGGGAGGCGACAAATATGAGCGTTTTGCGTTTCTCGTCCAGTTTGCAGCCGGTCATCGCGTCGATTTGACCGTTCGCCCTATGCGTGACGTGCAGGAAGCGATTCACGCTGACTCACTCAGTCTCGTCCTCATTGATAAAGACGAGATTGCCGGTCAACCGATCCCATCTGATGACACGTACCGCATCAAACGACCGAGCCGATTCGACTATGAGCAGTGTTGGAACGAGTTTTGGTGGGTGTCGCTTTACGTCGTCAAAGGAATCAAGCGGGGGCAGTTATTATACGCGTACGACCATGTCACAATCATGAGGGCGATGCTCCGTCAGATGCTGTCGTGGGAAGTCGGTTTTACGATGGACTTCACCGTGAACGCGGGGAAGGCCGGTGACGGTCTGACCTCGTACGTGGATGCGGCAAGGTGGGACAGCTATCTTCATACATTTCCGGCAATCGAGACGACTTCCCTCGAGGCGGCCCATAAAGTGTTGGTCGAGCAGTTTGAATGCACGAGCAGACGGGTCGCCGAGCGGGCGGGGTATCCTTTTCGTGCAGAGGAAGCGCATCGAATTCGTGACGCTTTTTCGACGCTTTGGGGTTCACACGGTTAAGTTTAGGTCGAGTCGGGAAAAGCCCCTCTATAGAAGGGGGAATGACGCTTGAATCCGTATACGACGTTCATCGCGCTCCTAGTAGGGAGTTTACTACTATTTGTCGGCATCCGGACGAAGAAATGGCCGATTGTTGTCGTGGCCTTATTTCCGCTTGGACTCGTGGCCTTCAACTTATATTTGCTCATTACTGGACGTTAGAAGACTGTTTTCATCAGTCTTCTTTTTTTATAGCGATTTTTGTATTGAACGGAATCGAACGCGATACGTTTAGATTGGACCAGAACCGGGCAACTCTGAATACAATGACCTAAATCCAATTTTTCCCTTCTAAAAACGATGAGTGTATCTACTCGTCGTTCAACGTCAAACGGACCGATTCACACCAAGACAGATTTGCTCATCAAGGAGGTGTCCTCGTGCGACGATTGTGGCTTACCGGCTTATTGCTCATCTTCTGTTTAGGAGGATGTACGACAAGGGAGCCGTTTGATTTTGATGAGATTCACTCTTACAAGATTTTCTACAATATGCCGACCGAGGCGATTATCGAGGATATGGCCCGCTACGACCTCGTCATCATCGAACCGATTTGGTATACACCGGAACAGATTGAGACAATCCGATCGAACGGGACGAAAGTGTTCGGGTATATCAATGTAATGGAGGCAGATTCGTGGAATCGAGCGCTGATCGGCCAAATGGACAAGGATGACTACTTTTATCGGGACGGGGAACGGATTTACTTTCCGAAATGGGACTCGTATTTGACCGATATCAGTTCGGCCGACTTCCGTAAAATTTTAATCCGCGAGATTCAAAAACAAGTCATCAACAAACATTTGGATGGTATTTTCCTTGATACGGTCGGGGACATCGATGACGTCCATTTGGATTATCCAGAAGACTTAGCAGAACAGTTGGCTGGGCTCGAGAAATTCTTACAGGCGATTGAGCGTACGTATCCCGGCGTCCCGGTCGTTCAAAATTGGGGCATCGAGACGCTCGAACGGACGAGTGCCCCATATGTGGAAGGCTTCATGTGGGAAGGCTTCAACTACACCAAAATCACGTCTGATTCGTGGTCGATGGAGATGCTCGACCGGATGAACGTGATTCAAGATGAGTATGGAATTGCCGTCCTCACCGTGTCCGATCAAGAAGAGGCGACGAGTCGTGATTTGGCCGAAGCGAACGGCTTTATACATTATCATGAACCAACGTATTACAATACGTGGGATTTTTAGGTGTTGATTAGGGTATGAGGAAATAAAAGATGCCGTGATCCGTTACTTAAGTTCGACTGGCTAGCTGCTAAACTGGTACAGATGAACCAATCGCGAGGAGGGGATTATCATTTTATACGCTCAAGACCGTCCGTGGCTAAAGTGGGTTGAAATTCTTGTCGTGTTCGCGCTGTTGATTGGAATCGATCTATTCTTTAATCTGGGCACGATTCAAAATGAGTTGAACATGTTTTATGCGGCCGCCATCTTATTCGCCTTACGATACGGCACCATTTTCGGCTTAATCAGTTTTGGCATCTTGCTCCTCTATAAGGTGTTATATACCGGCTTAATGGGAGGGGACATCTTCCTCTTGTTCTACGATACAAACTCACTTCTTACACTGTTTTACTACTTCGCCATCACCGTCATCGTCGGGTTGTTCAGCACCTCATTTCGAGAGCGTTATGAAATCAGTCAGTTCCGCAATGAGGAACTGAAAGATGAGAACACGTATTTGAAAGAAACCGTCGATTTACTCAACACTTCGCAAACGACACTTCGTCAAAAACTACTTCAATCCGAATACAGCTTGAACCAATTGTATGAACTTGCCGTATCGCTCGACTTGCCGCACCCGGAACTGATTCGAAGCGAAACGATTCGCCTGTTGAAAAAGACGTTTTTAGCTAGCGATGTCGCCATTTACCACGTCGATCGCTCACAAAAATCGATGCGTCTCTTGATTCGGCAAACCGAAAAGAAAGAGTTCCCGCAAACAATTTTCCTCGACGAGGCGTCAAGCATGTTCAAACGGTTCTTCCAAGTCCAAGAGACGACACTCCGTCAACTCGATGATGAAGACACAGACCCGATGTTGCTCGCGCCGATCGTCGTGGACGGACAGACACGTGAAGTTGTCGTCATCAAACGCTTGCCGCTCCGCAAATTGACGACCGATGACTTGCACGTCTTGAATATCTTGTTCTCGTGGATCGGGACGCGCGTCCAAAACGCCGAAAATCTGATTCGCAAAGAGCAGCACGAGAAAATGCATAAAGGCACCTCGTTCTATAAAAAAGAGGCGTTCACGGAACTTGTCGCCATTCAAGAACAAAAGAAACTTCACCACGGACAGCCGTATATCGTGCTCGATTATGCGCTCGGCTATGAACCGGTCTCGCTCGAGAGTATCGAGGCCATCGTCCACTCGTATTTACGGGAAATCGACGTCGTCGGCTACGATCCCGAAGACAACAAACTGTTGCTCTTACTTCCTGGGACGAGCGAAGAACACCGTCAACAGATTTATGATCGGATCGAAGGGATTTTGATCCAGAAGGGAGTGTGACGGTATGGAGCTGACGGTTCGTCTCGGATTGATTGGGATTTATGTCGTTCACGCTATGCTAGCCTTCGTCTTGTTAATCACATTGAAACGAAGGATGAAAGCACCGGACTATGGGGTCGCGGTGGCGGCACTCAGTTTCGGACTGTTCCTGCCGTTTGTGGCTGAACTTGCCGTCTATGCGGTGTATCGTTTGGCCGAGCGCTTTGGCCGGAGCGGTCTGATTGAAGACTATGACGACTATATCGATTTCAAAGTCGTCAACTATGAACAGATTCGTCATGAAGCGAACAGCAGCACGCACTTGTTGCCGCTCAACGATGCCATCAATTCCAAAGATCCGGCCATCCGGAAACATTCGATTTTGACGCACGTCAATCAGTCGATCGACCAGCAAGGGAAGTATTTGCAGATGGGTCTCGAGAGTACGGACAGCGAGACCGTCCATTATGCGGCGGCGACGATGAATATCTTAATCGACCAGTATGAACAAGAACTGAAATTGGCGAAACGCGAATATGATTTGGGGAATCCCGACACGATTCAACGGCTCGCGACAATCTATAAACGGATGATTCATAGCGAGCTCATCACCGAGGTCATGTTGAAGGACAAGCAGACCGCATGGCTCGAAGAATTGTTAAAAGCGAAGACGCTCTATCCCCCGACGCCATGGATTTATGAAGACTTGAACGAGATTTATCTCACGTTACAGCATCCAAAAGAGCAATTGAACATCCTGAAGGAGTACGTCCACCATTTCCCGGAACGAATCGAGGCCCATCTTATGCTCATCAACTTCTATTATGAGCGGGAGCGTTGGAACGAAGTGAAGGCGGTCATGTTTATGATGCAGACCCAGTTCACGCTCGACGATGTGCCGTATGAGTACCGACTGTTGTTTGAAGAATGGAGTGACACGACATCATGGAAAAACGAACTGTAATCTCATTCTCGCTCTTCATCGTCTTATTTCTAGTCATCGTCGGTGCGATTCAATACTTACGGATTCATTCGCTGCACACACTACTGCCGAACGTTGCCGAGCAGCAGATGAATATCGATCAATTGAAGAGTGATGCGTCAGCGAAAGCAGGCGAACATCAACTTCAAATTTATCTCGTCCGGGATGAAGGGGATTTGGCGGTCGAGACGGCGGACAATCTGCGTCACGGCTTACAGTACGCGAAGCTCGACGTACGCGATGTCAGCCCTGGTGCCGTCGGATCGATTGCGCCTTCTCCGTATACGATTATCATTTTTACCGGAGAAGATTCATCGAGATGGCCGTTCGTCGCGATGAAGCGTTACGTCGAACAGGGCGGCAACCTCGTCTTCGCGAACCGGTTCAAAGACCCCGCGTGGAACGCGTTGACCGGGATTGAAGAAATTGGTGAGTATGTGCCGGACGTATATGGCTTGAATTTCGAGGAGACGATTTTCCCGGGCTATGTCGACTTGAATCCGCCGGACGACCTGTTCGTTCATAGCGTCGTCGACTTTGCGGTCGCAGATGACGCCAACCTCATGTTGTCAGCCGAAGGTTTCCCAATCCTTTGGGAATACCGTGTTGGTGAAGGGAACGTCCTGTATTGGAATACGACAATCACGAACCAAAAGATGATTCGCGGCTTGTTCGTGCAGACGCTCGGCACGATGCCGCCAGCGTTCGTCACAGCACAAGCGGCCATCAAACTCATGTACATCGATGATTTCCCGGCACCGGTCATGGATGGGAAGATGAAAGATGTGTCCGCGACGCCGCTCGATAAATCGGTCAAAGACTTTTTCGCCGAGGATTGGTGGGAAGACATGGTCGATTTAGCAGAAGACGACGATGTGATTTACACCGGAGCCATGATTGGGACGTATGAGGAAGAGATGGAACTTGTCGATGAGCAGTTGATTAAGCGCGGCGAGTTTCCGATGCTGTATTTTGGACGTAAACTGATTGCCCACGGCGGAGAAATCGGGTTACATGGTTATAATCACCAATCGCTCGTCACGGCCGATGAACCGATTGATCCGACATATGGCTATATCCCGTGGAAAGATAAAGAAGAGATGAAGCGGTCGTTATTGCAGGCTGAATCGGTGTTCGCGAACTATTTCCCGGCCGAGACGCTTAAGTCATACGTCCCGCCATCGAATGCGCTCAACCGGACTGGTGTCGATGCAATCGCAGAGGCGTTACCTAACCTTCGCACGATTGCCTCCCTTTACACCGGGGAACCCGAGAATGGAGACTTCGTGCAAGAGTTCGAGTTTGATGCGACACACCCGAACCTCTATCATTTCCCGCGCGTGACGAGCGATTACGGGGAAGAGCGCGGCTCGATTTTCCAGATGGTCGATGCAATCGCCAACTTCGGCGTGTTTTCACACTTCATTCACCCGGATGATGTCATCGATCCAGACCGGGCCTTCGGGCGGGACTGGGATACGATGTTCACAAGCCTGCGTAAAATCGTCCATGACGTGAGAGACCAATATCCGCATCTCGAGGCGTATACGCAACATTATGCGACCGAGAAGATGATCACCTACCAACAAGCTGATTTGAACGTCACGTTCGATGAGTCGACGGTCTATTTGGCCGGGGAAGGACTCATCAATCCGTCTCATTTCACGATTCGCCTGAAACCGGGCCAATCACTCGAGACAGGGAAATTTGACTTCGGGACGGTCGAACAGTGGGAGGCCGACCGACCTCTCTATCTCGTCAAACTGTCAGCGGCGAATGCTGAAATCGCCATCAAGGGGGAAGCGCAATGAAAATCGGACTTGTCTTAGAGGGCAGTTATCCGTATGTGAGCGGAGGCGTCTCAAGCTGGACGCAGACGTTGATCGAGGAGATGCCCGAGGTGTCGTTTGAAATCATTTCAATTCAACCGACCGAGAAACGACCGGAAGATATGAAATACGAGTTTCCCCCGAACGTCTCCGGCATCACCCATCTGTATTTAAACGACGTGGGGGAGCGAGCGAAGGGACGATTGAAGTGGGGTGCCGACGACGAACAGAACGTGTCGGACTGGCTCATGTTGAGAAGCCCGAACCGACAAGCGCTGCGACTACTCGGGAAAGAAGTGCCTTCGAGCGAGACGTTTTTCGCGAGCGAGTTCTTTTGGCGCAACGTCAAGGCCGCCTACGCCGAAGAGATGAACGGCGGCTCGTTCATCGACTATTTCTGGATGTGGCAAAGCATGTACACCCCGATTTTGCGGGTGCTCCATCAGCCGCTCCCGAAAGTCGATCTCGTCCATTCCGTATCGACGGGTTATGCCGGGGTAGTCGCTTCCTACATGAAAGAGACGCAAGGGATCCCGTTCATCTTGACCGAGCATGGCATCTATTCCCGTGAACGCGAGGAAGAGATTTTACAGTCGTATTGGATTCCGGCGCCGTATAAACCGAGATGGGTCCGTTTCTTCCACCATTTGTCCCGGGAGGCGTATAACGCGGCCGATGAGATTATCACCTTGTTCGAGCGGAATCGCGAATATCAGGAATGGATCGGCGCCCCGAGCGAGAAGACGAAAATTATCGCCAACGGGATTGCCGATCGACAAATCCAGGCGACGGTCGATCGTCCGGAGCACGACCTGTTTCAAATCGGTGCCATCGTCCGCCTCGTCCCAATCAAAGACTTGAAGACGATGATTTATGCCGCCAAGATTTTGCAGGAGCGGCATCGTCTGTTCAAACTGACGATCATGGGTCCACTCAATGAGGATGAAGAATATGCGGAAGAGTGCCGTCTGCTCATCGAACAGAGCGGATTGAGCGATTATGTCGAACTGGCCGGGAAAGTGGACGTCCAAACGTATTTGCCGACCTTTGATTTACTGCTCCTGACGAGCATCTCGGAAGGGCAGCCGCTCGCGATTCTCGAAGGCATGGCCGCCGGGATTCCGTGGGTCGCCACCGATGTCGGCGCCTGTTCCGAGCTTTTATACGGACGAGCGGATGACCCGTTCGGTCCGGCCGGTTTCATCGTGCCGCCGGTTCATCCGGAAGCGGTCGCCGACAAAGTCGAATGGATGATGGATTACCCGCAGGAACGAATGCGGTTCGGCAAGAACGGACGGGAGCGGGTCCGCCAATATTATCGTCTCCAACAAGTCGTGGACCGCTATAAGGCTATCTATGAAGCGAGGAGGGAACAGTATGGCGGGCATCGGGTTTAAGTTGCAGAAGTTGTTCCAAGAAGACTACTATTCGTCCCGGCTGAAGGCGTACACGTTCTCCGGTCTCGTCACGTCCGGACCGTGGTTGATCGTCATCTTGGTCGTCGGTACGATTCAATGGTTGGCATTCCAAATGCCGACGTTGTCGCTCGCCGAACGGACGCTCTTCATGATCTCGGTCTCGTACGCGTTCATCTTCTCGCAAATCTTGTTCAGTTTTCAACAGCTCGTCGTCACACGATACGTGGCGGACTTGTTTTATGAGAAAAAGGCGCATGAGATTTTTCCGGTGTTCACCGGGATGCTCAAAGTGACGATTCTCGCCGCAGGCTTGCTGTATAGTATCTTTTGGCTATTGTCGCCGCTCGATTTTCTGTACAAACTGACGTTGTTCGTTTTATTTATGACGATTAACGTCATCTGGGTCATGTTCTTGTTCTTGAGTGCCGCCAAGTATTATCAAGCGGTGGCCTATAGCTTCTTGCTCGGTGGACTCATCTCGGTCGGGAGCGTCTATGCGATCAGCCGTCTCATGGTCGACCCGTCGAGTCTCGAGCTGTTGCTCGGTTTCACGGTCGGGATGATTGTGACGTTGTTCGGGTTATTCTTCGCGATGCTCCGGACGTTCCCGCTCCGTTACGCGGTGAAAGAGTTCTCGTACTTCAAGTACTTCGACCGCTATCCGGACTTGTTCGCCATCGGCGTGTTGTACGTGCTCGGGATTTGGGTCACGAATTTCATCATCTGGTTCGGTGAAGGACGTGTCATCATCGCGGACTCGTTCCTGTTCAACCCGTATTATGATACGGCCATCTTTTGGTCGTACTTGACGATTATCCCGACGCAACTGTTGTTCGTCGTCGCCGTCGAGACCCGATTTTATGAGCGCTACCGTACGTTTTATGGATTGATCAACTACGGCGGGGCACTCCATCAAATCGAGAAGGCGAAACAGACGATGACGTCCGTATTGAAAAATGAGTTGATTCGACTCGCGCGGAGCCAAGGCGTCGTGACGCTGTTCGCCATCCTGATGGCGGGCGCGTTCGTCAGTTGGATCGGCGTCCCGGATGAGATTGGTCAAATCTTTCGGATGACGACGCTCGCGGCGTTCGCGAATGCGATGATTCTCATCTTGACGCTGTTATTGCTCTATTTCGAGGACCGGCGCGGGGCGTTGTTCGTCAACATCTCGTTCTTCACGTTGAACGCGTTGTTCACGTTACTGCTCTTGCCGCGAGGCATCGATTGGTACGGTGTCGGCTTTGCCGTCAGCACGACGATCACGTTCTTCTTGGCCGGCCTGCGTTTGATTTATTACATGGGCAAAGTCGATTATTACGTGTTCGCCGCGTCGAACCGGCGCAAGCTCGGCACCGAGCGGTTCTCGCAAATGGGAACGTTGTTGAACCGGCGCTTTTCGCGATAAAGGGTTTTCAGTACAGGGAAAGACTGATATGATGTGGTCGTAGACGACCGAATTTCATAATGTTTACCACTAGGGGAGTCGCGTGACGCGGCTGAGATGGACGAGGTCCAGACCCTTTGAACCTGATCTAGTTCACGCTAGCGTAGGGAAGTGGGCGAACCGATTGTTCTCGTACACTTTGTGTAAATCCGACGCCGCTTCCGTTATGGGAGGCGGCGTCTTTTTTAATCACAAAGGAGGAGAACACATGACATTCACCGCACATCTACGACAAGAGGCAGATGCTTTGTTTCAAGCCAGTTTTGATCACCCGTTCGTCCGCGAACTCGGAACGGGTGAACTCGACGAGGCGAAATTTCGGCATTACGTCATGCAAGACTCGTATTATTTGAATCAGTTTTCGAAAGTACAGGCGAAAGGCGCGACGCTCGCCCCGAATATGGAAGTGGCGAGCCGTTTTTTGACGCACGCCCTTCACACGATTGAAGCGGAGCATGCGCTGCATCGTGAGTTTTTCACGTTGCTCGACGTGACGGAGGCGGAGTGGGCGACGTTCGAACCGGCCCCGACGGCTTACGCCTATGCGATGCATATGCAACAGGCTGGGCCGACGCTCGGCGACGTGCTCGCGTCAATCTTGCCTTGCTACTGGGTCTATTATGAGATCGGGGAGCGATTGAAAGACGCGACACCCGATCATCCGATTTATACGACGTGGATTGCGACGTACGGGTCGGAATGGTTCCGCGACCTCGTCGAGGAACAGATTGAACGGCTCGACGTGCTCGCCGGACAGGCGACCGCGGAAGAGCGATTCCGGTATCAGCAGCTGTTCTTGAAGAGTTGTTATTATGAACACGCGTTTTGGGAGATGGCGTGGACGCTCGAGTCGTGGGATTTACCGGCGGGGGTAACACGATGAAGCGCGACTTATGGGACAAAGTCAGAGCCGAACGGCCACTCATCCACAACATCACGAATATCGTCGTCGCCAACTTTTCAGCGGACGGGTTGCTCGCCATCGGTGCGGCCCCGGTCATGGCATCTGCGGTCGAAGAAGTGGCCGAGATGGCATCCGTGAGCGATGCGCTCGTGCTTAATATCGGCACGCTCGATGCAATGACGGAACGTACGATGATTCGAGCCGGGCAGGCGGCGAATCAAGCGGGTCGTCCAGTCGTCTTCGATCCGGTCGGGGTCGGGGCGACCTCATTCCGGCGCGACGTCGCCAAAGCGATTCTGCAACATGTCCGCGTGACGGTCATTCGTGGGAATGCCGGAGAAATCGCGACATTGATTGGTCTCGACGCGGCGGCGCGCGGTGTGGACGCCGGTGAAACGCGAGACGATTTGAATCAAATCGCGCGTGAGGCGGCACGACGCTACACCTGTGTCGTTGCCGTGACCGGAGAAACGGATGTCGTCAGCGACGGGGACGTGACGATTGAAATTAAAGGCGGTACTGGCGCGATGGCCCGGACGACAGGGACCGGTTGTTTACTCAGTGCGGTCGTCGGTGCGTTCCTTGCGGTCGAACGGGATGCGGTTACGGCCACGGCGACGGCGCTCGCCGGCTATGCCCGGTGCGGCGAACTCGCTACCGCTTTGGCTGACGGACCGGGTGACTTCCCCGTTCACTTCTTGAATGAGCTAGGCAAGATGACGGCGGTCGAGTTGCCGAGTGACCGCATCGAGGTGGTGTCATGATACGGCCTCAAGTATTGACGATTGCCGGTTCAGATTCGGGCGGTGGCGCTGGCATTCAAGCTGATTTGAAGACGTTCCAAGAGCTCGGTGTGTTCGGGACGAGTGTTTTGACGGCCGTCACGGCCCAAAACACGCGTGGGGTGCATGGGGTCGAGGCGGTGTCACCAGAACTCGTGACGCAACAACTCGATGCAATCGGTTCAGACTTTACGATTGCGGCGTGCAAGACCGGGATGTTGTTCGATGCGGCGCGCATCGAGGTGGTCGCTGATGGGGTGCGGCGTCACACATTCAATCGGCTCGTCGTTGACCCGGTCATGATTGCGAAAGGCGGGGCCTCGCTACTTCAGGATTCGGCGGTCCAGGCGCTCAAGACATCCCTCTTGCCGCTCACGACCGTCGTCACGCCGAACGTGCCGGAAGCGGAAGTGTTGACGGGCATGACGATTCGGACGTTTGAAGACCGGATTAAAGCAGCAGAGCAGATGTTAGCGTATGGTGTCCGTGCTGTCATCTTAAAAGGCGGACATCTCGATGGCGCAACTGCGGACGATTTGGTCATGACGGCGTCAGAGACGTTCCTCTTGTCGGCCCCGCGCATCCAGACGAGTGACACACACGGAACCGGTTGTACGTTTTCGGCAGCACTCACGGCGGAACTGGCCAAAGGGCATTCCATCCTCGAGGCGACGGTTACAGCCAAGCGGTTCATCCAAAGCGCGATCACGCATGGACTCGATATCGGTGCCGGACATGGACCGACGAATCACTGGGCGTATGCGACACATGGAGAGGCAGGTGTGACGCTTGAATCCATCACAACGAACCATCGCTGAGCAGTTGCGGCTTTATTTTATTTGCGGAACCGCAAACGCGGAAGACATGCTCCAGACGGTGGAAACGGCACTTCAATGTGGCGTGACATGTTTTCAATTTCGCGAAAAAGGTAAACATGCACTGTATGGGGATAAAAAAGAAGCGATGGCGAGAGCGTTGCAAACACTCTGCCGCTCATACGATGTTCCGTTCATCATCAATGATGACGTCGACCTAGCAGAGCGCATCGATGCCGACGGCGTGCATATCGGACAGGATGATGCCGAGGCCGCACGCGTTCGTGAGCGAATCGGCCCGGACAAATGGCTTGGTGTCTCGGTGCACACGCTCGAAGAAGTAGCGGCGGCCATCGAGCATGCGGATTATGTGGGCATCGGTCCGGTCCACCCGACGAATTCGAAAGAAGACGCCGGGGCAGTGAACGGGACGGTGCTCATCCGCCAAGTTCGAGCCTTGTATCGAGAGCTGCCAATCGTGGGGATTGGCGGCATTTTACCGGAACACGTTTCAATGATTCGGAACGACGGGGCGGACGGCGTCGCCGTCATCTCGGCTATCGCTTCTGCACCGGATGTGGCCATGGCCACACGGCGTTTCGCTTGTCTCTGAATTCAACTTGAGGAGGAAGACAGATGAACGTATTTGTAATAGGCGCGAATGGACAGATTGGAAAACAGCTCGTCGAACGATTGCACGAGGAAGGGAAGCATCAAGTCACGGCGATGGTGCGGAAACAAGAGCAACTCGACGACTTTACATCGAAAGGCTATCAAGCCGTTTTAGGCGACCTCGAAGGTGACGTGTCGTCACTTGAACAGGCGATGTCTGGGATGGACGTGGTCGTCTTTGCGGCTGGTTCAGGCGGTAGTACCGGAGCCGACAAGACGCTGTTAATCGACCTTGACGGCGCGGCGAAAAGTGTCGAGGCGGCTCAGGCGAACGGGAATGTAAAACAGTTCGTCATGGTCAGCGCCTTGAAGGCGGAAGATCGTTCGGCATGGCCGGAAGAGATGAAACCATACTATGTCGCGAAACATCATGCCGATCGTTTGCTCGAGGAGAGCGGACTGACGTATACGATCGTTCGTCCGGGCGCCCTCACGGACGACGCCGGCACGGGCAAAGTGAAGACGGGCGACGTCAAGACGGGGGAAATCCCACGCGCAGACGTAGCGGCCTTCTTGGCACACGTCATCGGACATGACGCGGCCCACAATCAAACGATTGATCTCGTCACAGGCGATACGGCAATCGAAGACACATTTTGAACTACCCCCACCTACGCTTCACTTGGAGGTGGAGGATTCCTGGGTGATCCGGTCGAACGACCGGAACCTGATCAGGCTATCCCCGTCGTCCCGACGGTTGTGGAGGCCAAGATGCGCTCGGCCTCTCGTTTGAGGTTCAGTCCTGCGTTCACATCGCGGTCGTGGTGCGTCCCGCAACCCGGGCATGTCCATATGCGCAGACCGAGATGCTTCACGTCTTTGTGTCGATGGCCGCAACTCGAACAGAGCTGGCTCGAGGCGAACGTCTTGCCGACCTTGACGACGGTTTTGCCGTACCAGTCCGCCTTGTATGCGAGCATGCGGAAGAACTCCGACCAACTGACATCGGAGATCGCTTTGCCGAGCTTGCGGTCCTGCTGCATGTGTTTCACCTGCAGGGTCTCGATGCCGATGACGTCGTGGTTTTTGACGATCCTATTTTTGATAAACGAGATGAAGACAGCGAGTGGACTTTGGTTCCGCTCGCTTTTTGTATGGATGTGTCCGTACACTCGAGAAAGGATTCGTTTCGACCGATAGAGAAAGTAAGAGATGGATTTGTTTGAAGAAAGGGGTCTATCCGTGACCACATTATTTCTCTATATGGCCGTGTATTTATTGCCGGCATTCTTATTGAGCCACCTGGCCCTAGATGTCTTGCTCCGCAATCCGCGCCAAGTCGAACATCGACTGCTCAGCCTATTCGTATTCGGCTACGCGATGCTGTTCTTGGCCGAGTTCGGTCGGCACCTGTCGCCGATTGACGCGAGCCCGGCCTTCGTCACGTACTGGTTCGGCAATGCCGGCATTTTGATTTTCGTCTGTTCCGTCCACTTTATCGTCAAAGTGACGGGAGTCGGGGCGAAACTGCCGAAATGGATATATCCGTATGTCATCTATTTGCCACTCATCCCGGTCGCGTTGACGTTCATCCGTCAAGAGAACATCTTGAACAGTCAGCGCTTCGATCAAGTCGGTCCTTGGATATATCCGGAGTTCAACGTGTCCTATTTGACGACGATGACGGTCGGGAACGTGTTTCATTTCTTGATTATCGTGTTGCTGATGTATGCCTTGAAGCGTGCAGATCGCCACGAACATCAACTGGTGCTCCGGATGCTCATTTGGACGGCGGTCGTCGTCCTCGTCTGGGACATCGTCTTCGGTTATTTCCAGTTTCGTGGAATCATGCCACCGTATGCCTATATGTACGGAGGCTTGGTCTGGACGGTCGCGCTCGTCGTGGCGATGAACCGGCTCGACTTCCTCGCGTCTTACGCGAAACGATACGGCACGCTCTATAACTTGAATCCGTCTGCCATCCTGCTCGTCGACGACACCGGTCGCATCGAGAGTGCGAACCCGGCCGCGCGGACACTGTTCCATACCGTTCGTGTCGTCAATGAACGCTTCGTCGACTTGTTGCCGGAAAAGAAGCGAGACGAGTGGTGCGAGCACTACACCAAGCACTTCAAAGCCCAAAAGAAGTTCCTCGAGTTCGAGACGAAGATTCAGACGAAATCGGGACAAGAACGGTACGTCGTCATCGACGGCGATTTCGTCTATATCGACCAAAAGATTCACGGGATGATTTTGATTCGTGATGTCCATACGTTCAAAGAGGCCGAGCAGTCGATTCGCTTCTTCGCCTATCACGACCCGCTCACGAAGCTCGCGAACCGCCGCGCGTTTTATGAACAAGCCGATCAGGCGTTGCTGCAAGCGGATACGCTCGCGCTCGTCATTCTCGACCTCGACGGCTTCAAAGGCATCAATGATACGTACGGCCACCAGGTTGGCGATGATTTTCTCGTCCACCTCGGCGTCTTGCTCGAGCTGGCGACACCGGAGACGGGTCTCGCCTCGCGTGTCGGCGGCGATGAGTTTTATATGTATGTGACAGACGTCGAGGCGGATGACATCGTCGCGTTCGTCGAACGATTACAATCGCTGCTGGAAGAGCGACCGTTCCGTCTCGGCCGTGAGAAAATCCCGATTCGAGCGAGCATCGGCGTGAGCGTCTCTCCAACCCAAGGCAACGATTTGGACACGCTGATCCATAAGGCGGACCAAGCGATGTATCAAATCAAGCAACAAGGGAAAAACGATTATGCGATTTACGATGAGGTGTTACACGGTCCGAAATAACGGGAACGAGTAGTAGGATGATATCATTTTGGAGGAGGAGACGCGATGACTGAAAAACCATTGGTGACGATGCGCGCCGAAGGGGAAGCGACAAGTGTGAAGACGACGGTGCATGTGCGTGACTTGGAACCGTTCATCGTCGATGAGCCGGAACGACTTGGCGGAACGGATGCCGGACCGAATCCACTCGAATATTTGCTCGGGTCACTCTCGGCGTGTACGACGATTATGATCGCTTACGTGGCGCAAGACCAGGACTTCAGTTATGACGGGGTGACGTTCGTGACCGAAGGGACGCTCGACCCGCGTGGTTTCCAAGGGGTCGAGGGAGTGCGAACGTATTTCGAGGCGGTGCATGTGAAGATCGTCCTCGATACGATTGAATCGGATGAACGGATTGCGGCGCTACAAAAAGGCGTCGAAGCACGTTGTCCGATTACAAATTTGATGCATGCGGCCGATGTCGACCTCACGGCGACGTGGACACGGAAATGAGGATGGGGCGACCCATCCTTTTCTTGATGCAGACAGGAATGTTTGCCGGCGAGCACGAACAAGAGGAGACGTGAGAAAGGAGGACATGATGGACATTCGCCCGATGACGCGACAAGACGCCCGCGCGATTCAAGCGTGGACGTACGAGTCACCATATGATTTTTATAACCAAGAAGCTTCAGCGGAAGGGCTGGATGAACTAATGGCATATCAGGCCGTCCATGACGGTACGTTGATCGGTTTTTACTGTCTCGGCAAATACGCCCAGGTGCCGAACGATACATACGTTTACGATGACACATACGTCGACCTCGGTCTCGGCATGCGACCGGACCGAACGGGGCGAGGATACGGTCGGACGTTCGTCTGTTTAGTGATGCAAGAAGCGGCGCGCGAAGGCAAACCGCTCCGGCTGACGGTGGCCGCGTTCAACGAGCGGGCCATCCATCTCTATGAGCGGCTTGGGTTTCAACAGGTCACGTCGTTTGAAAAAGGGATGACCCGTTTTCTCGTCATGACCCAATAATCATCCATACTGTTTCTGGTGGGCCTTCTTTCGTTTCAAATAGTCTTCATCGGCCCGAAGCTGGTCCCATCGCTCCTTGAAGATGCGGGCCGATTCCGCCTTCTCTTCATCGATTTGTCGGTCGTGGATGTCGCCGTCGTCCTTATATTTTCGTCCGCCTTTATAGTTGGCGTAACGTCTCGCCCGGGTATAGCCCATCTGGATGAATTTGCGGGCCATATCCATCCCGACGAAGTCATCGGCGGCCCGATACGCCTCGAACAGCTCCATAATCTCATCGGCGGACTGTTTGGCGATGTCGGGCGTCTTGAAACGCCAATGGGGAAGAATCTCACTTTTATACGGTTCGACGAGCAGGACGCCTTGTTCGCCTCGTCCGACCCGATACAGCTCCGGTTGTTTACGGAAATCAATCGTTTCAAAATCTAAATCATAATCAAATGGCATCGTCATCCCTCCTCATGGACTCATTCCCGTAACGAATCCGAGGGAAACGACAGAAAGGAAGAACACCATGATTCAACTTGATACAGATCGGCTCCGGTTGCGGGCGTTTCAACTCGAGGACGCTGAACAGATGTTTCGATACGCGCAAGACGAGCGGGTCGGACCAAAAGCCGGATGGGCGTCGCACCAATCGGTCGAGGAGACGCGTGACGTCATCCGGCTGTTCCAACAAGACGAAGACGTCTGGGCCATCACGTTAAAAGAGACAGGTGAGGTCATCGGCAGCCTCGGGTTGCACGACCGCCGGCCGGACCCTGAGATTCAGCATGACCGCCAACGCGAGATTGGGTATGTCCTCAGCCCGGAGCACTGGGGGAAAGGGTACATCCCGGAGGCCGTTCATGAAGTGATGCGCCACGGATTTGATGATCTCGAGCTCGAACGCATCTGGTGCGGACATTTCGACTTCAACGACCAGTCGCGCCGTGTCGTCGAAAAGACGGGCTTCACGTACGTCTTCACGACATCCCAACAGTTGACGCGCTTGGATGGGCGCACGGTGCAGAGCCTCATTTACGTTGTGACGAAAGACGAGTATGAGGAACGCCGGGCTCAATGATGAGCTTGGCGTTTTTTGGTGCGGAAAAATTAACACTTGATATGTAACCGGTTACACATTATGATGTGTTTGTAAGCGTTACCAAAAAAGGGGGAGTCGAGATGGCAACAATCAAACAAGTGGCCAAACGGGCGAACGTTTCTGTCGCGACCGTGTCCCGTGTCATGAACAATAACGGCTATGTGAGCGCCGAGGCGAGGGAGGCCGTCGAGCGGGCCATCGCCGAGCTCGACTACGCCCCGAACCGGGTCGCGCGTTCGTTATTCACCAAAACATCCGGGCTGATCGGATTGATTATGCCAGATATCACGAACCCGTTCTTCCCGCAGTTGGCCCGCGCGATCGAAGACGTGGCCAATCAGCACGGCTATCAAGTCGTCTTGTGCAACACGGACGAGCAACTGGCGAAAGAACAGTCGTACTTGGTCGCGCTTCAGACGATGCATGTTGACGGCCTAATCATCACGACGAACCACTCGGACAATCCGAACTATGAAAAGTTAGAGGTGCCGATGGTCGCGCTCGACCGAATCGTCAAGTCCGGCATTGATGCCGTCATTTCAGACGGATATGAAGGCGGTCGGCTGGCGGCAGAGACGCTGTTGAATTGTGGCGCGACAAGGCTCGCTCACATTGGCGGACCGGAACAGCTGCAGACGGTGAAGCGACGGACGGATGGGTTCCTTGACGTCGCGGGAGATCGTCTCGTCGGCATGACACATTCGAGTTTCACGTTCAAAGAAGCGCTCACGGCGGCGCAAACGCTGTTTGATGAGCATTGGCCGTTCGATGGATTGTTCGCCGCCAATGACGTCATCGCGGCCGCGGTGTTGCAGGAAGCGGTGCGTCGGAATGTGCGTGTGCCAGAAGACTTACAAGTCATCGGTTACGACGGCATAGAGCTCGGGGAGATGACGTCGCCGCCGCTCACGACAATCTCGCAACCCATCTATGAGATGGGACGCCGAGCGACCGAGCGACTCCTCGACTTGATTGAGAAGAAAGATACCGTTACGAAAGAAATCTTGTTGCCCGTCACGTTGACGGAGCGACAGACGACGATCCGAAAGGGGCATGACACATGAAGCGAATTGTGGTCATCGGTAGTGTATCGATGGATTTAGTGGTCACAACAGACAAACGTCCGCAGGCAGGAGAGACCGTCATCGGGCAGGCGTTTCAGACGGTGCCCGGAGGAAAGGGTGCCAACCAAGCGGTCGCCGCCGCTCGACTCGGAGGACGAGTCGAGATGGTCGGATGTGTCGGTTCCGATGAATTCGGACAGCGTATCCGCCAAAACTTTGAACAGAATAAAGTGGGGACCCAACACCTGCGGACGATTGACGGCGAAGTGACCGGGACGGCGCATATCGTGCTCGCCGAAGGTGACAACTCGATTGTCGTCGTCCAATCGGCGAATAAACAAGTCGTCTTCACGGAAGCCGAGCTCGAACAGTTGATTGATGACGAGACACTCGTCTTGCTCCAACTCGAGATTCCAATTGCAACGGTCGAACAAGTGAGTGCGTACTGTCGCGCCCGTCAAATCCCGGTGTTGTTAAATCCGGCTCCGTCGCAACCGCTCACGGATGAACTGCTCGAGCATGTAACCTACGTGACGCCAAACGAGCACGAGTGCCGTGACTTGTTCGGAGACATCCCGCTCGATGAGGTGCTGCGCCGCTATCCGAACAAACTGATTGTGACCGAAGGGGTCAACGGTGTCCGCTTCTTTGATGGCGAGATGATTCAGCACGTTCCAGCCATCCGAGCCGATGTCGTCGATACGACGGGAGCGGGGGACACGTTCAACGGGGCCCTCGCGGCCGCCTTGATGGAAGGAAGCGAGTTACGTGAAGCGGTACGCTTCGCCGTCGTCGCTTCAGGATTGAGTGTGGAAGGGTTCGGAGCCCAAGGCGGCATGCCGAACCGGAACGACGTCATGAGACGATTGGAGCGAGTGTGATGAAGAAACATGGGATTTTGAATAGCCATTTGACCAAAATCTTTGCGGACTTGGGTCATACGGACACGGTTGTCATCGCGGACTGTGGACTACCGATTCCAAATGGCGTGGCGCGAGTCGATTTGGCGCTTCGTCTCGGTGAACCGTCGTTCCTCGATGTATTAGATGCGGTCGAGTCGGATATGGTCATCGAACAGATCACCGTAGCCGATGAGGTGTTCACCGCGAACGAGCCAATCGCCAAAGCGTTGACCGATCGATTTGACACGGTGAAAACTTGTTCGCATGAAGCGTTCAAACGCGAGGTCGAACAAGCGAAAGTCGTCATCCGGACAGGAGAAGCGACTCCGTATGCGAACGTCATTTTACATGCCGGCGTCATCTTTTAAGGAGGGGTTCGATGCACATCCAGTTGAAGCGCATCCATAAATCGTTCGGTCCGGTCAGTGTATTGAAAGGCGTCGACTTCGAATTGTTACCCGGCGAAATTCATGCGTTGATGGGCGAAAACGGGGCCGGCAAATCGACGCTCATGAAAGTGATGACCGGGCTGCATCCGCTTGATGAAGGAGAAGTCGTCATCGATGGGGCCGTCCGGCAGTTCAAACATCCGAAAGAAGCCGAACGGGCGGGCATCGCGTTTATTCACCAAGAGTTGAACATACTGCCGGAGCTGACGGTGATGGAAAACTTGTTCCTTGGACGGGAATTGACCGGTCCGTTCGGTGTCATCAAGCAGCAAGAGATGAAGCGTCGGGCGCGGGAGTATTTGGCCGAGTTGAACGTGTTCATGGAAGTCGATCAGCTCGCCAAACAATTATCTGTCGGACAACAGCAGATGATCGAGATCGCCAAAGCGCTCATGACGGATGCGAAAGTCATCGTCATGGACGAACCGACCGCCGCACTCACCGACCGCGAGATTCGAGCGCTGTTCTCGGTATCGCGGGCGTTGCGTGACCAAGGCGTGTCGATTATCTATATCTCGCACCGGATGGAAGAGATTTTTGAACTGTGCGACCGCATCACTGTCCTCCGCGACGGCGTGTCGATTGGGACACACCGTATCGCTGAGACATCGTTCGAAGAAATCGTCAAAGAGATGGTCGGGCGCGAGATTGGGGAACGCTATCCGGATCGGAACGCCACGATTGGCGACGTCGTACTTGAAGTCGATGGATTGATAGGTAACCGGTTCCACAATGTCTCGTTTGATGTTCGAGCCGGTGAAATCGTCGGTTTCTCGGGACTCATGGGAGCTGGACGCACCGAAGTGATGCGTGCCTTATTCGGAGCCGACCGGGCCAAAGCAGGCGTCGTCAAACTGAACGGAACCGAAATCCGAATCAAGCAACCGGCCGACGCGATCCGACACGGCATCGCCTTCTTGACGGAAGACCGAAAAGGCGAAGGGTTGTTGCTCGACTTCACGTTACGTGAGAACTTATCGCTGCCGACGCTCGATAAACGAGCGAAGGGAACCATCATCTCACGGCAAGCGGAAGAACAGTTCGCGGACGGTTATTTGAAAAAGCTGCGCGTCAAACATCATTCGATGGAGCAGAAAGTGAAGTCGCTCTCGGGTGGGAACCAACAAAAAATCGTCCTCGGCAAATGGCTCGGCGCCGAGCCGGACGTCTTGATTCTCGACGAACCGACGCGTGGTGTCGATGTCGGGGCGAAAAAAGAGATTTACACGATCATGAGTGAGCTTGCCGAGTCGGGCGTCGCCATTATCATGGTGTCGTCGGATTTACCCGAGGTACTCGGGATGAGCGATCGGATTGTCGTCATGCGAGAAGGTGTCGTCACCGGAACGTTGGCCAAAGACGAGGCGACGCAAGAAAAAGTCATGACATATGCGACAGGAGGACAATGATATGGAATTGAAAGCTGCGACTGCATTAGGTCGGCCGCAAAAGCTTGGTTGGGGACAAAAGCTCGGACCGTTATTCGGATTGCTCGCCATCATCGTTGTGGTGACGGCGCTCGAACCAGGTTTTCTCTCGTTGAACAACATCTTTAACGTCCTTCGCCAAGTGTCTATCAACGCCTTGATTGCGTTCGGGATGACGTTCGTCATTTTGACAGGCGGCATCGACTTATCGGTCGGTTCGATTCTCGCCTTGTCTTCGGCGTTCGTCGCCGGCATGATGGTCGATGGGCAACACGCGGTCATGGCGATCGCGCTCGGATTGATTGCCGGTGCTGTGCTCGGTGCGTTCAACGGCGCCGTCATCACATACGGGAAAGTCGCACCGTTCATCGCGACGCTCGCGACGATGACGATTTATCGGGGTTTGACGCTCGTCTATACGGACGGCCGTCCGATTACCGGGTTAGGCGACTCGACGTGGTTCGAACTCCTCGGACGCGGTTACTTCTGGATTATCCCGGTGCCAGCTGTGACGATGTTGATCGCTTTCGGTGTGTTGTACTTCATTTTGAAAAAGACGACGTTCGGTCGTCATACGTACGCGATTGGCGGTAACGAGGAAGCTGCCAAACTGATGGGCATCGGGGTCAACAAAGTCAAAGTCTTGATTTACTCGTTGTCGGGTACATTGGCGGCACTCGCCGGCATCATTTTGACATCGCGTCTCAACTCGGCCCAACCGACGGCTGGGACGTCTTATGAACTTGACGCCATCGCAGCGGTCGTTCTCGGGGGAACGAGTCTTGCGGGTGGACGAGGCTGGATTGTCGGGACGCTGATTGGGGCGCTCATTATCGGCACGTTGAACAACGGTTTGAACCTTCTTGGCGTCTCATCGTTTTTCCAACTCGTCGTCAAAGGGGCCGTCATTTTATTCGCAGTATTGCTCGATCGAAAACAAAACGCGTAATCATCGAAAGGGGAAACGGAAGATGAAAAAATGGACAGCTTGGCTACTCGTATTGACAATGGTCGTCATGGCAGCTTGTTCGACGGAACAACCGGGGACAAGTTCGGAGCAAGAGACGAAAGACGGGGACTTCAAAATAGGGCTCTCGATTTCGACACTAAACAACCCGTTCTTCGTCGCGTTGAAAGACGGTGCGGAAGAGCAAGCAACTGAACTCGATGCGACACTCACGGTCGCCGATGCGCAAAACGATGCGGCCAAACAAGTGAGCGACGTCGAAGACATGATTCAAAAAAGGATGGACTTGATTCTTATCAACCCGACCGATTCGGAAGCAGTCGGTGCAGCCGTTCAAAGTGCGAACGATGCGGGCATCCCGGTCATCACGGTCGACCGTAACGCCGAGTCAGGCGACGTGGTCGCGCACGTGGCGTCAGATAACGTCGCTGGTGGGAAGCTCGCAGGTGACTATATGGTTGAACTCGTCGGCGAAGGTGGGAAAGTCGTCGAACTCGAAGGGATTCCAGGAGCGTCAGCGACACGTGACCGTGGTCAAGGATTCAACGAAGCAATCGATGGAAAACTTGACGTCGTTGCCAAACAGTCGGCTAACTTTGACCGGGCCCAAGGGTTGACGGTCATGGAGAACATCTTGCAAGACAATAAAGACATCGTCGCCGTATTCGCTCATAATGATGAGATGGCACTCGGTGCCGTTCAAGCGTTGAACAGTGCCGGCTTGAACGATGTCAAAGTCATCGGCTTTGATGCGACGGATGATGCCGTCAAGGCGGTCGAGGACGGAACGATGGCTGCGACGGTCGCACAGAAACCGACAGAGATTGGAAAACTCGGTGTCGAGGCTGCTGTGAACCACTTAAAAGGGGAGACAGTGGAAGAGAACATCCCGGTCGACCTCGAATTGATTAAATAATATGAACAGCCGACGCATTCGAGGTGCGTCGGCTGTTTTTATGCTTGATGAATAGGTTGGAGTGCTTGAACGACTTCGTCTTTGATCGTGACGCCGCTCGCTTCGAGTTCAGCGATTTTATCGGCGAACTGTGGCAAGTACGCTTTATGGGCGATGAGCAGTTCATCGAGCACCCGTTTCGCGGTCTCGCCGCTCGGGATGAGCGGATTGATGATGAACGCTTGAAGGGCGAGTCCGTAGTCACCGGTCACGGCCGCTTCTTCGACGCACCGCTCCATGTTCTTCATCACTTGGAGCCATCCTTTTTCAGCGGGGGCGAGTGCGCCGAACGCGATTGGTTTCGCACCGGTCGCCCCGATATAGGCCGATACTTCGACGACGTCGTCCGGGGCGAGGTCCGGGACGGCCCCGTTGTTCTTCGTCGAGACGACGATATGTGTGTTCTTATTGGCGTAAATCGAGGCGATCGTCTCACACGCCGCGTCCGAGTAGTGGGCACCGCCGCGTTTAGACAGTTGCTCCGGTTTATGGTCGAGGTTCGGGTCTTTGTACAGCTCGAACAGCTCGGCTTCGGTTTGCTTCACTTGCTCGGCACGTGTGCCGACGGCCGGGTCCCGATATTCCTCGAGCATGTGGGCGAGCATCTCTTCGGCACGGTAATAGTATCGGTGATAGCCGCAAGGAATCATGTTCATCTGTTGCAGTTGTTCTTTGAAGAACGGCATGTCATGAATATTGGCGGGGATGCCCGAATCGCCGTCATACATCTTGTCGATGATGTCGCGCGTGACGTCTTGACCATGCACGTCATGAACCCGGTGCCAATGGAAGTGGTTCAATCCGGCGAACGAGTAAATCAACTCTTCCGGTTTCTTACCAATCAGTTCCGGTTCTGCCATCATCGCATTGACCGGCACGTTGCACAGGCCGATGACTTTGTCCCATTTGCCGTAACGGATGACCGCATCGGTCACCATTCCGCTCGGGTTCGTGAAGTTGACGAGCCAGGCGTCCGGACAGAGCTGTTTCATGTCTTCGACGATATCAAGGATGACCGGAATGGTACGGAACGCCTTCAAGATACCGCCGGCCCCGTTCGTCTCTTGGCCGACCATGCCGTACGAGAGCGGAATCCGTTCATCTTTGATGCGGGCGTCGAGCAAACCGACACGGAACTGGGTCGTAACAAAGTCGGCGTCTTGTAACGCTTCTCGACGGTCGAGCGTCAGATGCACTTTAACGTCATACGGAGAAGCGTCCCACATTCGCTGCGCCATTTGTCCGACGATGTCGAGTTTGTCTTGACCGGCCTCGATGTCGACGAGCCAAATTTCGCGAATCGGTAACTCTTCATACCGCTTAATGAACCCTTCCATCAATTCTGGTGTATAACTGCTACCGCCCCCAATGGTGACGAGTTTAATTCCGGTTGTCATACGAATCTCCTCCTCATATGTTCACAAAATAGTCTTAGATGTGTAAATGAATATCAGCGCTGAAGGTATCTTCTCATTTCTCATTCAGTATAAAATATAGAAAAATGAACACAATAGATTTGAAGATAACTCCGAAAGCGTTTACAAAAAGAAACATATAGACATTTATTTTTGTGAATTCAATTCACGAGAGGAGACCGGACATGCTATTGACTGAGAAAATGAAGCAAGACCTGTTCTCTAAATCAGAACGGGCCGTCATCGACTATTTGTTCGTCGAGCGGGAGCGGATTCACGATCAGACGATGAAGCAAATCGCTGCGGCGACGTATACGCACCCGTCCATCCTTAGCCGAATCGCTGCGAAATTGGAGTTCACAGGTTGGGTCGAGTTGAAGGAGCAGTTTTTGGAGGAAATCGAGTATTTGAACCGTCATTTCTCAGACATCGATGCGAACGAGCCGTTTGCGGCCGGCGACCAGTTGATGGTCGTAGCGAACAAGTTAGCGGCGCTCAAACAGATGACGATTGAGGATACGTTGTCGTTGCTCGATCATGAGGCGTACGAGCAGGCCGTAACGATGTTGTGTGAGGCACGGCACATCAAAGTCTTTTCTGTTATCCATAATTTGTTGCTCTGTCACGACTTCAAGTCAAAGATGAACCGAATTGGCAAACAAGTCAGCCTCTGTGAATTCGATGCCGAGTTCGAAGCGGCCAACTCGGATGAAACGACGTGCGCGCTCCTCATCTCGTATACGGGGGAGAGCGATTACACGCTCGGGCTCATCCTTTACTTAAAGAAACAACGTGTGCCGGTGCTCTCCTTGACGAGTCTCGGAGAGAACGCGATCTCGAATCAGGCCGACTGCACGCTCCGTTTGACGACTCGTGAGCGCCTCTACTCGAAAATTGGGAGCTTCACGACGAACGATTCGATTCATTGTCTGCTCGACCTGTTGTACGCGGGTGTGTTCTCGAAAGACTATGAGGCGAACATGGCTTACAAAGTGCAAATTTCGAAACGGTTCGACCATCGAAAAATTTCAAGTGAGGTCATGCAAGAAGAAGAGCATCCGTTCACGTGAACGGATGCTCTTTGCGGCGTACATATACGCGATAGCTGATGAACAACACGAGACCAAGCAACGTCATCACCGTTGTGATATTAAAGAATGGCGGTCGATATGTCAATTCGACCTCGTTTCGCCCTTGATCGAGCTGAATCGCACTGAACGCATAGTTGGCCTGTAAGACGTCACGGGTTTCTCCGTTGACGGAAGCGCGCCATCCGCGTTCAAACGGCACAGGGAGAACAGCATACGTTCCTGGCTCGGCTTCCTCGACGGTGAAGTCAAAGTCGGGACCATCCCAAGTGACCGGGATGTCAGGACGCGTCTTCGTCTCCTCGACTACCGAGTCGAGCGTCGCATAATCTTCCCACTCGACGGTCACATTTTCGAGTGCATACGTGCCTTCGGGAAGACGTAACGGGACGCGCTCGGACATCGGCGTGCGTAGCGTCATCGATGTGAGGTCGGTCCGGTAAATCGACTCCTCTGGTTTACGTGTCGTCCGGTATCCACCCAGTTTGATGAAGAACGCGTCGCCCTCCAGCTTTCGAATGTCGAAGGAGACATACAAGTCTCCCCTCGCCGTCGACGGGACGTCCGGAATCAAGTCGATGCCGCCTTCATCAGAGGTGACACGAAGTGTATCGCCATCTAATGCAGCCTCGACTTCTTCGGTCATAACGTCGATGGTCCGAGCCGGAGTCGGTGTGTCGCGTCCAGCTTCTAAGATGACACCTGAGAGCATCGTCTGCTCGCGCGTCAACATCGAGACATCGTCAAGATCAGCTTGGCGATAGGTAGACGTCGTCGTGCGAACGAACGGGAGGCGCGTCCCGCTTTCATAGACGGCGTAACGTTCCGTCTCGGCGAGCAGGTTGAAACCGTATGGTGCTTCGCTCGCCGCATTGTCACGGCGCATCCAATAGGGGCTCGATACTAAGTGATGCAGGTTGGCGCGATTGCCGAGCGTACCGTATCGACTCACACTTTCCCGTCCCATATCAATTTCGAGGTCTTTCCAATAGAGCATCAACAGGTTCCCGTTCAATATGCTCGAGTACAGGCTGGTCCCGAGGAACGATTGGACGATGGGTGTGTTGTTGCGCAAAGGAACCATCCAATCGAGACGTTCGAGCGGGGCGGCCTGCTCCTGTACGAGTGCAATCAGTTCCCGTTGTTCGGCGCTGTCATAGTTGGAACTGTTCACGAATGACTCGTTCGTCTTAACGATGGCTTGATCGTGAAGCACGAGTTTCGTGTAGCCGTTAAAGACGACGAGACATGAGACGATGAGCAGGTACGGCGTAATCATTGGTTTCCACCAAAGCGACGCCACGGTGGCGAGCATCAATCCAAAGATGACAAGACTGACTGACCACGACGCGACCTCCCCGAACAAACCGAGTAGGAGATAAAGCGAGACCGTACTCGTTGCGGCGATATAGAACGATTTTTTTTCAAATCGCCAATGTGACAATCCGACCGCGACCGCACCACCAATCGTAAAGCTCGCGAGATATTCCCAGCGATATTGCGGAGCCGAGAAACCGTTGAAGAAACTTCCGACGTGTGGGCTGAAGTGAAGTACCGTGAATAAAAGACTCATCGCCGCAAAAAGACGAAACGCTGTTTGGCGATAGAGTGGACGATAGAGGGCGAACAGGATGAAGACGGCCGGAATGATGAACAGGCGGCTATCATACAAAATATTATCGAAGCGCACCAGGTCAATCTCGTGCTCGAGAGACGGTCGCTCGTTTTGCAGAAATCCATACGTCGCCGGAATGAATGCGAACGCGCTGAGGAGCAACGCGAGCACACCTGATCCACTATACAGTAGCCACTGTTGTCGGCGTCTGAGACGATCTTCCGGGAAGCGGATGAACTGGCGGAACACGACGTAGACAAAGACGAACACCAAGTTGATGTAGGCGAAGTAGAAGTTATTGACGAGCATAAGCGCACTGATGACGATGAAGAAGTCGGCGCGCCCAAGCCGGATGATGCGCTCGAGACCGATGACGAGGAGCGGGACCCAGAGAAAGGCGTCTGCGAAAAATTCCCAAAACGTCACATGGCGAATATACATGACGGATACTCCGTATAGGACAGCGCCCACGAAGGCGTGTGGCAGTTTGACGTGGAACAGCCGATACGCGTGTGTCGCTAACAATAGGACGACGGCGAGACGGATGATGCTGACGACGAGAGTGAGCTGTAACCATAGTTCGAGATTTGGCGTGACGAGTCCGAGTGCGTCGAACAGGGAGACAACGGAGACCGTGAGCCAAAACACGACCGAAGTCGCATAGTAGTAGGCGAGCTGCGTGATGATTCCACCGCCAAAGCCGAAGTCTTCCGCATAGACGAGGTTTCCTTTATGGAACGTCTCGTACAGGAAATGTTTGAACGGGACCATCTGCGATAATCCGTCATTCGTGCCAGCGATGTAACCGCCTTGTGACTGATAATAGATGAAAAAGGAATGGGCGACGATGGACACGAGTAAAGCGGCGGCGATGAGCAATTTTTTCTTCATATGGCGGAGTGCCCCTGCTTCAAAATCTTACTCGTGACGATGAACGTCGCCGGTACGGCGATGAAAATGGCGAACAGGGGGGCGATGGCAGTCGACACCCGGAGCTGTTCGACGAGCACATAAATACAGACGGTCGTGACCGTGAAGTTGACGACTTGTGTCAGCGGGAACTGTAGAAATTTGCGTAGCGTCGGTTTGACGTTGAACGTGAAATAGCTGTTTAAAAAGAAAGAGGCGACCATGCTGAGCGCGAACGCCACCACATGAGAGACCCCATAGCTGATGTTCCATACGTAATGAAACAGCATATAAACGACGTAGTAATTGAGGGTGTTAATTCCCCCGATGACGATGAATCTTATAAACTCTGCCTTCCGATTGTTCATTCACACTCTTCCTTTGCATATTAGTCTCTTGAATCAAATAAGCGGGACGTTGTTTTGTCTCGAAGTAGATACGTCCGACATATTCACCGATAATCCCGAGACTGACGAGTTGAATCCCTCCGAGCAAAAGGATGGCCGAAATGAGCGTGAAATAGCCTGGCGTTTCGACGCCGTCTTGAATAATCCCGAACAGCGTGAATAAAATGTACAACATCGACAGGACGAGAATCGAGACCCCGGTAAAGAAGCAGAAGCGGAGCGGTTTGGAGTTGAACGAAATCAAGCCGTCGACGCCGTAATTGAACAATTGACGAAACGACCATTTCGTCTCTCCATTTTGGCGAAGGACGTTTTGATAGGTGATGATTTTTTGTTCCATCCCAATCCAAGAGAACAATCCTTTTGAGAAGCGCTGATTCTCGTTCATCCGAAGAATCGCATCGACGGCATCACGACTGAGCAATCGAAAATCGCCGACCCCGTCTTCGAGTTCGATATCGACAATTTTATTAATTAACGAGTAGTACGTTTGGGACGCCAATTTTCGGATGCCGCTCTCGCCGGTCCGGTCCCGTTTAGCGATGACTTGGTCGTAACCTTCCTCAAAGCCCGTAATCAGTTTCGGGATGAGTGTCGTCGGATGTTGTAAATCGGTATCCATTAAAATCATCGCGTCTCCGTTCACGTGTTGCAGACCTGCTAAAATGGCCGCCTCTTTCCCGAAGTTCCGAGAGAACGAGATATACCGGATTTCAGGACGACGAACTGCTAGCGATTTGATCGTCTCGAGAGTGCGATCGGTACTTGCATCGTCAATAAACAAGATTTCATAATGATAGTCGCTATCAAGAAATTGTTCATGGATGGCTTGGAAGATGAGCGGGATGTTTGTCTCTTCATTATAAGCTGGGAGAACAAAGGAAATGAGTTGCATAGATTGACTCCTTTCGGGCGTGACACATACGTCTCTTGTTCCCGAACGAGCCGGAACTCATGCCTGATTTACAGAATGACTGTAAAAACAAAACATCTACCCGGGAAGAGTAGATGTTTCTTCGTTCAGTCCAATGAACGCAACAGTGCGCGCACCGGACTGCCATCTCCTTTGACGATGGGGAGCGGCACGGCGTTCAATTCATAATCACCAGGGGCGATATGGTCGAGGACAAGTCCTTCAAGAATATGGACCCCGTTGCGGGCAAGCGCATGATGCGCCGCCATCTCTTTACTGTCGATTGCATCGACCGACGGCAAATCGAGACCGATCAAATAAATCCCAAGTTCGCCGAGCCGGTCGGCGAGTGAAGGCGTGAGTTCAGGGATATGGCTCGGGAACTCCTGCTTATTCGGCCAGCCGTCCGTCTTTAAAATCAACCGTTCGACGCCGGTCAAGTCAAAGCCGTCCAAGTCCGTTGCCTCGATGCGTTCTCGACCCGGGAGATGGATGACCCGGGCCGGCCCGATATAAAGTCCCGGGTCGAGGTCGATGACGCGCTGTCCGGCGTCGTCGAAATGGAACGGGGCGTCGATGTGCGTGCCGGAATGGAGGCTCATCGTCACTTTGCCGACGTTGACCGATCCGCTGTCGGCCATCGGCCAGGCAATCTCGTAACGGAAGGCGGTGTCGCCCGGCCATGTCGTGATTGAATCGTCGAGCGGTTGCGAAACATCAATCCATGTCATCGTGTTCATCCTCCTCACAGTTTTGTCCGGACGGTCCAAAGTTCCGGGAAGAAGCGGTGGTCGAGGACGCGGCGCAAGTAATTGACGCCGGACGAGCCGCCGGTCCCCATCTTTTGTCCGATAATCCGTTCGACCGTGCTCATATGGTTGAAGCGCCACATCTGTTGCTGGCTGCCGATATCGAGCAGTTTCTCGCCGAGCTCGTACAAGTCCCAATACTTGTTCACATCGCGATACACTTCGACCCAAGCGGCTTCGACGCTCTCGTTCCACTCCCAGTCTTTCGTGACGTCGCGGTTGAGCACGGCCTCATCGATGGCGAGACCGCGGCGATGCATCTCGCGGACGGTCATGTCATAGACGCTCGGTGCTTGCAGAGACGACTCGAGGAGCGGGTACAGCTTCTCGTCATGGGCGTACACGTTGAGCGTGCGCGCGTTCTTGAAGCCGAGCGCGAACTCGATTTGGCGGTTCTGATACGATTGGAACCCAGACGACGAACCGAGCTTGTCCCGGAACTCCAAATATTCAGCCGGGGTCAACGTCGCCAGGACGCTCCACGACTGGATGAGCTGTTGTTGAATCTTCGAGACGCGGGCGAGCATCTTGAACGAGCGCTCAAGCTCTCCGGTCTCGATGGCGGTCGTCGCCGCCGTCAGTTCATGTAAAATCAGTTTCATCCACAGCTCGCTCGTCTGATGGATGATGATGAACAGCATCTCATCGTGATGGTCCGACAGACGATGCTGGCTCGATAAAATCGGGTCGAGCTGCAAATAGTCACCGTATGACATGTCTTTTGAAAAATCGGTCTGAATTGATTGCTCGACGTTATGTTCAATCCGTTCACTCATATGAATTCTCCTTAGGCCACGACTTCGCGGACGTTCTCGAACGCCTCGTATTCTTTGTTTTCCATGATCGTCTTCAAAATCATCACGACGTCATACACATCGGTGAACGTGTTATACAAGGCGACCGGAGCCAAACGGATGATGTTCGGGGCCCGGAAGTCCGGAATGACGCGATGCTGTTTGAGCGCTTTACAGATGCGGGCCGCCTCTGGATGCTCGAGGCTCAAGTGGGCACCGCGTTGCGTCTCGTTGCGCGGGCTGCCGATGACGAAACCGTACGGGGCGAGCACTTCATCAATCAGTGCGGTCATATACGACGTCAACGCGAGCGATTTCTCACGGATGGCGTCCATCCCGACCTCGTTGAACATCTCGAGGGCGCCGAGTTGCGGGGCCAGGCTCAAGACGTGCGGTGTCCCGATTTGGAACGCTCCGGCGTCATCGGCCGGCGTCATCGTGTGATCCATATCGAACTGTTTATCTTTGCGTGAACCGAACCAACCGGCAAGGCCAGGTGTCGTCCCGAAATGACGTTCATGGACGAACAGGCCGCCTACACTGCCCGGTCCGCCGTTCAAATGTTTATAGTTGCACCAGTAGGCAAAATCGACGCCCCAGTCATGGAACGCGTGCGGGATGGCGCCGACCGAATGACAGGCGTCAAAACCGATCAAGATATCCCGTTCATGTGCCGCCTTGGCGAGGCGGGCCATATCGAGAATCTGCCCGCTGCGATAGAGGACGGTCGGCAAGACGATTAAGGCGATATCGTCCGTCATCGCCGCGATGATGTCTTCTTCCTTCAAGTAGCGTCCGTCCGGGCTCGAGACTTGGACCAAATGTTCGCTCGGGTCGAGTCCGCGGAGCTCAAGTTGACTCTTCAAGGCGTAAATGTCGGATGGGAAGGTGAGCGTGTCGGCTAAAATCTTTGTCCGCTTGCCTTTCGGTTCAAAGAACGAGGCGACGAGCTGATGCAAGTTGACCGTCGTCGAACCTGTCACCATCACTTCTTCGGCTCTCGCTCCGATGAGCGGGGCGTTGAGCGCGGCCAACTGTTCCGACAAGTTGAACCATGGGTGGCGTCCCGACATCCACCCATCAATCCCGAGCTCCTTCCAATCGCTCAGTGATTCGAGTAACGTTCGTTCGGCCCGTTTCGATAACAGGCCGAGCGAGTTACCGTCCATATAAATGCCGTCCTGCGGCAAATAAAATTCTCCCCGGTATGGTGCGAGCGAGTCGCTGGCGTCGCGTGTTTCCGCGTACGCCCGTGTGAAATCTTGTAACATTCTCATCCCCCTAAAATTCGTCATGCAATGCTGACAAAAGCGTAGCAATCAGGGCAGGGCGTGTCAACACGAATGACCGCAGTTCGGGCATGGTTCGCACGTGCTTCTCACGGCTGGATATGTGATGATGAAATGGAGAGAGTCAATCTGAAAGAATTGGGTGATCCGACCCGCGTGAGAGGAGAAGAGGAGATGAAACTAATTGCCATCGATTTAGACGGGACGTTGTTATCGCGGACAGGTGTCATCACGGAAGCGAACCAGGAGGCGATTCGCCGGCGCCAGGCCAAAGGAGATTTGGTGTCGATTTCTTCTGGACGTTCGATTCATGACATCGAGGAGCTGTTGAAGCGGAGTGATTTGTCGTGCCCGATTTTGTCGGGGAACGGCGCGATTGCTTTCTATGAGAATGAGCGGATTTATTACCATGCGCTCCCGAAAGATGTCGTACAAGAGTTGTGGAACGTGGCCCATGAGCACGGGGCGTACGTTGAATTTTATACGAATGCCGGCGTAAAAGTACTTCGTTCGGGCACCGATTTGCTGAAAGGTGAGCTCGATGAGGTGTTGCCGCATGACCAATCGTTCACACGAGAGTGGGGCGAGCGAGAGATTGAGATTCAAAACGAGCAATTCGGACTGACTTATGTCGATGCAATCGAGGACATCGACTTCGAGGCCGACGAAGTGTATAAAGTGTTCGTCTATTCGTTCGACCGGCGAAAGCTGCATGAGCTCCGGAAATTATATGAACCACGGACGGATATTTTAATCACGACGGCAGGCTGGACGAAGATTGAAATCGGACATCCGAAGGCGAGTAAAGGGATGGTGTTGACGCAGTTGGCGGAGCATCATGACATCCCGCCATCAGACATCGTGGCCATCGGTGACAATTTGAATGATATCTCAATGTTTGAAGTGGCGGAAAAACGGATTGCGATGGGGAACGCCGTCGATCCGTTGAAAGACATCAGTACCCATATCACGAAAGACGTCGAAGCGGACGGCGTCGCCTATGCGCTCGACCACTATATCGATAACTAATTTTTGGAGAAATGGTGAACAAGGATTCGTCAATCGATAAAACGGTTAATGTATCTGTGTAGTCCTCATTCAACGTGTTGAGCTGAAAGGGGGCAACGGATGAAACAAAGATTCCATCGTTGTTTGACTGAGGCCGGCTCGGTGAAATGAGAGACGTATTGGATGAAACATCGGCTGACTAGGCGGTTCTCCTCGTTCAAGCTGTCGTCCACCTGACCTCGCGTAAGGGGTGAGGGGGCAGACAAAGGAGAATCAGTGGGAGACTAGACGTTTAGGCAACTCGGTGTTTCAAAAAAGGTGGGCCGATGAGGTTCATGATTGATTTCAACCATATCCGTCAAAACGCAGTCATGGTCATTGTGGAGACGAGATCTCTAGGCAAGACTTGATTGCTGTTCAGACGAACGTACGCCGCGAAATCACGTGCTGAACCACGTCCGTTTTCTAGTGTTGATTCATGTACCGCATGGGACGGTCGGCCGGGAAGGTTCCGGTCGGTTGAAAGTCCGCTTTGCTAGAAACGCTCACCGGTAAGCGCCACGTTCGTGGCGCTTTTCTTATGGGCGAATGTTGTGGTGCGGGCCGTCAATCAAATAAGTGTCGGGTGAAGTGGTATAATGAGTCGCAAGCTGTGGCTGCAAGGCGCGTTCGCTTTCCTTGATTTCGGTCGAGCGGCGGATGTAAAGGAACGTGGTAGAGGAGTGATCATATGCCGAAACTGTATTGGCTCGGGACGTTCGTGAGCGGAGTGATCCTGACGACGATGGGGGAAGCGGGAGGAGTCCCGCGAATCGTGCCCTATTTTTTGATGGCGCTCGGCGTGACCGGGTTTCTCGTTCAATCTTGGTTCGAACAAAAACGACGCCGTTAAGCCGGCGTCGTTTTTCATTACATGGATTCAAGTAAATGGTTGAGCAACGTGTCGATGTCAGTTTGGAGGACATCAGCTTGTTGTTGCAACGTCATCAGCTCGGTGAGGTCGTTCGTCTTACTCATCTGATGAAGAAGTTCCTGATGCGCTTCTTCGAGCGCAGACAAGCGAGCCTCATCCACCGAGATGTCTTGAGCCTTGACCGCCGTCACGGTCGCTTCTGTTGATTTCGTTTTCTTCTTCGGTACCGCCACGATGGCTCCCGGTTCGAGTTGACGTTTTTCAAGCGCATACGTGACATTTCCCGGGAAACGTGTCGCTGTCCCGTCGAGCCAATAGGTGACGGGGAACAGTTTGTTCAAGAAGTAGCGGTCGTGCGAGACGGCGACGAGCGTACCGGTGAAACGGTCCAGTGCGTCTTCAAGCGCTTCGCGGGCTTCGATGTCGAGGTGGTTCGTCGGTTCGTCCAAGACGAGCACGTTGATGTCCTCATGCATGAGGATGGCGAGCATGAGCCGCATCTTCTCGCCACCGCTCAAGTCTTTGACCGGTTTGAAGACGCTCGCGCCATAGAAGAGGAACTGGGCCAACAGTTGACGGGCCTTGCCCTCGTCGACGGCAATCCGGTCGCGGAACGCCTCGATGAGCCGGTGGGAGTCCTCGAAGTCGATATGTTGGGACAAGTAGCCGATGCGGGCGCGTTCCGCTCGTCTTACCGTACCCGAGGTCGGTTCGAGTTGGCCGAGCAACACTTTCAACAGTGTCGATTTTCCGCTCCCGTTCGGACCTACGATGGCGACACGCTCCCCGTGACCGGTGTAGAACGACACATGCTCGAAGACGGTGCGGTCGTATCTGACCGTCACATCGGTCGCCTCGAACACATCGCGCCCGGTCCGTCCGTTCGCTGTGAACTGGATGTCTGGTTGTACGGCTTCGAGACAAGGCCGTTTAATCGTCTCGATGCGGGCGAGCGCCTTCTCCATCGATTTGGCGCGGCGGTAAAACTTCTCGTTTGGCGGATTGCCCTCGTTCGCCCATTGCCGAAGCTGGCGAATCGTCTCTTTCATCTTCTTGATTTTCTTTTGCTGCTCCGTGTAGGCGTGGAATTGATCGAGCAACCGTTTTTCTTTTTGCGCGATAAAGGCACTATAATTGCCGTCGAAGCTCGTCAGTTCCCCGTCCTCACACTCGACGATGCGCGTGGCGACCGCATCGAGGAATACCCGGTCGTGCGAGACGAGGAGTAGGGTGGATGGACTGTCACGCAGGAACGCCTCGAGCCACGCCATCGCCTCTAAATCGAGGTGGTTCGTCGGTTCGTCCAGGATGAGCAGTTCCGGTTCTTGGAGCAGTGCCAAGGCAAGCCCGACTTTTGTCCGTTCGCCGCCGCTCAGCGTATCGAACGGTCTGTCGACGAAGCGGGTCAGGCGCAGCCCGTCGATCATCGCGTTCACTTTCGAATCGATGACGTACCCGCCGCCGTTCTCATAGCGGGTCTGCAAGGCACCGTACGTCTCGAGAAGCGATTCAATGTCATCGCTTGTGGCCATCATGGCCTCGAGCTGTCTCATCTCGTCACCGAGTCGCGTCAACTCGGCGAATGCGGTATAGAGCACGTCTCGACCTGACTTACCGGGATGGGCCGGAATTTGGGCCAAATAGCCGATGTGCAACCGTTGCTTGCGATAGATGGTCCCTTCGTCTGGCGAATCGGCGCCGACGATGAGACGCAGAAGCGTCGTTTTGCCGCTCCCGTTCCGTCCGACGAGCCCGATTCGTTCGCCGGCGTTCACATGAAGATTGGCATCGCTCAAGACGGCATGGCCGCCAAATTGTTTTTGGATGTGTTGTAACTCGATTAACATGAGTGATTCCTCCTAGAGTAGAGGCCTATCAAAAAAGCCGAGCGCAAAGAAGCGCTCGGCAAGAGAGAGGCGCTTTGTCGTATTTCAGCAATGTCTAAAAAAGGACAGACGGGTCCTGTGATTATGCGACATCGTGAAAAATCGCACGCAAAATGTACAAATGTTCTGTTGACCAATGCGTACGTCCGACAAAGTTCACCTTTCTCCCTCCTTTCAATCATCATTACAATAAGTGTAAGCGATTTCGGTCAGTTCGACAACTAAGGAGACAGGAATATTAGGAGCTGATGTCGTATTGTTAAGGAATCAGAGAGGAGAGACGTCATGCGCAAGGAATGGATAGGTGCTATCAGTTTAACGCTCGCCGCGAGTATTTGGGGCGGGATGTACGTCGTCAGTAAATATGCGCTTGGTTATATCGAGCCGTTCACGCTCATCTGGATGCGCTATGCCGTCGCCTTTATCGTCCTATTGGCGATGTGGGGAGTGTTCGGACGCGAGCGAATCAATCGGCGCGACTGGAAATGGATCGTGCTCGTCGGAGTCATCGGGTACATCGCCTCGATTTCGTTTCAGTTCATCGGTACGAAACTATCCGACGCCCATACGGGATCGCTCGTCACGGCGGCGACCCCGGCGTTTATGGTCATTTTCGCCCGAGTCATTTTGAAAGAACGGCTCACGCCTGTCAAAATCGGGTCACTCTTGCTGGCGACGCTCGGGGTCATCATCGTCGTCGGCTGGCACGTCGAAGGCACATACTTCATGGGGAGCCTCGTCTTGGTCGGTGCGGCCATCACGTGGGCGCTCATGTCCATCTATGTGAAAATCGCATCCGAGACGATGTCGTCGTTGACGATCACGACGTTCGCCATCGGTATCGCCTTCGTGTTGATGACGCCGCTCATGGGAGTGGAAGTGGCCGCATCCGGCTTACCGAATATGACCATGGTGCTGTGGATGAGCGTATTGTATGTCGGCGTCATCTCGACAGCTGGGGCGTTCTTCTTTTGGAACAAAGGGCTCGAGCTCATGGATGCGAGCGTCGGGTCATTATTCTTCTTTTTCCAACCGCTCGTCGGGGGTTACCTCGGCTGGCTCGTCCTCGACGAACGACTCGACCGTAACTTCTTTATCGGCGCCGCCTGTATCGTCACGGCCGTCACGTGGTCGACACTCGCCGAGCGACGGCAAAAGCGGACCCGCGAGACACGTCAAACTGAGAAGCGCCATATTTTATAACCAAAGACGACCGGCCCGCTCTGGGCCGATCGTCTTTTTAAAAACCGTGATGGTCGAGTTTGTCTTCGTCGCGCTTCATCGCGAGTTCGAGCCGCTGAATCGCGAGTTTCTCTTGCTCGATTTTGAGTCGAAGCTCTTCTAAACGCGCCTTCCGTGTCTTGTTGAACGTGTCTGCGGCGATGGACACGACGACGATGACCATAATGTAGAAAAAGAAATCCATTTGATACGCCTCCCTTTAGTGTGAGCCGAACAGCTCCGTCACCAGCTGTTGTGTGAGGAGCGCCTCACGACCGTCCGTCATGATGGCCGTATCCTCGGTCACTGCCGAGATAAAGTGGTCGATCGCCCCTTGGAACCCGCGTTGGGTCAGGAGCGTGTCCCATGACCCGAACGTCTTCGTCGAATGGGCGCCGTGCTCGAACCGTTGAAGCGTCACCATCTCATCGACCGTCACGCGAAGTCCGTCGCGGATGGCGCTGAGTCCTTCATGATTCGTCCCGGCTTTACGGTGCATCGACGTCGTGTGCAGTCCGTGCTCGTCTTGCCAGACGTGACGTGCGAAATGGAGACCGTTCGCCTCGGTCGTCGCGATTTGGCCCGTCACTAAGCGTAACTCGCTTCCGGCGAAGTACCGGAGCGTGTCGACGACATGCAAATAGTCATCGAGCAGTGTGAACTGATAGTCGTGGCCACGCAATCCGTCGCCACGATGCTTGACGAAGTCGATCGTGTGGAATGGGGCTGCTGCTTTCACGTGCTGATACATCGGGGCGAACCGGCGATTGAAGCCGACCATGAGCTTACGGTTCGTCTGCTCGGCCAGCTCAACGAGATGTTCCGCTTGTTCGATCGTCGCGGCGAGTGGTTTATCGACATACACATCGACACCGTGTGCGAGCAGATAAGAGACGACGTCGAAATGTGTCTCGGTCGAACTGTGGACGAACGCCGCGTCGACGGACGCCGCGAGCTCGGGAAGTCCCGTGAATGATTCCATCCGGTGGGCCTGACAGATTGCCTCACGTTTGGCGACGGTCGGGGAAAAGGCACCGACGAGTTCGAACGACGTGCTGTTCGTCAAAATCGGTAAGTACGCTTTCTGAGCGATGCCGCCGAGACCGACGACACCAATTTTAGGCTGACGCATATGTACCACTCCTTTTCTATCATCATAACGAAAAAAGAACCAAATGACACGCACGCTCGAAGCGTCCGGTCACTCGGTTTTTGCTTATAGGCTGGCAATAAGGACGACTTCGCCTTCGGGTGCCGTGTTGCCTCGCTCAGGTTCTTTCGTGACAGCGACGGTGTCCCAGTCCGTCTCCGACTCGGTCGAATCGAGTGTATAGATGACGGTCCCGTTGCCTTTAGCATCCGTCACGAACGCCCCGGTCGGAATCGGGGAGTCGTCTTTTATGAGCCAAACTTGATATACCTCGTTCGCTTCGAGCGCATCGAGTCCGTTCGTTTGGACGATGAGCTGACGCTCACCGTCCTGTTCGGCCAGATAAGCCACGCCTTCTGAGTCGCCTTCGAGTGGTACCGTCTCGGTCAAGGCGATGCCGCTCGGGTCATCTTGGTTCAATAGCAGATAGCCGTTCCCGATCAAAGAGAGCACGAGTGCGGCTGCGAGAGCGAGCGCTCCCCATGGCGTCTTCTGTTTTTTCTTCGATGCCGTGAATGGGGTGACCGGGGTCGGTTCGTCTGGTTTCGACTCTGCCTCCGTATTCGTATCGTCTTCAGCGAACACGTTGTCGAGGATGCGTGCCTTCATCCCGCTCGGCGGTTCAGCCGGTTCAGAGAGGAACGCGACGCCGCCGACGAGGGCCTCGAGTTGTTCGAGCTCTTCTTGACACGTTTGACATGTCGCGAGATGCGCTTCAAACCGGATGCGTTCGTCTTCCGTCAAATGCTGGTTGAAATAATCGATCAATTGGTCACAAGCGTTCATCGTTCCACCTCCTTATCGATCAAATCATGGGATAGATGCCTTCGTAACTGTTTCAACGCTAATCGAATCCTTCCTTTTACGGTACCGAGCGGAATATCGCACGCATCGGCGATCTTTTGTTGGCTGAGCCCTTGGAAATACATGAGACGGACGACTTGTTGTTGCTCGGTCGGCAGTTCGGCCATCGCCGTCTCGATTTGCGTTCGCTCTTCTTGCCATTCGACCTCGGTCTCGACGGACGGGGCCGGGGACGGGATGGCTTCAGCGTAAGACTCGTCTAGTTGCAGGTCGGGTTTTCGTTTGCGAATCAAGTCGATCGTGACATGACGGCTCATCGTGAACAGCCACGATTTGAATTTTCCTTTTGAGTCATCATATACGCCGCCGCCGCGCCACAGCTTGATGAATACTTCCTGCATCGCTTCTTCGGCGAGGTCGCGGTCTTTCGTCAACTGCATGACAAAGGCATACAGGATTCGTTCGTAGCGATCATAAAGTGCCTCGAGCGCTTGTTTGTCTTTTTGCCTGACGCGCTCGTACAGTTCAATATCAGTCATGGCTGTCTCCTTTATCCATAAGGGAATCCCTTGTATTGATCTAACGGATGAAACCGTGAAATGGATGCCTATTTGAGGTGACTATTTTGTGAACGGTCGTTATGTAGTCCCGTGTTTAACGGGAGCATGTCGACGTCGCGTCGCCGAGGCGGCGGAAGAGTTTCAAATTCAAGGCGCTGAGCAGTCGATACGTCATAAAACTAATGAACGTCGCCGTGAGGAGCGTGACGAGAAGTGCGGGTCCGTTCGAGAGCCATTGTTGCCAAAATGAATATGTCCGTATGCCGAACAAAAAGGCGAAGACAAGTCCGAACCCGATCACGATTCCGCTATACTGACAGTAGTAGCGGCTTAAACGATTTTTCATGTTGCACGTCCTTTCTCCTTTTACTATACGAGAAGGGGTATGGCGACACAAGGAGGATGACGATGAAACGATTTACAAAGGAAGGACGGACGCTCATCTGTTTTGATTTCGACGAGACGTACTTCCCGCATGCTTGTTCCGCAAAGCAGTTGGAGCGCTTGCGGCAACTCGAAGATTTTCTCGATCATCATTCACATCGCTTATCAACGATGTGGGTGACGGGGAGTTCGCTCGAGACGATTATGGAGAAAGTGAAGCGGGCCGAGATGCGTTACTTCCCACATCGAATCGCGGCGAGTCTCGGGACAGAGCTGTATCAAGTGACGGCGTCCGGACAACTGGAGCTTGATCCCGGTTATTCGTCACGGTTTCCCGATGATTTTTCAGACCGCGTCACCCAAGTCGTCGACAGGCTAGGGCGAACACTCACGATTGAACCACAGACGAATCTTGGCACAAGCGGCTGGATGCACAATTATTATTACTTCGGCAAGAGCGCACAGGAGCTCGAGCATATTCGTTCGAGTGCCGGTGACTTCGGAATCGCGGTCAACGTTAGTCGTTGCAACCCGCTCGCCGGGGATCCGGCAGACGCCTACGATATTGATTTCATCCCACGAGGGGCGGGGAAAGTCGCTGCAGTCGACTACGTGTGCGACCGATATACGTTTCAAACCGAGCACGCCTACGCGTTCGGGGACAGTGGGAACGATTTAGGAATGTTGGGGTATGTCAGTAACGGCTATGTGCTTGGTAACGGGACGGAAGAAGCCAAACGAGAACATGGTCGTGTCACCGAGGGCATGTATGCGGATGGGATTCTAGAAGTGTTGCATCGAGCAATGCGATAGACGAACTCAAGCGCTGGCGACTAGACGTAGCGCTGCGGTCTCCACCCGCTCGAACAAATGCGTTCTCAGCCGATGGGTCGTCAAATCGAGCGGCAGACGATGCTTCCAAAGCTCGGTGAACACCTCGAATAGGACGGCCTCGGCCCAGTCGGCTCGCGTCGTCAAGCGGAGGGTGAGCGAATATAAGATGCGCTCATAGCGGTCGTACAGCAGTTCGAGCGCGGAAGTGTCGCGGTTTAACAATCGTGCGTATAAATCGTGATCGGATATGAATGACATGGTGAACTCCTTTAAGAATGAGACTATCTCGGGTTAAGTTGCGGGAAAATGACGGAACCTTCTTATTTCACTTATAAGGTGAGCGTAAACGGTTACTTGCTGATTCGAGCACATTCAAAAAACACCCGAGGTCCGCGTCTAGCGGCCAGGCGGGTGTTTTTGGGTTAAAACGACGTATAACAGTGAGGGCATGTCTGGGTGTTCCCACCGGACCGTTTGAACGTTTTCTTACAGTTCGGACACGTGACGGTCTCGGTGTCTTGGCCGAACAGGCTGCCGCGGTTGAATAAGACATTTCGTAAATTTGGCAAGGCTTTGGCGGCATAAATCATGGAGATGAATAGGACGATGGCCAAAACGGCCAACATGACATATGTCATAACGGGCGTACTCCTTTCGCAAAAGATTCATTTCTTCTAGCATACGGCAAATCGCTCAAACGCACACCTCTAGACTGGAATTGAGAACAAATGTTCGATATAATAAAGGTAACAAAAGGAGGGAGATCAGATGAGGCAAGAAGTCATGCGTTGGATGCGGAACGGACAAGTCGTAGAAATGGTGTATATCGATCGGAACGGGGTCATTTCAAAGCGACGCGTCAAACTGATGAAGCTGCAAGGCGATCGACTTGTCGCGTGGGATATACGCAAGAAGGCCCGTCGGACATTTTGTATGGAACGTGTCCTCGCCTGTCTCCCGACGATCGAACGAGATTCAGGACGAGAGGAGGGAATTGGATGACACCACTTCCGAAATGTTCGGCGCCGGCCGAACGGGCGCTCAAGGCCGCCTATATCGATACGCTCGAACAGTTGGCCACGTATACGAAGCAAGAGATTGCGGCCTTACATGGGGTCGGGCCAAGTGTGCTGCGGATCTTGGAAACCGCGCTTCATGAGCAAGGACTTCGGTTCACCGACAACGAAATACATTCCTAGTCCCGTCCTGGACTAGGAATTTTTTGGTTGGGCGATTGCATTGCACGTAAAAAGGGAAGTAATATATTTGTCATCTCCATTACAGCCTAATATCTAGTACCATGACGATAAGGTTTGCGAACCTAGCGACACCCATGAGAAAGGAAGTACACAGCATGAGGACGAAACGTTTATCCGCCATTCTAGAAAATGAGATGGATGACATCGAACGCGATCCATGGGTGACCGGAATTGAGACAGATTCCAGAAAGGTCAGTCCAGGGAATTTATTTATCTGTATCCGCGGTTATACGGTGGACGGACATGAATTCGCTGAGGATGCCGTCTCCAAAGGAGCGGTTGCTGTCATCTCGGAATACCCGCTTGATCTTGAGGTGCCGAACCTTGTCGTCGCGGACACGAAGCGGACAGCCGGTGTGGTGGCCAGTGCCTTTTATGACCACCCCTCACATCGGATGCGTATTTACGGTGTCACCGGTACGAATGGCAAAACGACGACCGCGACATTGACATATGATCTATTTCGTCTGTCCGGACGACCGGTCGGGATTGTCAGTACGATTGGAGCACGTTATAAAGATCAAACATTAAAAACACCAAATACGACGCCGGAAGCCGTCGTCTTACATCGTATTTTGGCCGAGATGGCGGATGCCGGCGTGACCGACTGTGTCGTCGAAGTCTCCTCGCATGCAATGATGGAAGGACGTGTCGAAGGCGTCCGATTTCACGCGGCGGCGTTCACGAACTTGACGCATGACCACTTGGATTACCATCGCTCAATGGACGAGTACGCCCGGGCCAAAGCCCGATTATTCGAACAAGTCGAAACGACAGACGGGGACGCCATTATTTTGAACGCCGAAGACCCGGCCAGTAAAACGATGGCCGCCTTTGCCCCGACCCGTCGACGTATCATGTATAGCACGCATGCGGACGTACCGGCCGATATCCAAGTCATTTGGCATGACCAAACGGTAGTCGTCAAAATGAACGCACTGACGATTGAGGCGCCGGTCCGCTTCATGGGCGCATTCAATGCCGCCAACTTGGCCGCAGCCATCGGTCTCGTCTCGACGTCGGAACTGATGTTGCGTGCAATCATCGCCAACGTGCCGGGACTCACGCTTCCGAAAGGTCGGCTCGAACGACTCGATACGGAAGACGCCGAGATTTATCTCGATTATGCCCATACGCCTGATGGTCTCGAGAAGTGTCTATCGACGCTTCAGCAAGGGGAACGTGAACTCGTTGTCGTCTTGAGTGCGGCCGGAGACCGAGATCCGACGAAGCGGGCAGAGATGGGTCGAATCGCGAGCCGCTATTCAGACGATTTAATCGTGACAGTACATGACGTGCGGACGGAAGACCCGAGGCACATCATCGATGGATTGCTCGAAGGTGTTGATTCGAACACGCATTACGTGACGTTCGAGGAACGGCGAGATGCCTTGCGCCATGCAGCGCAACAAGCGCTCGTCGGGAAACGGATCGTCGTCGTCGGAAAAGGTCATGACCATGTCGAACGAGTCGGACAAGAGTCGATTCCGTTCAACGAATCGGACATTTTGCTCGATGAATTAAAAAAATTAAAAGGCCAAGAACCGGCCGTTTAACGAAACGATGACAGCTGTCATCGTTTTTTAATGTGTCATTTTAGGAAAAGAAGGTAATTACTCTTACTGTAACGCTATCGAAGGAGGGAACTACACATGTCAGTTTTGTACAAAGAGTTCACAAATGATGAAGAAGTCGTGACCGCCATTCAATCGATGAAAGCGAAAGGGATTGAGGACAAGCACATTTATGTCATCACCCATGACGATGACCGGACCGACCGTGTGGCCGATAATGCCGACGCGAATACGGTGACGGCATCAGACGTCGGCCTGGGGACGGCCGCGAAAAATGTGTTCCGTAAAAAAGGGGACGAGCTTCGAGCCCAATTCGAACAGCTCGGCTTCTCATCGACCGAAGCGGATCAACTCGAGAAAAAATTAGACCAAGGCAAGGTGATCGTCGTCGTCAAAGACGCACCAGCCGGATTCACGTTATAATTCCACCACCATGGAGAATACAGAGACAGGGCTGAATCGATGGATTCAGCCCTGTTTGTTAGTCATGGATCCGAACGACGGTCCGACCGCTCAGTTCGCCGCGCATCATCGCCTCAGCGTGGCGAGGGATGTCATGCAACGGAATCTCATGAATCATATGGTTGAGCACGTTAGAATCAAGCAGCTCATCCAGTCGTTCCCACGCCTTCAGACGACGTACGATGGGTTGCATGACCGAGTCGATGCCGATTAATTTGACTCCGCGCAAAATAAACGGATAAACAGTTGTTGGAAGGTCGGAACCGCCGACAAGTCCGCAAGCTGCAACGGCACCTTCATAACGCGTTTGACTCAAAATATTCGCAAGAGTGGCCCCGCCAATCGAATCGATTGCCGCGTCAAACCGCTGTCGAGCTAACGGACGAACCGCTCCCTCAAGCTCGTGTCGATCGATGACGGTGTCAACGCCAAGTGCTTGCAAATAAGGGGAGTCTGTCTTTCCTGTGGATGCGATGACGTGATAGCCAAGTTTATGAAGTAAGATAATCGAAAAACTGCCTACGCCTCCAGTTGCACCTGTTACTAGCACTTCTTCCCCTGGTCGAACGCCAGCGGACTCAAGCGCATCGATTGAAAGCATGGCTGTCAATCCAGGTGTCCCGATTGTGATGGCATCACGCATGTCCATACCTTTAGGCAGTTTTACAAGCCAGTTTCCGGGAACTTGTGCAAATTGACTGAATCCGCCGAAATGTCGTTCGCCGATCCCGAAACCGGTGGCGATGACTTCATCGCCGGCTTTGAAGTCGAGATGATCGGACTCGACGACCTTGCCGACAAATTCACATCCAGGGATGAACGGGTATTGATTAATGATTTTTCCGGGTTCGGTAAGACCGAGGGCGTCCTTATAATTGAGTGCGGAATAATGGACCTCGACGAGGACGTTACCGTCTTCTTCTTTTGGAAGCGCGTCGAGTTTGACGTCCGTCACCTTGGCGTGAAGATGGTCATCCGTCTTGTCGAGGACGAGTGCTTGAAATGATTCGTTCATGGTCAATTGGCCCCTTTCGCTGATCCGTATTCTATTCCTTTGTTATGATTCCCTACCTGCCAAAATATATACACGAATGTTTCGTTCTAACAGGGAGTGGAATGGTACAATGAAAGAGATTCAACTAGAGTGAGGAGGAATGAAGCATGCGGCACGACGACTATGAGTTTGATGAAGAAGTAGAAGAAGGCGAATTGTTCAACGTATACGACATTCTGCCACCGGATGGTACCATTCTTGAGATGGCAACGGCCGAAGAGATGGTACGTGCGGCGGAACTCGAGGCGACACATAATGCGCTCGAGCGAATCCAAGACTCAAACTTTCAGTTGTCAGGGGTAACCTTTAAAGAGTTGCTGGCAGAGTTCGAACGATACGAGCAAGAATCGATGGAATTCTGGACAGGTGTTTATAGCCGATTGCGCATTCCATGGGCATGGACGATTCGAATCGATGTGGCCAACGGTCCGATTCACGTCGTCAATGACCGCGACATCTTTATCGATGAAGCGGACTTCGAAGAGTACGATTTCGAGGAATATGCTGATGATGATTACGAAGAAGAAGACAATCAATGAATCCAAAAACGTCTTTCCCTCATTCAGGGAAAGACGTTTTTTTGCTGTCGAGGAGAGCAACACGGATGCGCGTTACTTCTGTCGCTCCGAACCAAAGTCCGACGCTACATAAGATGGCGACACCGCTCACCAGCGCTCCGACAATCGCCGTGTCCCCAATCATCGTGAACGACAATCCGAGACTGAACAAGCCGAAAAATAATAATCCTCCTGCAATCGTCTTCATGACTTAGCCACCCTTTCTCATTTCATCTGTCTCTAGTGTAGGCGGTTGAACCTAAAAAGGGTGGCTGAATTTTATACCAGGTGAAAAATCAGTCTAGGTTATACACCGAATACGTCTTGCCATTCTCGAACGGCTCGTCTAGCAAGTGTTTCGCCAAGATGCGGGCGACCGTTTCAGGGGTGCGCAATCGTCCTTCCGTCACATAGGAGCGGAACTGTTCAACGTCACGGAACGCGTCTTCTGACGAGGCCCGAATGCTTTCCTGCATCGCGGTGTCCATGACGCCTGGATTGAACAAGGCGACCTTGTCGTCCGTATCGGTCAATTCAAGGGCGACCGTCTCGGTGAAATGATCGAGCCCGGCTTTCGTCGCACAATAGGCACTCCAGCCCGAGATGGGGCGCTTGGCGGCCCCAGAGGTCACATGGATGAGCGAGACGGGCAGGTCGTATGCGAGCATCGCGTTTGTCAAGAGCATCGGGGCGAGCAGGTTGGCTTGGACGTGGGCGATGAGCTGCGCAGCGTCCAATTGACCGGCCCGATGAATCGGTTCAATCAACGCCGCATTTTGGACGACGAGCAAAGACGTTGCCGTCTCGATGAGCGGCTTCATCTGTCCAATTGCGGCCAGTGTGCTTGTCGGATCAGCTAAGTCGACCTTGACGTGATGGAACGAGGCATCGGTCGCCTGCGTCCGTGAAAAATTGACGACCTCGTAATCCCGCTTCAATAATTCCTCGGCGATGGCACGGCCGAGACCGCGCGACGCACCGGTCACGATGGCTAGTTTCATGACAGCTCCTCCTATTCGTGAATCGTCTTTCGATACCCGTAAAACGGGCGGAAGTTCAGTTTTTCGTAATACGTGTGGGATGAAGCACTCGCGAGCATCTCGAGACGCGTCTCGGGGTAGAGCGCATGGACGTGTGACAACAACTGCTCGCCAATCCCGAGGCGACGGTGCGAGGCCGCGATGAGCAGTTCGCACACGTAGAGACTCACGGTTGTGTCGGTCAACCCACGCAAGTAGGCAATCACCAGTCCTTCTGACTCGACGACATAGGCAACGTTCGATTGCCGCCACGCCTGTTTCGTCAAGTCATGGTGTCGCACGAGTTGACTCCAACCTTCCGCTTCATTCAATGCTTGAATCTGTTCAAAATCAAATTCTTCATAAGGACGAATGACCATCAACCTTCACCTACTTTCATTTCAATGGCTTTCATGAGGTCGAACGCACCATCTGACTCGTTCGAACAGACGACCGAGACGATGTCTGTGGCCGGGTAGTACGCAGAATGAAAACTGACGCCGGGGTCATAGCCCATGACATGATATTTAAACACGTGTCGCTTCGCGTTCAGTTGAATCCACAGACCGTAGCCATAATGTGCGCCTTTATCGTTTACCTTCACATGAGGAGTCAGCAGTCGTGATGTCATCTCCTCGCCAAGTAGGCGATGAGCGAGCAAGGTGCTCCAAAGTTTGGTCATATCTTGTGCCGTCACGAACGCGCCGCCGTCCGCTCCGCCTTTGACGGGAATGGAATAGTGGTTCGTCCGCCACGAGCCGTCCGCGTTGTCGATATACCCGAGCGCTGTATTCGCCGGCAAGGCATCGAGCGAGAAGTAACCCGAATCGGTCATGTCGGCCGGCTTGAACACGAATCGTTCGATATAATCCGAGAATATCAACCCGCTCGCTTGTTCGACGATGAGGCCGAGCACGATATAACCGGCATTATTGTATTGGAACACGCCTCGTTCTTGTCGCATCGGCTCGTGTTGGAACATCGGGAGAAAGTCACGTAGCTGCCGGATGTGATACATCGGTCGTTGCCGCCACAATTCCTCAAAATCGACCATGACAGACTCGTCGAAATAATCTGGGATGCCGGACGTGTGAGTGAGCAACTGTTCGACTGTCACGGCCGGGTCGAACGTTGGAAAATCGATGGTGAGGCATTCGCCGAGCGTCGATGTAAATGCCAACTTGCCTTGTTCGATGAGCTGACAGACGGCGATGGCCGTAAACAACTTACAGCCCGAAGCGATACCGAATCGGGTCGATGTTCGATTTTCAATTCGTTCCGCACGATTCGCATAACCTTGTTGACGGTCGAACAGGATGTCGTCTTGTCGCATGACGAGCGCCGATCCAGAAAAAGTAGATGAGACTTTATAGCGTGACCAGTCAGGACTCATGGTTGACCCCCACCTTCTAATTTTTAAGTTTACATTTATCAACAAATAAACTTTATGTTTAAACGTTAACCTAAATAATGGAAAAGGTACAGGCGGCATTTCGCTAATGTGATACGATAGAATAGTACGTTTAGACGGGGAGCGGGAAAACATGGAACAATTTTGGTTAGGTTTATTAGTTGGATTGATTTTGGTACTTGTTGCGCAGAAGACACTTCAATCACGTAAAGAGGTGGACGGAGCCTTTGCACATTTCGGTAACCACGTTAAAGATGTCATCTATATATTTGAAGTCAAACCGACGTTTCGTTTTCGTTACATAAGTCCTTCCCTTGATTTGTATCTAGGTGAGGGCGTTGTAGCGGAAAACTACGAAAATCCAGATGATTGTTTTCGTCGTATTCACCCAGATGATTATCAACTTCTCATGAATAAAGTCTCAGGAAAGATGAGTTACGATGAGGCTATCTCGCAACGTTGGCGCACTAATGACGGTCGTTACTTACGTTTTGAAGAATACACGACCCCAATCTATAAAAATGGTGAGATTGTAGCTGTACAAGGAATCATTCGGAATGTAGAAGCGGCTGTAATGAAACGTGAGGAGTTAGAATATGTGAGCCGTCATGATGAACTCACTGGGGTTTTGAACCGACGTGCCTTTAACGAAACAATTGATCGTCTCTCTTTTAAAAAAGTAGGATTGATAGTCATCGATTTAAATGATTTGAAGAAAATTAATGACCATCAAGGTCATTCGGCTGGTGATCAGTTACTTCAGAAAACGGGACTCCTCTTGCAAGGGTTAAGCGAAAACGTTTATCGGATTGGAGGGGACGAATTTGTTGTATTAACTGATCAACTACAACAAGATGAATTGTTAGATTTGACGGTCTCCATTAGGAGCATGTTTGAATCGAATTACATTTCAGCCGCTGTCGGTGCAGCTTGGGAGGAGCAGTTAAACGATTTCAAGAAATTATATGATCAAGCGGACCAAAACATGTATAAACAGAAGAATAGAAGTAAGACAAACAGACGCGTTCCTTGCTAAAAGATATCAGCAAGGAACGCGTCTGTTTGTCTAAATACATTATTCACCAATCGCTTCTTCACGTTCGGTGTCTGTCGTACCGAGATTCGTCAAGTAAGCCTCATATTTCGGAAGCCAGTAGCGATACGACGCCCAAACGAGGACGCCCGTCACAGCGAACAAAGCGACAGTCGCCGGCCAGAACCAGCTCGAGACGATCCCGTCTGCGTAGGCGAGACCGATCGGCGAGAAGACGAAGTAGACGAAAATCATCGACGCGACAAGGATGATGGAAGTCGAAATTGCATGACGCCATGGCTTGACGCGGCCAAGATCGATGCGAATCGGATTGATGTGTTGCATCGGTCGAACTTTTGCGAACACGAGCATGATGGTCGTTTCGAGGACGAACAAGATCCCGTAAATGTGAATGAAGTTGATGCCAAGGTCGAAGCCGAACCACTGCTCCGTTCCCCAGACGAGGAAGTAATACGTGACGACGTGGAAGCCGATGACGAGTTTCGCGGCAATCGGCGGTACGCGCTTCACGAGCATCCCGATTAAGACGATGACGAGAATCGGGATGTTGAAGAAACCGGTGAAGCGGCGAATCAAGTCCCACAGTCCGTCCGGTGCGTACATCAAGTTCGGAGCGACGAAGAACGAGACGAGCGCGACGAACGTCCCGAACCATTTGCTGACACGAATCAAATCTTTGTCAGACGCGTCCGGTTTGAACTTCGGCTTATAAATATCGAGCACGAATAAGGTGGCGATACTATTGAGCAACGAGTTGAACGAGCTGAATACGGCACCGAGCAAGACGGCGAGGAAGAAGCCCATGAGCCACATCGGCAACAAGTCGGCAATCAAGCTCGGATAAGCGAGGTCGGCCTTATCGACGTTCGTGCCATACAAATGGAACGCGATAATCCCTGGAAGCAGCATGAGAATCGGGACGAGCAACTTCAAATAGCCGGTGAAAAGCACCCCTTTTTGACCCTCGGCCAAGTTCTTCGCCCCGAGTGCCCGTTGGATGACGTATTGATTGAGTGCCCAATAAAACAAGTTCGCAAAAATCATCCCCGTGAAGATGGACAAGAACGGAACGGAATCGTTCTCTGAACCGATCGCGTTCAGTTTCTCTGGATTCTCGGTTGCAATCGTCTTCATCCCATCGACGAGGTTGCCGTCACCGAGCGCGATGAAGCCGAGCGTCGGGACGAGGAAACCGATGATGATTAATCCGATCCCGTTCAACGTGTCGGAGACGGCGACGGCGCGGAGACCACCGAAAATGGCGTAAACGGCTCCGATAATCCCGATGAACCAAATGACGAGCCAGAGCGACTGCTCGAAGCTGATTCCGAGTAATTCCGGTACGTCAAACAGTTGCAGGACGGCCAATCCGCCGGAATAGAGCATCGATGGGATCGTGACGCACATATATCCGAACAAGAACAACAGGACCGTCAAGCGGCGGACGTCCTCGTCATACCGTTGGCTCAAAAATTCAGGGATTGTCGAAATACCGATTCCGAGAAAACGCGGCAGTAAAAAGAGCGCCATGATGATGGCGGCGATTCCGGCTGTGACTTCCCACGCCATGGCCGACATGTTGCCGGCGAACGATTGCCCGTTTAAGCCGATTAACTGCTCGGCTGACAGGTTCGTCAATAAGAGTGATCCGGCGATAAAGATGCCGGTGAGCCCCCGTCCGGCCAAGAAATAGTCGTCGGCACTCTCGACTTTCCCTTTCGTCATGCGATAAGACACGTAAGCGACGAGTCCCATGAATAAGGCCCCTGTGATTAATATGTAAACAACTTGTTGAATGGTCAACGACATTCCCTCCCTCAACTTCTTCTTATTTATAAGTACTTTTTCATAACTACCCTTCACGAAGTAGGATTATTTCCCGTTTTCTCTTTTGTAAAAGAACTGTAACAAACCTCACAACAAAAAAAGACACCTGAGAGGTCAGGTGTCAAAAAAAGCGAAGCAACGAAGTCGCGACCGTGAAATAAATGATTAAGCCAAGATTGTCGACGACCGTCGTGATGAACGGACCCGACGCGACGGCCGGATCGAGTTTCAATCGATTGATCAAGAGCGGCACGAGCGTCCCGACGATGGTCGCCACGCTGAGCGACGCAAAAATCGACAGACCGACGATTATGCCGATTAAGGCACTGTCATAGAGGACGGTGATGACGCCGAAGATGACGACCATACAGGCGAACCCGAGCAATAGCCCCGTCCCGAACTCACGACGAATCATTTTCAACACGTTCTTTCGATTAATCGTCCCGAGCGCGATTGAGCGGACGGCGACGACGAGCGATTGGGTGGCGGCATTACCGGCCGAACCCATGACGAGCGGCATGAAGACGGCGAGCAAGACGATCGTTTCGAGCGTGTCCTCGAAACCGCCGATCGTCGACGCAGTAATCATCCCGAGAAACATGAGGCTGATAATCCATGGCGCCCGCTTCATCGCCGCCTCGACCGGTCCCATGTTGATGTCGGACGAACCTTTCGTCGCTGACAGCTCTTCGAAATCCTCGGTCGTCTCGCGTTCGATGACGTCCATGACATCGTCGACCGTGATGATCCCGAGCAGATGGTCCTCGCTGTCGATGACAGGCAGGGCCAATAAGTCATACTTCTGAACGGTCCGGGCCAAGTCTTCCTGGTCGGCGAGGACGTGGGCCGACACGACGCGCCGGCCCATGATGTCCGCGATTTGCACGTCGAGCGGGGAGACGATCAAGTCGCGTAGCGAGACGACGCCGACGAGCCGGCGATCGGTGTCGATGACATACAGGTAATAGATTGTCTCGGCTTCCGGTCCAAGTTCGCGCAAGTCTTCGAGCGTCGCACCGACGGTCTTGTCCGCCTTCAACACGATAAACTCGGTCGTCATGATGGCACCGGCCGTATCGTCCGGATAGCGCATCAAGTCTTTGACCTCGGTCGCCTCGGTCTCGTCCATCAACTCGAACAGTTCGTTCATGAAGTCGTCAGGGAGCTCGGTCATCAAGTCGGCGGCGTTATCCGAGAACATGTCGTTCAACACACGCACGGCGAACGGACGGGGCATCTCTTGGATGAACTGTTCCTGCTCATCCAGTTCGAGTTTTTCAAACAGGTCAGTAAACTCTTCCGGGGACAGCGCCTCATAGACGAACTCACGGCCCGGACGTTCAAGTTCGATGAACAGGTCGGCCTGTTCACCGGGGTGGAGGGTGAGGAACACGTCGCGGAAATCGACCGGGTCCCCTTTTTGAATAAGCGCTGTCACTTGGGCTTCATGACGGGCGCGTTCTGTACGTTCGATTGCCATCGACTCACTTCCTTTTCACATCATTTGTCTATATTATGGCACGACTGGCGAAAGGCTCAAACAAAATCAAAAAAACGCTATGAATTTTTTTCACAATCTATACAGCGTGTATACGTCACTTTCCTTCGATTCGAGGAACCACACCGTTTCTCGAGTGATTGTTCATTCAAATCATGTCATGCTCTATGCACTATTCTGTGGAATCCACCACAGTCCGAACGTCGGACTTGCCCATCGTGGAAATGGGTAAGTTGATAATGTAAGGGTAGCAACACACCCGAATCACAAGGAGGAAGCGAGATGATATCGATGACGGATCAACAAACCGCACGGGACACGACGCTGAAACATCCGATCCACGTGTATTCAGAAATTGGTGAACTCAGGACCGTCCTGTTAAAACGTCCAGGACGCGAACTCGAAAATTTGACCCCGGAATATTTGGAACGACTCCTGTTTGACGACATTCCCCATCTTCCAGTCATTCAAAAAGAACACGATTACTTTGCGAGCGTGCTCCAAAACCGAGGCGTCGAAGTGCTCTACCTCGAAAATTTAATGGCTGAGACGTTGTCGTTGCCGGGTGTCCGTGAACGTTTCATCGCCGATATCTTGTCAGAGTCCAAATCAAATATCAACGGTTCGTACGAGACGCTGAAAGAATATTTGCTCGCCTACGACAATGAAAAGTTGATTGAAACCGTCATGGCCGGGATTCGGAAATCCGAGATTAAGCCCGAAAAACGGCGCCACTTACACGAGATGATTGAGGATACGTATCCGTTCTATCTCGATCCGATGCCGAACTTATACTTCACCCGTGACCCGGCGGCAGCAATCGGCAACGGGCTATCCATCAACCGGATGAAAGAGCCGGCTCGTCGTCGTGAATCGTTGTTCACGCAATATATTATGCGTTATCACCCGCGATTCGCGAAACACGACATCCCGATTTGGTCGGATCGTGACTACCGCTTCGCGATGGAGGGTGGGGACGAACTCGTGTTGTCGAAGGAAGTCGTCGCCATCGGGATTTCCGAACGGACGACGGCCCAAGGGATTGAACGGGTCGCCCTCAACTTGTTGAAAAACGGCGGTACATTCAAGAAAGTCATCGCCATCGAGATTCCGAAATCGCGCGCGTTCATGCATCTCGACACGGTCTTCACGATGGTCGACCATGACAAGTTCACGATTCATCCGTTCATCCAAGGTCCAGGAGGCAAGATGAATATCTTTGAACTGACGTTGAACGCCGAAGGCGAACTTCACATCACGCAGCAAACGGATCTGTTGAACGTGTTGAAAGCCGCACTCGGTCTCGATGAGATCGTCTTAATCCCATGTGGGGGCGGGGACCCGATTGCCGCTGCCCGCGAGCAATGGAACGATGGGTCGAACACGCTCGCCATCGCCCCAGGCGTCGTCGTCACCTACGACCGCAACTACGTCTCGAACGAGTTGCTCCGTTCCGAGGGCGTCGAAGTCATCGAAATCATGTCGAGTGAACTGTCGCGTGGTCGTGGGGGTCCACGCTGTATGAGCTGTCCGATTATCCGCGAAGACATTTAACGAGGAGGAAACGAGCATGTCCACAACGTACAACTTTGATTTGAAAGGCCGTCATTTTCTATCATTGAACGATTTTTCAGGAGACGAGTTGAACTATTTGATCGATTTATCGGCCGCCTTCAAGCGTCAAAAGCAACAAGGCGTCCCGCATCGCATCTGTGAAGGGAAGAACGTCGCGCTGTTGTTTGAAAAACCATCGACACGGACGCGCTGTGCGTTCACCGTGGCGGCCATCGATCTCGGCATGCATCCGGAATACCTCGGGAAATCGGATATCCAGTTCGGCAAAAAAGAATCGGTGCGCGACACGGCCATCGTGCTCGGACGGATGTTCGACGGCATCCAGTTCCGTGGGTTCGCCCATGAGACGGTCGAAGGTTTGGCCAAAGATGCCAGGGTCCCAGTATGGAACGGATTGACGGACTTATATCATCCGACTCAAATCTTGGCCGATTTCTTGACCGTCAAAGAACAGAAAGGCGAGTTGTCTGGCATTCGCTTCGTCTATGTCGGCGATGGACGCAACAATATGGGCAACACGCTCTTGATTGGTGGGGCCAAAGTCGGGATGGACATGCGCATCTGCGCGCCGAAATCGCTCTGGCCGTCAGATGAAGTCGTCGATTTTGCCCGCTCGGTCGCTGCCGAGACGGGAGCGAAAATTATGTTGACCGAGAGTATTGATGAAGCGGTCGCCGACGCCGACGTGATTTACACCGATGTGTGGGTGTCGATGGGCGAAGAGGCGGAATTCGCCGAGCGGATCAAGTTGCTCCATCCTTACCAAGTGAACATGGACATGCTCACGAAGACGAATAATTCAGACGTCATGTTCCTTCACTGTCTGCCAGCCTTCCACGACTTGGAGACAGAGGTTGGCCGAGCCATCCATGCCGAATACGGTCTGACCGAGATGGAAGTCACGGACGAGGTGTTCCGGAGTCGTCATTCCTTCGTCTTTGATCAGGCGGAGAATCGGATGCACACGATTAAAGCTGTGATGGCGGCGACGCTCACCGACACGAACGAATGGCTTGAACGCTGACGGACGGGAGGGGTTTCCCCTCCGGTTCGTACTAAACGAAAGGGATGAGTTCAATGTCTACGAAAATAGCGCATGACTCAAGTGGAACGGCAGGCGTACAACCGGAGAAAAAGGATCGACGATTAGGGCTCGGGGCGTTGACGGCACTCGTCGTCGGTTCGATGATTGGCGGGGGAGCCTTCAACTTGGCGGCCGATTTGGCCCAAGGTGCGAACGCGGGGGCGATTTTGATTGGGTGGGTCATCACCGGAATCGGGATTATCGCACTCGGTCTCAGTTTTCAAAATTTGACGATGCGTCGTCCAGACCTCGACGGCGGGGTGTACAGTTACGCCCGGGCCGGCTTCGGTCAGTTCATGGGGTTCAACTCGGCGTGGGGCTACTGGCTCTCCGCATGGCTTGGTAACGTCGCCTATGCGACGCTCCTGTTCAGCTCGGTCGGTTATTTCTTCCCAATCTTCGAAGGCGGTCAAAACATCGCCTCCATCATCGGCGCCTCGATTATGCTGTGGCTCGTTCATTCGCTCATTTTACGAGGCATTCATGAAGCATCCATGATCAACATCATCACGACGATTGCGAAACTCGTACCGATTTTTGCTTTTATCACCATCACCTTATTCTTCTTCAATCTCGATAATTTCACGTTCGATTTCTGGGGCCAGGGTGGTTTCTCATGGGGTAGTGTGAGAGACCAGGTCGTCTCGACGATGCTCGTCACACTATGGGTGTTCATCGGTGTCGAAGGGGCGGTCGTCTTATCCGGACGGGCCCGCAAGCGCTCGGACGTCGGAAAAGCGACAGTCATCGGGTTGCTCGGGACACTCGTCATCTATCTGCTCATCTCGGTCATGTCGCTCGGTCTCATGAATCCAGAGAACGTGGCGAACGCTTCACAACCGGCGATGGCGTACTTGCTCGAGTCGGCGGTCGGACCGTGGGGCGCGATGCTCATCAACGGCGGTCTCGTCATCTCTGTCCTCGGGGCGTGGCTCGGTTGGACGTTACTTGCCGCCGAGATTCCATTCGTGGCCGGGAAAGACGGCGTGTTCCCGAAATGGTTCACGAAAGAGAATAAAAACAGCGCGCCGGCCAACGCGCTCTGGCTCACGAACGGATTGATTCAATTGTTCCTCTTCACGTTCCTGTTCTCGGATGCGGCGTATAATTTCGCCTTCTCGCTCGCTTCGAGCGCCATTTTGATTCCGTACGTCTTCTCGGCCTTCTATCAAGTCAAAGTCGCGAAGAACGGCATCGGCTACAACGCCGGTGAACGCCGGACCCGCGATCTCATCATCGGAGCCGTCGCCTCGATTTACGGGATTTGGCTCATCTATGCGGCTGGAATCGACTATCTGCTCTTGACGACCTTACTGTACGCACCAGGTACGTTGCTCTATATCAAGGCACAGCGTGAGAACGGCATCAAGACGTTGACGAAGACGGAATGGATTGTGGCCGGTGTCTTGACCGCGCTCGCCATCTTGGCCGTCGTGCGTATCGTCTCGGGAAATATCTCAGTCTTTTGATCGGGGGAAACCAATATGCGGAATAAACGAGTAGTCATCGCACTAGGTGGAAATGCGATTCAACAAGGAAAAGATGCGACGGCCGAGGCTCAAATTCGAGCCGTCGAGGCGACGGCGGAATCACTGGCCGCGCTTGTCGCCGAAGGGATTGAGGTCATCATCACCCATGGCAACGGGCCGCAAGTCGGAAATTTGATGTTGCAACAGGCCGCATCAGACAGTCCGGCGACACCGGCCTTGCCACTCGATGTTTGTGGGGCGATGACACAAGGGATGATTGGCTATTGGTTCGAGAATGCCCTCACGAAAGCTCTGAGATCGCGCGGTTTGGAACGTTCGGTCGCGCCAATCGTCACGCGGTCGGTCGTCGACCCGAACGATAGTGCCTTCAGTCACCCGACGAAGCCGATTGGTCCCTTCTACGATGAGGCGGAAGCGCAGCAGATGGAACGGACGACCGGTTATGTGTTCAAAGAAGACGCCGGTCGCGGTTATCGCCGCGTCGTCCCGAGTCCGTTTCCAGTGGCGATTCTCGAGCACGCGGTCATCCGTGACCTTGTCGCCCATGAGCACATCGTCGTCGCCTCTGGCGGTGGCGGAATTCCCGTCATCGATACACCAGATGGTTATGTCGGTGTCGAGGCGGTCATCGATAAAGATTTTGCCGCTGCGAAACTCGCCAATCTCGTCGACGCCGACATGCTCCTCATTTTGACGGCCGTCGAGCACGTATTCGTCGATTTCGGGACCCCGTTGGCTCGGGCGCTCGAAGAGACGACGAAAGAACAGCTCGAGACGTATATCGCCGAGGGCCAGTTCGCACCGGGCAGTATGTTGCCGAAAGTTCGGGCGGCCCTTCAGTTCGCCGAGTCAGGCCACGACCGGGTCGCCGTCATCACGTCGCTCGAACAAGCCCTTGCGGCGGTCCGAGGCGAAATCGGGACGCGCGTCCGACTCGCCGCGACGCTCCAACAATAAGCTTAACGCCACAGACATCAACGTCTGTGGCTTTTTTCTGAATTGGCAACACATCGTTTTTTATCCGTCGACATGGGGAAGGGATGTTGTATGTCGATTTAGACATTGCTATCATTTTGAGTGTAAACGTTTGCACAATTTAGAAAGGGAGTGACGAAGAGCGGAAACGCTCGAGCTTATGCGTCTATTTGAAGAGGAGAACGTCTATACGCAACAAATGAAACCGCAGGCAGATGATCGAGCAATCGTCCAAGGGAGCTGCTATCGCTTCACGGTACTGACGAGCCAACTGATTCGGATGGAATACGCGGAAGATGGGGTGTTCGAGGACCGGCCGACCCAAGTCGTCTTTAACCGGGCGTTCGCAGTCCCGGAGTTTCGCGTGATTGAAGATGAGGCGGAACTGCAAATCATTACGGAACACGTCCACCTCTATTACACGAAAGGACCGTTCGCACCGAACACGCTCTACATCGATGTGAAAGGGAACTTCAGCACATACTATAGCCGTTACACGTTCAACGGACCAGAACGGACGTTGAAAGGAACGGCCCGGACGCTCGACCATGTCGACGGGGCTACCGAGCTCGAGGAAGGCATCGCCTCGAAGCAAGGCTACGCCGTCATCGATGATTCGAACTCATTTGTCATGACGGAAGACCGTTTCGTCGAACCGCGACGCCAAGGCATTCATGACTTGTATTACTTCGGCTATGGACATGAATATAAGCGGGCGCTGCGTGATTTCTATCAACTGACGGGGCCAACGCCGCTGTTGCCGCGAAAAGCACTCGGCAACTGGTGGAGCCGCTATTGGCGTTATGATGAGACGGAATATAAAGAGCTCATGCGCCGTTTCAAGACAGAAGACATCCCGTTCTCGGTCAGTGTCATCGACATGGATTGGCATGTCACCGATATCCCTGAGGAATATGGGAGCGGATGGACGGGCTATTCGTGGAATAAGAACCTCTTTCCGGACCCGAAAGGCTTCTTGACGTGGCTGAAGGACGAAGCGTTGCTCGTCACGTTAAACTTGCATCCAGCCGACGGCGTACGGGCGTTCGAAGATCAATACGCGGCGATGGCGGAAGCGATGGGACTCGATCCATCTCACGGCGACCGCATCCCGTTCGACTTCTCCGATAAACGTTTCATTCAAGCTTATTTCGAGCAGATGCATCATCCGCATGAAGTCGATGGCGTCGATTTTTGGTGGATTGACTGGCAACAAGGCTCGACCTCTAAAATGGAGGGGCTCGATCCGCTCTGGATGTTGAATCACTATCACGCGGCCGACATCGCCCGGGATGGCAATCGTCCGCTCATCTTCTCCCGTTATGCGGGGCCGGGCAGTCATCGCTATCCAATCGGATTCTCGGGGGACACATTGATTTCGTGGGCGTCACTGGCGTTCCAACCGTACTTTACAGCGACGGCGACTAATATCGGTTATGGCTGGTGGAGCCATGACATCGGCGGCCATTACCGCGGGTCGAAAGACGACGAGCTTGCCGCGCGCTGGGTCGCGTTCGGAGTGTTTAGCCCGATTATGCGGCTGCATTCAACGTTCAGCACGTTCAATGGTAAGGAACCGTGGCGCTTCGGTCTCGAGGCGGAGCGGTCGATGAAGACGTTCCTGCGTCTGCGTCATCAATTGATTCCATATATCTATACGATGAACTGGCGCAACCATGCCGGTGCTTTGCCGCTCGTTTTACCGATGTATTATGAGCATCCGGATGAAGACGCGGCATATGAGGTGCCGAATGAGTATTACTTCGGAAGTGAACTCATCGTGTCCCCGATTGTCGAACCAATGAACCGACAGCTACACGTGGCGGCGACGAACGTCTGGCTACCGAAAGGCGACTGGTTCGACTTTTTCACGGGTCATCGCTACAGCGGGGACAAATCGGTTCGCGTGTTCCGCGGGCTCGAGGAGCAGGCGGTGTTCGCTAAAGCGGGTGCCATCATCCCGATGGCACCGCATCATTCGGGTCGAAACGACACCGACAATCCGGCCGATTTGGAAGTGCTCATCTTCCCGGGCGCCTCGAACACGTTCACGCTCTACGAAGACAATGGGACGGACCGCGACTATGAGACAGGAGCCTACGCCGAGACGACGTTCACGCTCGATTGGGAGGAACGAAGCCTTCATATCCAGGTGACGGGGGATCGGTCGGTGTTGCCGGATGAACGGAACGTCACACTGCTCCTTCGAGGAGTGACGGGATCCGGCGAATATAAACGGGAGACACAGACGCTACGCCTTGAGCTCGGTCCAATCACGGACGAGCTGACCGTCGAGCTCCCGGTCGACGTGACGGCGAACGACCATCGTCTTGATCGGCTGTATCGTTTCTTGGACCGTGCCGAGATCTCATACGATTTGAAAGATCGGTTGTACCGCTCAGCCGCCGCGAAGACACGGCTTGAGGCATGGCTGTTCGATTTACACGCGCTCGAACTCGATCGCGACCTGCAAGACGCAATCATGGAATTGATGCTCGACTGAATAATTTGTTGTGACGGAAAAGGGCAATCATGCCCTTCTTTTTTTTGTCAGAAAATCGTCGGATTTTGTAAGCGCTTTCACAAAAGGGGTGTTTTATACTAAAAAAGAGAGGCAAGACGGATTGGAGGATGCGACATGAAACCAAAATGGACGGTAGACGAGTTGAGACAGCTTGATGTGTTCGCTAAATCTGCCACACGAGAGCTCGAGGCGCTGTTGCCGCATGTGTATTGCCGCGTGTATCGGAAAGGTCAGCTCTTGTTCATGGAAGGCGATCCCCGGGAACGGGTCTATTTCTTGATTAGTGGGTATGTGAAGCTCGAGCGTTGCAACGAGACGGCGACCCACCAATATGCGGACTATTTGAAGCCGAAGCAACTGTTCCCGTATCGCGGTTTGATGACGGAACCGTATTATCAACATTCAGCCGAGGCGTTGACCGATATCGAGGTCATCTACATGCCGACCGATCGTTTCGAACAGCTCGTCTCGCGGAACGCCTCGATGTTGCTCCATATCGTCGGACAGATGAATCGGATTCTCGACTTGCACGAGCGCCGTGTCCAAGACATCATCACGCCAAGTGCGACCGACCGGGTGCTCAATACGATTCATTACTTGATTGAAGACCTAGGGGAGCCGGAAGCGATGGGCGTCCGTGTCCGTTGCCCCTTCACGACGGTGGAGATTTCGCGGTTGTCGGGCACGTCACGAGAGACCGTGTCGCACATCTTATCGCGCTTGCGAAAAGAAGACGTGCTCCAATTCGATGCGCGTCAATTGATCATCGGGCATCCTGAATATTTCGAACAATCGCTTTGATGGCGCCGCGTATGGAACGTGGCGTTTTTTGCATGTCTAGCTAAGCGAAGCGTTCGCCTTGAAAGGGTGCATCAGGTATAATTAGTGAGAATCCTCACAAAGAAAAGTTTCCTTACTGATAGAAAGGATGAACGCAGTGAAACGACTGCAAGCTCTCGCTTTAGCAGAAAAACGTCATATCGTCGGACTCGTCATCGCGGCAGTGATGATTGGATTATCGATTTTGGCTCAAGCTTATTTAATTGTCGACATTGTCGATCAAGTCTTTTTAAAAAATGCATCGTTTGAAAGCATCGTTCCGACGCTCGGCTGGCTCATCCTCGCACTCGTCACACGAGCTGGTTTCGGCTATATGTCGGGGAGGATTGGGGCGAGTCTATCGGAGAAAGCGAAACGAACACTCCGCTTGCAACTGCTCGACCGTTATACGTCGAATCCGATTGAGACGTCACTATCCGGTCAATCCGGTAAAAAGGTGAGCGTGTTCATGGACGCGGTCGACGAGGTCGATGCCTACTTCAGTCAATATTGGCCGCAAGTCATTCAAACGTCGATTATTCCGCTACTCATTCTCGTCGTCGTCTTCAGTCAACATTGGATCTCGGGCGTCATCATGATGGTGACGGCACCGTTCATTCCAATCTTTTTTATCATCATCGGGATTGCGACGCAGAAGAAGTCGGAACAGCAGATGGAGAAAATGAATCAGTTCTCTGGCAAGTTTTTGGACGTCTTGCAAGGATTGACGACGTTGAAACTATACGGTCGGACCGAGCGCGAGGCGCAAGCGATTGAAAAGAGTAGTCTCGATTTCCGCGACGCAACGATGGTCGTCTTGAAGACGGCGTTCCTGTCGGGTCTCATGCTCGAGTTCATTTCGATGCTCAGCACGGGCGTCGTGGCACTCGAAGTGGCGCTCCAAATGGTCGTCTGGGAGAACTTGACGTTCTTCTCTGGCTTTTTGATTCTCGTATTGGCCCCGGAATACTATTTGGCGATTAAAGACCTCGGAGGTGCGTTCCACACCGGACGCGGTAGCATGGGGGCGGCCGATCGTATTTTCGAGGCGCTCGACGCACCGGATGAACGTTTGACCTGGGGCGACCGTATGTTGACGAGCCGGACGCCCGACCTCGAGCTCGACGCCGTCTCGTTCGCCTATGAAGGTGGACGCTTCACGCTGGACCCATTGAGCGGTATGATTCCTACTGGCGCTCATGTGGCGCTCGTCGGGGCGAGTGGATCTGGCAAGACGACCGTTTTGAACGTGTTGTCCGGACTCGTCAAACCGGACAGTGGACGTGTCCTCGTCGACGGAGAACCACTCGAGACATACACCGATTCGTCATGGTATGACACAATCGGGTACATCTCACAAAATCCGTATTTGTTCGCCGGTACCGTCGCTGATAATATCGCCCTCGGGGAAACAGCCGACGAGATAAAAATCCTTGAAGCCGCGAATGCAGCCGGACTGAACGATGTCATCGCGCAATTGCCGAACGGCATTCATACCGAGCTCGGTGAAGGCGGTTATGGATTGTCCGGAGGCGAACGACAACGACTCGCCTTGGCCCGTGCCTTCTTGAAACGTCCCGGCATCATCTTGTTTGATGAACCGACGACAGGGCTCGATTTAGTGACGGAGCAAATCGTTCGGCGTTCGATTGAGGAGTTGTCGCGTGAGGCGACGCTCGTCACGGTCGCGCATCGGTTGCATACAATTAAGCAGGCAGATGCGATTTGGTTCATGGACGATGGAAAGCTACTCGCCCAAGGCACGCATGACGAACTGCTCAGCGTTCCGCAATACGCTGACTTGTTCACGCTACAGAAAGGGGTGAGAGGATGAATTCACTTTGGACGATCACGAAATGGATGATGCGAGAGAAGAAAGATATCGTCCTCTCGATCTTCTTTGGGTACGTGGCCGGCATCGCGGCCGTCGCCTTGTTCGCGGCGAGCGGTTATCTTGTCTCACGGGCCGGCCTCATACCGCCGCTCTATGCGCTCATGGTACCTGTCGTCTTGATTAAATTGTTCGGTGTGATTCGGGCGAGTGCGCGTTATCAAGAGCGCCTTGCCTCGCACCGGGCGACGTTCACGATTTTGAGCGAGTTGCGGGTCCGGTTTTACCGCCAGCTTGAACCGCTTGTGCCGAGCATCTTTGCCAAGTATCGGAGTGGAGATTTGCTTGCTCGCGTCGTCGGTGACGTCGAGAGCTTGCAAAACTACTTTTTACGGGTATTCTATCCGCCGATTATCTTGGTGCTCGTCTTCTTGAGCACGATTTTCTTCGTCACGTACTTCTCGATGTGGGTCAGCCTCTGGATTTTGTTCGGTGTGTTCGTGACCGGTTTTTTGATTCCGGCGTTCTTCGCCCGAATCCGTGCCAAGCACGACCGCGAGCTTCGCGCTTTACGGGGTGACCTGTCGAGTGGGATGACAGAGATGATGTACGGATATCGCGATTTGTTGCTTCATCATCAACTTGGACGGACACGCGGCGAGCTGCTCGAACAGAGTGACCGTTACGCCGAAGCACAGAAACGGGATGTGACGAATCAGTTCTTCAACTCGTCACTCGTCGTGGCGGCATCCCTACTCGTCTCGTGGGGTGTTCTTGCTATCGGGGCGTATCTCGTTGTCGACGGCGAGTTAAACGGCCTATTTTTGGCCATGCTCATTATGATGTCGCTCACCGCGTTTGAGAACGCGACACCGATGGCGGTCTTCCCAGGCCACTTTGCCGACAGCAAGCAAGCGGCCGATCGACTGCTCGAAGTCGTCGAGCCGAGTGAAGCAATCGTCGCGGCCGAAGTCGCCCGGACGGACATGGTACTCGAATCCGCTCCGGACGTATCGTTTGAGCGCGTGACCTATCGCTATCCGGATACGTACCGAGACGTCCTGAGCGACGTGGATGTGACGTTACGAAGCGGGACGAAGACGGTCATCGTCGGGCCGAGCGGCTCAGGGAAATCGACGCTCCTGCAACTGTTGCTCGCTTTCGTCAGACCCGATTCCGGTGAGATCCGATTGAATGGGCAACGGTTGGACGATGTGACCCAAGCATCGGTCTGGCGTGAAGCCAGCGTCGTCCTTCAAGAGAACCACTTCTTTTTCGGGACGGTACGGGAGAACTTGGCGCTAGCCGGAGAGTTCACCGACGCTGAGATGGAAGCGGCGCTCGCGAGCGTCCGGCTCGGTTTCTCGCTTGATGAGCCTGTCCTTGAGAAAGGGGCGAACTTGTCGGGCGGGGAACGGCAACGGCTCGCCATTGCCCGGGCGCTCTTGAAGAACGGGGTGCTCTGGATTCTCGATGAAGCGACGTCGGCCCTCGATGCGCGGACCGAGGCGGACGTGTTCGCCGAAGTCTTCCGCCGTGCCGAGTCATCGACACTCGTCATGGTCAGCCATCGTCTGACCGGGCTCGAGCGCTTCGATCACATCATCGTCATGGAAGGTGGTCGCATCGTAGAGACAGGAACGTATGATGAACTGATGCAGTCCCGCGGTGTATTCTATGGATTGAAACAAATCGAGCAAGATATTTTCGCATGAAAAAACGAGCGGCTCCGTCGGAGAGCCGCTCGTTTTTTGGATGGCAAATTTGGGTGCAACAAATGGGGGTTGTCGCATTGCTTTCAAAAAGAGTGTCGTGGAGGGGAATCCACGTGACGTAATGGTTTGGGGAACGGTTACGTCAAGCTTTTGGGAGCTACATCTTGAGTATAGATGATAACGATTCTCATTGTCAATTAGAAAATGAGATAAAAAAACCGCAACCGGTCCGGGTTGCGGTCAATCGTCAGCTTGATGGCACGCCCTTGCGGAACGTGAAGCGAATCAAGCTGAACAAATAGCGGATATAGAAGAGCGCGAACGCATAAAATACAGCGATGGCTGATGCGCCGAGTTCAACACCTGGAATGTTCATCAAGAACTCGAGGATGAGAATCGACAGCAAGAAGATGTAGAGGCCGGCGTCGAGATAGAGCGGCATCAACTTGCCGTGCTGATGCCAGAACGTCCGCACGAGCGGTGCGACAATCATCCCGATGATACGTTCCGCAAACCCGATGCTGAGCACGGAAATCATGAACGCAGCGACCGTTTCGAAAGAGACGAGCTTCGAGAACGCAAACATCGAGATGAACAAGAGCGGGCCGATGAAAATCATCATCGAGAGTGACGTACGTAAAAAGATCAACAAGTTTCGTTTCATCGTGTCGACTCCCCCGAAGAGTGACTGGCGGAACGTCTTGCCACGTTGATAGTCGAGGATGAACGATCCCACAAACATCAAACCAAATAGTGATAACAATACTGTCATGAAATGTGTTTCCCCTTTTTCTGTCCAAATCTATGATCAACTGTAAGAATCATCGAATCAAAGTCTAGCCTAGTGTACCGATTCACTAGTTGAAAGTAAAGCGGGAAAACTGCGTAAAACCGCAATCTGTTGCGAACGTTGCGCCGATTACGATGCCAAGATGAAGCGATTTCGACCGGATTCCTTAGCGTGATATAACGCTTCGTCGGCATGCTTCAACACGCTGTCGACTTCGATGTCGTTCAAATGGCAGGCGCCGAGCGAGACCGTGATATGTAACGTCCCGGCGCTCGTCTCGAACGGGAACGTCGAGACTTTTTCTCGTATAGATTCGGCCAGACAGCTCACTTCGGCTTTTTTGGCGTTCGGCATGATGATTAAAAATTCTTCTCCACCGAAGCGGCCGACGAGATGACGCTCTTCGCTCTCGGCGACGAGCAACATACCGAGCTCACGTAGGACGTCGTCGCCGACGTCATGGCCATACGTGTCATTCACGCGCTTGAAGTGATCGATATCGACGAGAATGAGTGCGTACTCTTTCGCCTCGACGTTCAAGTTGGCCATGGCTTCATTTAATAGACGCCGGTTGGCGATGCCGGTCAGTGCGTCCGTCCGGGCAAGTTGTTGCTGATGCTGGACGTTCTCAAAGTGACGGCGCAGTTCTTGAAGTAACCGGTAAGCTGCATAGGCACCGCCGTATGCCATCACGACGTAGGCAAAGATAACGGGATAGAACAATTGAAGCGGTAACGCGTAATAGATGGCGGCACCGAAAACAGCGACACTGATTGTCGTGAAAATGAGTAGCGTATTGCGAGTATTATCGAGTTTGAGTCGCAATAGACTAATAGGAAGGACGAGCCCGATCATCGTCAAGACGGCCAAATAAAAACCGATATATGCGCCATCGGTGACCATCAAAAATCGGGCGGTCAAAAAGATGACGGCTGCGACCGTTCCGCTGACCCATCCACCGAACAGGACGGCAAGTGAGATTGGTATGGAGCGCAAATCAATCAGGATACCTTCAAGCGGCAGTGCGTTCGCCAGTAAAATCAAGGCGACGACCCCGGTTTGAACGCCGAGCAGGATTCTGCCTTTCAACGGCGATTTCGGTGTGAGTCGTGGACGGTTGCGGAAAGGGAGAAACGAAATCGTGAATAACGTGAACAGGATACACAGATTCAGAAAAAATGAGTTGATGATTGTGAGCATGAACGCATCCCCTAACGTGAAATGGAAATAATTAGTTTCAGTTTAGCATATTCAAATCAAGTTGACGCTCTTTGAATGAAGAGAATGTGTTCACCATTCCCGCCATTCTTCCGTCACGTCTTCTGTTGTCTCATAACCAGCTAGAACGGCACCGGCTTGTATGAAGTCGTACAATTCCTCACGCTCTACCGTCTCGATGAAATGGTCGTGTCCTTCATCAATTTCGTTTAAACGCAATACGACGTCGCGGACGGCCGTTAACACGTTTACTTCCGTCCCGTCTGCATGTGTCAAGGCGGTCACGTACCGTCGGAGCACGGCATCGACTGCAAAGACGATCTCGATGGTATACACGTCATCTCCCTCGTTCATCCGGTTTTCTCAGATTAGTGTCGGGCGCTCGGCCCATAATCGTTCAACTTCCATATTAGGTGTCTCCTTTAAAATGGAACATCATCTTCCACTCTATCTTAACAAATAAGTTTGGTATGATAGAGAGAAAAGGGGGACTGTCCGTGCGGTATTGGGATCATTTCAAACGAGCCTTCATTCCGATCGCGCTCATCTTGATCGGATTAGCCATTTTTTATACATTATCGGCTCGAGGCAACCTGGCATTGACTGTTCTCGGGGCGGCTATTGTCGGCGTCATCTTATTTTTAGTGATGCGTCATATGAATCGGGTCGAAGAAGATTAACGAGAACACGTTTGCGGTTCTCGTTTTTTGTTGTCGATGAGATTTTTTGGGTACACTACATAGTAAGGAGGGATTTATTATGGCAAAAGCTACATTTGCGGGAGGCTGTTTTTGGTGTATGGTCAAACCGTTTCATAAATATGAGGGGGTCGAGCGCGTCATTTCCGGCTATACGGGCGGACATGTCGACAACCCGACCTACCAACAAGTCTGTTCAGAGACGACAGGTCACCTAGAGGCAATCGAGGTCACGTTCGATCCGGAAGTCATCTCGTACGAGGAACTGTTGCGCATCTATTGGCGTCAAATCGACCCGACCGATGGTGGCGGACAGTTCAACGATCGGGGTGAATCGTATCGACCGGCGATTTTCTATCATTCAGAAGAACAGCGTGCGGCGGCTGAACGATCAAAACAAGAAATCGAAGACTCAGGCCGCTTCGATCGACCAATCGAAGTGGAGATTCGCCCAGCGAAGACGTTCTGGGAAGCAGAAGACTACCATCAGGACTATTACAAGAAAAACCCATTCCGTTATGAGATGTACCGGGTCGGTTCTGGCCGGGCCAAGTTCGTGAAAGAAGCGTGGAGTGACAAGAAGATTCAGAAAGAATTGAAAGATCGTCTGACGCCGATGCAATATAAAGTCACGCAAGAGAACGGCACCGAGCCTCCGTTCCAAAACGAATATTGGGATGAGGAGCGTGAAGGGCTGTATGTCGATGTCATCGATGGGACACCGCTCTTCACGTCGCGCGATAAATTCCAATCGAATTGCGGTTGGCCGAGCTTCGCGCGTCCAATCGAAGAGAAGCGCATCGACATGAACATGGACACGACGCACCATATGGTCCGGACGGAGGTTCGTTCGAAGGGAGCCGACAGCCACCTCGGCCACTTGTTCGATGACGGTCCGAAAGAGCTGGGTGGCTTGCGCTACTGCATCAACTCGGCAGCGCTCCGTTTCATTCCAAAAGAAGAACTTGAGTCTGCAGGTTATGGAGAGTACAAGCACTTATTCGATGCGTGAAGGAGAGAAGGCCATGTTCACATCCGTCAAACAACAGATCCGTCGTGAGACGCTCGCGACCGTATTGGACTATTACGACAAATCGATTCGGAATCTATCGGAAACCGCCAGAGATGAGAAGTATAACAAGATGAGCGCGACGCCGTTCTCGTTTTTCCGTGGGAGTTCGCACTTGTTCTATTACGACTTTGCGAAAGTGCCGCTCGCGTTCGATACGGATGCGTCCCATCCGACGTTCATTCAAGGAGATCTCCATTTTGAGAATTTCGGTGTGTTCGAAGATGGCGCCGGGACAATCATTTACGATGTGAACGATTTTGATGAGGCGTATCTCGGCTCTTATTTGTTTGACGTCCTGCGCATGGCCATCTCAGTTGACTTGTTTGCCGCCGAGTCAGGTTTTGACGCGACTCGTGCCATCGAGACATATGCTGACACGTATGCACGCGCAATCGAGCGCTACGCGAACGGGAAAGACGAGGAAGTCCAGTTCACGAAAGCGAACACGTGCAAAGCAATCAAGAAAGTGATTAAAAAGGCCGAGAAGAAGAAAGACGCGTTCATGGCCGAGCGGACGGAAGTGCGGGACGAGGAGCGCTACTTTGCGACGAGTGACGACCTCGTTCCGGTCAGTCCGAAGACGGAGAAGCAAATCAAGCAGGCATGGCCGGACTATTTGTCGTCGTTATCGGAGAAACATCGCCATCACGCCGACCATTACGAGATTAAAGATATTGCCATTAAACGTGAGAGTGGCACCGCTTCGATTGGGCTCGAACGCTATTATATTTTGATTGAAGGCGCGGACGAGGAACATGACGAGGATATCATCCTGGAAATGAAACAAGCCCAATCGGCCGTCCCATCTCTCTTCTTACCGACGCATCCATTGTTTGAGGACGGACTATCGCATCAAGGAGCCCGCGTCATCGCGGCCCAGCGTGCCATGGTGCACAGTCGTGACCCGTATCTCGGCTATTTGACGATTGATGGGAATGAATACTACGTCCGTCAGCGGTCACCGTATAAGCGAAAAGTGAAAGCGAAGCACATCAAGAATGAGGAATCGCTCATCGAGACGTTGAAAGTGCAGGCGGAAATCACCGCCAAGATCCATGCCCGGGCCGACGCGGATGCGAACGTGCTTGATTATGAGGCGAGTGAACGCATCGCGGCGGCCATCGGCGTGTCACGCCCGCTATTCATCCGTCAAATCACAAGGTGGTCTCAATTTTACGCCAATCAAGTCCGGTTTGATTTTGAAGCATTCCAGACATGGCTCACGACGCGCGCGGAGACTCACGTCTGAACGAGCATCGGACTTGCGGCCAGCCCCTCGTTTGCTTCAGAATGGAACGGTAAAGGATGTGTGCGATAGATGATTACGGAACAACAGGTCATCCTGCAGATGAAGCAAGTGATGACACAAATCGAACAGTCGAGCGGAGAGACGCAGAAGCGCCATTTGGCCAAGCTGATGGGGTATTGCGAGCTACTGCTCGCTGATTCGGCTCCGACGCAACAAGCTGCGGTTCCCGTGGCCCAACCGGTCGAGTCTAAGCCGCCGCTCGATCGTCAGATGGCGGCGTTCCTTGGAATTCCGCTTGAAGAAGAGAACAAACCGAAAACCGATTCATTGCTCGACTTTTAAGCTGTGCCCTGAGGCACAGCTTTTTTTGTGAGGCGTTCGCGTTGACTTGTATACCATAGGGGGTATAATGAGATTAACTAAAATACACCCAACGGAGGCGTGACTATGCTTGATTTCTTGTTTGTTGCAGTAGTGATCGGATTGATTTATTTTTGGTGGAAGAAGCGAAAGAGCGTCAACACGGTGTCGACCGATGAGTTGAAACGGAAAATCGCGGAAGAGCGGAACATTCAATTGCTCGACGTCCGAGAACCGCACGAATACCGAGGTGGGCATATCAAGCAAGCGAAGAACGTGCCACTCTCTGGCTTCGGCAATGCGAGTGCCCAGTATCCAAAAGATCAAGCCCGTCCGGTCTATGTCATCTGTCAGAGCGGGATGCGAAGCCAACGAGCCGCCGCCATGTTGAAGAGCGCAGGTTATACGGACGTCTATTCGGTCAAAGGTGGTATGAATTTCTGGCGTGGATAATGAGAACAGCTCTAGCCGAACAATATGTTCAACTAGAGCTGTTTTTTTGGTACGCATCCACATCATTTCAGTTTGAGGGCCTGCATAATTTGCTTCGGCACGTCAGTGTTATCCAGAACGCCAGTGAAGCGGTCGTGCTGAGGACCATAGGCATACAGTGGGACGTCCACACCCGTGTGTTGTGACGTCGTCCAACCAACGTAAGCGCGTTTGCTAATGATTTCATTCAGTACGAGCGTGCGTTTTGGCGATTCGGCCGCTTGGATTGCCTTCACTTCTGCTTCCGTCAGCGTGAGTGACGTATATCGTTCGACGACGTCCCGAACATTCGTCAGCGACTCATCAAACGAATCGACCATAAAATCGCCCGTAGCCGTGACCGAACGAAGCACTTCTGGTTTGGCCACGTACTCATTATAACCCCCGACCGACATGCCTCCCGTATCGTGATCGCCTGCGACGACGACAAGTGTCTGTTTGTCCTTCATGGCGAATTGGATGGCTTTCTGGAAAGCGTCATGGAATGCTTCAGAATCTTTCATCGCCCAAGCGGCATCGTGGGCGTGACCGGCCCAATCGATTTGACTGCCCTCAACCATTAGAAAGAAGCCATCTTTGTCTTGGTTAAGGGATGTCAAAGCGGCCGTGGTCATCTCGGCAAGGCTCGGCTCCTCGGTCATCTCACGGTCGAGTTCTGGTGCCATCGCCTCTGGTGCGAACAGACCGAGCAACTTCGAAGCGTTCGCAGTTTCAAGCTCGTCTGCATTCGTTGCATACGTATACCCAGCTGCCTCCGCTCGAGCAATCAAATCTTCTTTTTGCAAGCCGCCTTCTTGTTCAGTAGTGAAATAGTTTTGACCGCCACCGAGCAAGACGTCCACCTCGAGCTCATCCATATATTGTTTGGCGATCTCGGCCTCGCTCGCGCGCGACGCGACGTGTGAGGCGAAAACGGCCGGCGTCGCATGGGTGATGGTCGACGTGGCTACGAGTCCGGTCGCTTTTCCGATCTGATTCGCTTTTTCGAGCACTGACGTCAGTTCCTTGCCGTTCGGGTCCATGCTGATTGTGCCGTTGTTCGTCTTCACGCCGGTCGCCATCGCTGTCCCGGCGGCTGCCGAATCGGTCACTTTCGAGTTCGCGGAATACGTCCGCATCATCCCGGTCAAATGTTGATCGAGTGTAGTCTCTTCCTCGTCCGCATACCATCGATAGTTGGTGGCGTAAGATGCGGAGTATCCGTCCGGAATCATAAAAATCACATTTTTCACTTGCTTCTGGTTATGTTTGGCGTTCGCGCCAGCTTCTGGTTGAATCCCGCTTCCGCCAACGACCGCGCCGGCCGTTAAGCCGAAAGCGAGCGTCGCGATCATCCATTTTTGTTTGCTCATTTGTCTGCCTCCTGCATATGTAATCACTACAGTCCTCACTATAAAAAACAAATGTAATTGTTCCATTTCCCTTTTTTTTAGAATCTGTAAAAAAAGATGGGACCACTTGTAAGCACCAGACTTTATGCCTAGTGACGTTTCCGCTTTCGATTTTCAGGGGAATCTGCTACGGTAGGAACATAGGAAAGAGAGAGGGGACCAGACAATGGCAGTCATTTTATTTGATATCGATGGGACGCTCGTCGACACGACCGGACCGATGACGCAAGCGATTCACGAGGCGTTGGAGCAACTTCCGCATTTACCGAAACCGAGTGAGGATGCGGTCCGTTCCGGTTACGGGTTGGCCGGCAACGCATTTTGGGAACATGTCATCCCGGAAGCGACGATTGAAGAGATTCGCCAAATCCGCAAGTTGCGGCATGAGACGCTCGAGCGGGCGATGGAAGGACAGCTCGTCTTGTTCGACGGCATCTATGAGATGCTCGAGGCGCTTCATAAAAAAGGGCATACGTTGACGACCGCGAGCAACTGCGGCGTCCATTATTTGAACCTGATTCTTGACTCGCAAAACATTCGCCAGTTCATGACGGCGCCAGAATGCCTCGAATCCGTAAGTGGTGAGAAAAAAGCCGACATTTTGACGGCGCATCGCCTCCGTCACGGCGAGAACGACTATGTGATGGTCGGGGACCGGAAATCGGATGTCGAAGCGGCTCGGGCCCATGACTTCCCGGTCGTCTTGACTGGCTTTGGGTTTGGAAACGAGGATGAATGGGCTCTCGCAGATCATGTGATTGCGACGCCGAACGACTTGATTACGTATATCGAATCATAAAAAATTCCGGTTGAACATCGCGTTCAACCGGAATTTCTTTAAAGGCCAAGCGAGATATATTTGATTTCCAAAAATTCTTCGATGCCATGGTGACCACCTTCACGTCCGAGACCGCTCTGCTTCCACCCACCGAACGGTGCTTGCGGTGTCGACGGGAGACCGTCATTGACTCCGACGATGCCGTATTCGAGCGCTTCGGCCAAATAGAGGGACTCGTTGATGTCTTGTGTGAACACGTAGGCGGCGAGACCGAACGGGGTCGCGTTCGCCCGCTCAATCACTTCCTCGAGCGTATCGAACGACGCGATTGGGGCGACGGGGCCAAACGTCTCCTCGTTCATACATAGCATATCCTCATTCGCATAGCGGACGACGGCCGGTCGGACGAACAATCCGTCGAGCTGTTCGCCACCCGTGATTTCCCCGCCCCGGATTTGGGCGTCTTCCAAGTGCTTCATGACTTTATCGACCGCAGCCTCGTCGATGAGCGGGCCGATGTCTGTCCCTTCATCGAGTCCGTTCCCGACTTCGAGCGCCGCGACGGCCTCAATGAACTTTTCAGAGAACACATCGACAATGGACTGCTCGACATAAATCCGATTGGCGCAGACGCACGTCTGTCCGCCATTACGGAATTTCGTGGCGACGGCTTGCGGGACGGCCTTGTCGAGGTCTGCCTGCGCCGTTACGATGAGCGGGGCGTGACCACCGAGCTCGAGCGAGATTTTCTTCATTGTATCGGCGGCGCCGCGCATGAGCGTCTTGCCGACCTCGGTCGAACCGGTGAACGTCAGCTTGCGGACACGGGAATCGTGTTGCCACGCATTCACGATGTCAGACGCTTTCCCGGTGACGAGGTTGATGACACCGGGTGGGAAACCGGCTTTCTCGGCCAGCTTGACGAGTTCAATGGCCGTCAGCGGCGTCGCCGATGCCGGTTTCAGGACGACGGTGCAGCCTGCGGCCAGAGCCGGTGCGAGCTTTCGGGTGATCATCGCCGCCGGGAAATTCCAAGGCGTGATGGCGGCGACGACGCCGACCGGTTGCTTGATGGCGAAGATGCGCTTCTTGTTCGACGAGGCGGGGATCGTCTCGCCGTACACCCGTCGTCCTTCGGCGGCGTACCATTCGATGAAGCCGTTCGCATAGCGGACTTCGCCGATGGCTTCTTGCAAAGGCTTGCCTTGCTCTTCGACCATCGTTCGAGCGATGGCTTCCGTATGTTCTTCAATCAGGCGGTTCCATTCAAGCAGGAGGGCGCCACGTTCTTCGGCCGTTTTCTCTTGCCAGTCCTTCAAGGCGTCGTGCGCGGCATCGACAGCCTGTTTCGCTTCGGCCGTGTCACTCTTTGTCACCGTGGCCATGATGTTTCCGGTGGCGGGGTTCCGCACCTCAATCGTGTCCGATGTATCAATCCATTCTCCATTGATGAAATTGTTCTCCACTCGCATCTTGATTTCCCCTTTCGTCTAGGTCACATTGTAAAAGTACCCGTTTTCAAAAATCATACACAATTTTACAAAGAGGAGGGGTCGCCATGTGGATCATCATCGTAGGTTATGTTGTCGGCAGTATCCTGGGCGGGCGCTTGTATGGCATGTGGAGTGGACAGCATCTCGCTACGACCGGTTCGGGGAACACCGGTGCCCGCAATGCGTTACGCACGGGCGGGAAGCAAGCCTTCTTGTTCGTTTACGGATTCGACGTCTTGAAGACGGTACTCGTGTTGTCAATCAGCGGTCCATACTTTTTTGAGACTGGGCTCGTCTTGACGCTTGGCCACATTTATCCGATTTGGCATATTCGCTCCGGGGGGAAGGGGTATGCCGTGTTTTCTGGAATTATATTAGCGTACAGCCCGCTATGGTTTATCGGGGGACTGCTGCTGTTGCTACTTTTGATCAAACTGACGCGTAACTCGCGCGAGACGGGGCTCGTCATGCTCGTGCTCCTGCCGCTCGCGGCGTGGGGGGACGCAACAGATGTCGGATTGGCCAGTTTGACGATGCTACTCATCGTGTATCACCACATAAGGGGGAAACAACGTGCTTGAATTCCGAAGAGCGACGCCGGAGGATGCCGCGGCGATTCACCGACTGAACTATGAGACGTTCGTCGAAGAAATCCCGCAGCACCATCCAAACGCGGAACGACTTCTCGTCGACCGTTTTCATGACACAAATACATATTGGATTGGGTTGGCGGACGGACAGCTCGTCGCCATGTGTGCCATCCGGGACAAGCATCCGTTCTCGCTCGAACAAAAAGGCGTGACGCTGCCGCCGGGAGAATGGATTGAAGTCCGACTATTGGCTGTGACGCCCGCCTACCGGAACACGAGGACGTTTGCCGGACTTATGCGAGCGATGCTTATGGAAGCGACAGACCGGGGCGTAGAAGGAATCGTCATCAGCGGGACGGTACGCGAACAGAAGCTATATCGACGGTTCGGGTTTATCCCGTTCGCAGAACCGGTCGGGACGGCGGAGGCGTTATACGTGCCGATGCAGTTGACGCGCTCTGGGTTCATGCAGTCAGAGACCGCTCCAACGTTGCGACCAAAGCTACTCCTCGCCGGGCCCGTCGAACTGTCGAATCAAGTGCGCGCCGCGCTTGCCGCTCAGCCGGTATCACATCGGTCGGCCGAGGCCAGCCGTTTGCTCCATTCGGTCCAGTCGAGGCTGAGCCATCTCGTCAAGTTGCCTCATGTCTACACATTACTCGGCAGCGGGACGATTGCGAACGATGCCGTCGCCGCACAGTTAAGCGGACGTGGCGTAATCATCGACACAGGGGAGTTCGGACGGCGGTTGATTGACCATGCCAACCGGGCTGGTCTTGAATTTGATGTCATCCCGCTTTCGGCTGGGTGTCGTCTCGATTTAAAGCGAATCGGACAGCATGCACCAAATTGGATTTGGACGGTCCATTGTGAGACGTCTACAGGCAAGCTGGTTAATTTAGACCAGTTGCGTCAGTACGCACAAATGTATCCCACGAAGATTGCGATTGATGCCATCAGTGCGGTCGGGACGAAAGTGACCGACTATTCGTTCGCGCATCTGGTGACGTTTGTCTCGGGGAAAGCGTTACGGAATGCACCAGGGTTGGCGTTTATCGCCATGCGAGATCGAGCCGTCCCGAACCCAATGATTCCACGGTATTTAGACTTGGCTAGCTATGACCCAATCGCCTTCACGCAATCGGTTCCGCTCATTCAAGCGATGGACATCGCTTTGAGCGAGTTGACAGATGCAGAGATTGCGACACATCAATCGAAACTCGATGTATTCGTGCATGAACTGGTGCGCCGCGGTATACCGGTTGAACTCGGAGACGACCAAGCGCCGGGCATTTTTTCGCTCACGCTGCCAGACACACTATCTTCGATTGAGCTAGGGCATCAATTGGCGTTTCATGGCTATCAAGTCCAGTACGAGAGCGTTTATTTGCGGCGCGCGAACTGTCTCCAAGTCGCGACGATGGGATGGACGACTGAACGGGATTTGCAGCAAGTCGCCGCTTATATCGGGACGTGGCTCCAGAAAAAAACCGCCACTCCAGAGAGTGACGGGTTCAGACGCGGAAATCTTGGCGGGCCAAATGACGAATCTTTCGACCGAGGCGTCTTGAGTTGAAATAAGCGATGACCGAGACGACGCCACCTGACCAGAACAGCCACTCATCCGGTCGGAGATAGCCGAAAAGCCCGACGACAAGGCCGAGGATAATCAAGCCGGCGTTGAATGTTTGACGATGGAGCAGTTCTTTCGACTCAAGCTCACGTTGGAACATCGCTTGTTCAGACAGGCGCTTCCGGGTCGGTTCTTTTAAATAGTTATCGAGGAGCGGCGGGACGTTCAGCAACTTTTTACCGTAATTGAGTGCCGTCATGACGTAACGGTTTTGAATTGTCGTGCCGTCTGCCTCGAGCCATTGAATGACAATCGGTTTACCGAGCGTAAACAAATCGATTTTCGAATCAAGGATTTGTAAAATCCCGAGCAAGGTCGAGGCGGCTCGACCGAAGAACGCGAACTCGGCTGGCAATTGAATCGGCTCGTTCTTGACGAGCAACTGGATGTCCTGCAACACTTTTTCAATCAATTTCGTGTCGACCGTATCGATATCGGTCTCTAAATAGAACGTGACCGCTTTCTCGAGCGCCTGGCGGATGTTGTGCTTGTTCGCCGTCGGCAACAAGAAGCGCAAGTCTTCGAGACCGTCGACGACCCCGTCATAATCGAGCGAGATGAACGCCTGCAGGATTTTACGGATGGTCGCCATATCTTGTGGTGTCGTCGAGCCGACCATTCCGAAATCGAGCAGGATGATTGTGCCATCGGCCCGGATTTGCACGTTACCCGGGTGTGGATCGGCGTGAAATTTCCCGCCGAACAACAGCTGCTCGGCCGCCATCGTGAATAAGCGTTCGGCCAGGGCGGAGCGATCGATGTTATTTTCTTTCAAGAACGCGAGATCGGTGATGCGACGCGCATCGACCCAATCCATCGTCAACACTCGGTTTGAACAGAGATGATCATAATAGTCCGGTATGTAGACGTCCGGATTTTCGGCGTACTTCGCTTTGAAATATAGGGCATTTTTTAATTCAGTTTGGAAATTTAATTCATCCCCGATGACAAAAATCATTTGGCGATATAAGCTATCTAAGTCGGTCGATTTTGCCAGCGAGGTCCGCTTGAGCATCGTCGTGACGATTCGCATCGCTTTAAAGTCGGTCCGAATGATTTTTTCGATGTCCGGACGCTGGATTTTCAGAGCGACACGCTTCCCGGTCTCAAGCAGGGTCGCGCCGTATACTTCCCCAATCGAAGCGGAGGCGACGGCATCGATGCCGACGTCTTTTACGACTTGTGTGTAAGGGACGCCCCATTCTGCTTCCAAGATGGCGCGGGATTTGTCCCAGCCTGAAGTCGGAACGCGATCGACGAGCTCCGACAATTCGTTTAAAACGGACGGGGGCAACAAGTCGGCTCGAATTGATAAGAATTGGCCAAGCTTTATTAGCAGCCCCTCGAGTCGGAGCGCATTTCGCTTATACTCGCGGGCGAGATTCAACATGAGTGTCTCGTATTCTTCGGTCGACGCGAGACCTTGCTGCTGTTTGCGTGAGAAGGCGTAAATTTTAATGATGAATCGGGCGAACATTGTGACGATAATCCATATGCGGAACAAGGCGATTCGTTTCATAAAGTACCGACATCCTTTACAAGCAGTCGCTCGACTGGTCTGATTTTTTGTATCTTAACTTTACCACAGAATGCTTTCAAGAAAGGGCAAGGGATGTTTATGGAGTGGGAATTACTCAACGTCGTCGGGACGATCGCGTTCGCGGCGAGCGGCGCCATCATCGCGATGGACGAAAAATATGATATTTTTGGGGTGTGGTTGCTCGCCTTTACGACAGCCTTCGGCGGCGGAGCAATTCGAAACGTCTTGCTCGGCAACCCCGTCAGCTTGATTTGGCAACAAAATGATCTCTTCATCCTTTGTTTTCTTGTCGCGTTGCTCATCTTCCTGCTACCGAGCGTCGTCTTGCCCCATTGGGAACGCTGGGGCGTTATCGTCGATGCCATCGGGCTCGTCGCCTTCGCATTTCAAGGCGCACAAGTCGCCATCAAGCTCGATTTACCATTATCGGCAGCGATTGCGGCTGCCGTCTTGACAGGTGTCGGTGGGGGTGTCGTCCGTGATTTATTGGCCGGCCGTAAGCCGATCGTCTTACAATCGGAAGTATATGCAATTTGGGCCATCATCATCGCGGTCGTCACGTATTATTTCAGGCTTGAAGGTGGGCTTGCGGTGTATGCGTTATTAATTGTCGTGGCGACGCTTCGAGTGATATCCTACTATCGAAAGTGGAATTTACCTGCACGCAAAGTGCGATAAGGGGGAAATTAGTATGAAAGTATTGCTCATCATCGGCGCTGCTTTGATGGCACTCGGCGTCGCGTTCGGTGCGTTCGGGGCCCACGCCTTGAAAGAACGTCTGACACCGAACATGCTCGCGAACTGGCAGACAGGCGTGCTCTACCATATGATTCATGCCATCGGGATTATCGCTTTGGCCAGCATCTTGATGAAAGTGAGCATCAGCCAGTTTAGCACGGCAGGTTGGCTCATGTTCGCCGGAATCATCTTCTTCTCAGGTAGCCTTTACGTAATGGCGCTGACCGGAATCACGAAGCTCGGAGCGGTTACACCGATTGGTGGCGTTTTATTTATCGCAGCCTGGGTGTTCGTCATCCTCGGGGCGCTCAAACTGTAATCAAACGTTAACGCCTGATTAATAGTCCTCATGTATCATTTGGAGTGTGAGACCCCTTGTCTCCACACCAACGAACAATTGGCCTGTTTAGCCTTCTCGCCTAGAGCGGTAGACTAAATAGGCCCTTTTTACGTTTTTTGGAAATGGTTAGACTTAGAAAAATAGCTGGATTATACTTTTTCAATATAAGGTCAATGACTTCCTATTTTCATCTATTATTACAACTATGTTTCGAAAAAAGAAAAGTGAAAAAATGTTGAAACATAAAGGGGTGGGGAGCCGTATAAGGTTTCCCACCCCTTCTTCGTAATAAAAGTGAAATATAACTTTAACAGGAAAACATTCGACACTTCGATATAATTAGTCGTGTTGAAACTAAAAAATTAATCGTTTTTGTTACATAGAAAAACGACTGACCTTTAAATAGTATGTGAACCCCGACCCCGTCAATAGAAAGGATGTCCCCATTGATCAATTGGAAACGCACCGTCTCGACACTCACGCTTAGCGCGCTTCTTCTTGGGACGCACTCGGTGGCTGATGCCTCGACGTCAATCAAGGAGAAACAAGAACAGCAGAAGAAAGTGCAAGAGCAACGGAATAACGTCAAACAGAACCAATCGAATACATCTTCGAAAATTAATCAAAATAAAAACGAAATCTCGAAAGTTCAAGCTGAAGTCAACAAGATGGATGCTCAACTTCAAGACATCATCAACGATGTCGCAGCGAAACGCCAAGAAATCAAGCGCACCGAGTTGAAAATTGAAGATCTCGAGAAAGATATTAAAAGCTATGAGAAGAAAATGAAGGCTCAAGAAGCGATGATGAAAGAGCGCATGGCCACGATGCAAACGAATGGCGGCGGCTCAATCAACTGGGCGGAGTTCATCTTCGGTTCGAAAAACTTCTCGGACTTGATCACACGGATGATCACGGCCGGAACGATTCAACGAAGCGACCAAGAATTGTTTGAAGATTACGAAGCGACGCGTCAATCGTTAAAAGAAGCGCAAGCGTCACTTAAAGAAGAGCGTACGTCGCTCTTGAAGCAACAAAAAGCGCTAGAAGTGGGTCAAGCTCAACTCGAGAAGACGATGAAACAGCGTGAAGCTCGCATCAAAGAGCTCAAGGACAAAAATATCGAATTCGAATCGCAAATCTTCGACCTACAAGAAATCGAAGCAACGCTAATCGCGCAAGAAGAAGCGATTGCGGCTGAGATTGAAGCGCAACGTCGTGAGGAAGAAGAAGCGCGTCGTCGTGCTGAAGAGGCAGCTCGTCAAGAAGCGGCCCGTAAAGCTGAAGAAGCTCGTCAAGCAGAAGCGGCGCAAGCAGCTGCAGCGGCCCGTCAAGCAGAAGAAGCAAGAGCGGCAGCGGCTAAAGCCGAGGCAGAACGAGCAGCAGCTCAAAAACAGCAGAACAATAACAATAATACCCAGTCGTCTTCAACTTCAAACCAGACGGCACAAAATAGCACACCAGCACCAAAACCGGCTGCGCCAGCACCAAAACCAGCACCAGCACCGGCGCCTAAACCAGCACCGACGGCACCGACAACTTCGGCACCGGCACCTTCAGGCGCAATGTTCATTCAACCGACAACAGGACGTTTCTCACAAGGCTGGGGACCGGCAAGCGGTCAATTCGGCTACACGTTCCATAACGGCGTCGATATCGCTGGACCTGTCGGGACACCAATCCGTGCCTCGGCAACGGGAACGGTCATCCGTGCAGGCTGGGGTGGCGCATACGGGAATCACGTCATGATCGCCCACGTCATCAACGGTCAAGTCTGGACGACGGTCTATGCGCACTTGAACTCGGTCTCAGTGAGTGCCGGTCAACGTGTGACACAAGGTTCGAACATCGGTGGACTCGGTAACACGGGTAACTCTTCAGGCCCGCACCTTCACTTCGAGATTCACCAAGGCAGCTATTCATATTCAGGAACGAGCGCGGGAAGCACAGTCAACCCACGTCAGTTCTTCTGATGTTCAACGAGGACCCGTCAATCGTGATAGGTCCTCGTTTTGTGTCCCAGCAAAACCAAAAACAAGCGCCTATCCTTTGCGGACAGGCGCTTGTTTCAGTTGGCTTGCTCGATGTCGTCTGATTGATCCTTTGCTTTGCGGAAACGCTCACGGACGAGATAGATGACGGTCAATCCGACCAACCATGGAATCCCGAACTTGAGCAGGATATTGAAGTCGGTGAACCATGTTGTGATCATTAGGCTGAGCAACAATCCGGCACCGAGTAACGGCAAGAACGGGTAACCGATCATGCGGACCGGTAATTTGCGCCCTGTCCATTTCTTACGGAAAAACAAGTGGGAGACGAATACCATGAACCATGTGAAGATGGCTCCGAACATCGAGATGCCCATCAAGAATGGATACGATGTTTCCATGAACACTTGAAGTAGTGCTGCGAGAATGATCCCGCCTGTTGAGACGAGCAAGGCGGGCATTGGAATCCCGCTAGCGCTGACTTTTTTAAAGATGCGCGGAGCATCACAGGCCTCGGCGAGGGAATACATCATTCGCGTTGAAGCGTAGAGCTGTGCATTCATCGCCGACAAGGCGGCGATCAAGATGACAAAGTTCAAAATGCCGGCTGCGCCAGGCACGTCGAATTGTTGCATGACGAGAACGAACGGACTTTGATCGATGCCGGCCTGTTGCCACGGGATGAGCATGAGCATGATGCCAATCGTGATGAGATAAAAGAACGTCAGACGGAACACAGTCGCGCGCAACGCTTTCGGTACGGCGCGGTCCGGGTCTTTCGCTTCGCCGGCCGTGACGGCGACGAGCTCGGTCCCGAGGAAACTGAAGAGTGAGATGAAAATCGTCACCCACATCCCGTAAAACCCGAAGGCGAAGAAACCTTCATCGCCGGTCGTGATCGATTCGATTGGTGAACCGGGTTGACCGAACAGCGTGGCGGCACCGAGGACGATAAACAGAATGATGGCCGTCACTTTGATGAACGACAACCAGTATTCAGTTGTCCCAAAAGTATGGACGTGCCGGGCGTTGACGTAGATGAGCAATCCGCCGAACACGGCGACCCAGACAAATCCGTTCACATCAGGGAACCAGTACCGCATATAGATGGCGATCGCGCTCACTTCGACGCCGATGGCGAGGACGTTGGCGACCCAGTACGAGTAGCGGACCAAAAAGCCGGCGAGCGGATGGACATAGCGCTCGGCGATTGTGCCGAATGAGCCAGAGGTCGGATGGGCGACGGTCATCTCAGCGAGACAACCCATCAGTAACAGTACGATGAACGCCCCGATGGCGTAACTGACGAGCACGCTCGGTCCTGCCGTTTGGATGGCGAGACCGCTTCCGAGGAAGAGCCCCGTCCCGATGGCGCTACCGAGCGAAATCATCGTCAACTGCCGCGTGGACAGTTCACGTTTTAATTTGCTAGTTTCCAAAGTTAATTCTCCTTTAGTTGAGTGAAGTGTTGTTGGGGACGACTATAGCAGACAAAAAAAACAAGTGTCAACTCGCGAAATCGTAAAAGACGGCATCGATTCGGCCGCACCTATAGAAGCAAAGTTTTTTTACACGCTTTTGTTTGACAGGAGGTAATCCGCCCTGTATAGTACGAGTTAACTTAATTGAAACGAATAAAGGCGTCGACGAAGAGAAGTAACGACGGTCCCCGCATGACAGAGAGCTGATGGTTGGTGCGAATCAGTATGCGGGACGTCGCGAATGGACTTCCGAGCTCTAAACCGAAACTTCTAGTAGGCTTTAGCGGGTCACCCACCGTTACCATGGGAAAGCGGATGTTTGTCCGTGAAGTGGGTTCTACGGAACCAACGAAGGTGGCACCACGGGGTTACTCGTCCTTCTCATAGCGCAAGCTATGAGTCGGGCGGGTAACCCTTTTTCGTTTCAACACATCATAAATCAGTGATTGAGAAGAGTAGCGTGAACAAGTCTCGTTCAGAGAGCCGGGGGTGGTGGGATCCCGGCCGAGGCCGTCACGTGAATGGGCTCATGAGAGCATGGCTGAACCAAGTAGGTCATGACGGTTTCCTCCGTTATCGGGATACGATGTGATAGCATCGGAAAGTGGGATCAATCGATCCAACGAGAGGTGGCACCGCGGTCCAAACCGTCCTCCATACGACAGACGTCGTATGGAGTTTTTTTATACACAAAATGCTTGAGGAGGAACGGACATGTTAACACGACTATTGACGAACCCATTGACGACGAACGAAATGAAACTGGCGGCGGCCGAGCTGTTCCAAGCCGATGAAGCGCAAATCGCCGAGGTGTTACTCGCCATGAAAGCGCGCGGTGAGACGGCTGAGGAGATGGCCGGACTCGCTGACTATATTCGTGAGGCGGCAACGTTCCCCGAGACGGCGCTTCCTGTGCTCGACGTCTGTGGCACGGGCGGGGACGGGGCGAACACGTTCAACATCAGCTCGACGGTCGCGTTCGTCTTAGCGGGGCTAAACATCCCAGTCGCCAAACATGGGAATCGCAGCGTGTCGAGCCGGTCAGGCAGTGCCGACGTCCTCGAGTCATTAAATATCCCCATCGTCCAAAGTCATGAGGCGATGCTCGCCGACCTCGAGCGGACGAACTTAAGTTTCTTGTTCGCCCAACACATCCATCCGGTCATGAAACATGTCATGCCGGTCCGGAAACGACTTGCAACGGCGACTATCTTTAATCAAATCGGCCCGTTGACGAACCCGCTCAAGCCGAAGCGGCAATTGATCGGCGTGTACCATCCATCGCTCATCGAGAAGATGGCGACGGCGATGCGCCACCTCGGCGTCGAGCGCGGCATGGTCGTCCATGGGGCAGGCGGGCTGGATGAAGCGAGTCTTGCTGGGAGAAATGACGTCTTGTTCTTTAACGGCGACAAAGTGGCCCGCTACACCGTCGACCCGCGCGACGTCGGATTGATGCGCGCTCCGCTGTCGGCCTTGCAAGGCGGGACACCAGCTGAGAATGCGGCGACGCTCCTGGCCGTCTTGAGCGGAGAGCAGGGACCGGCGCGAGACGTCGTCCTATTGAATGCCGGGCTCGCCCTCTGCACATATGGGACGGTCCAGACGCTTCGCGAAGGCGTCGCGGTGGCAACGGCAAGCATTGATGAAGGACACGCCATACGCGTGCTCAAACAACTACAACGAACGGAGGTCGGCGCATGAGCTACTTGACGAAAATCATCGGAACGAAAATCGAAGAGGTCAATCAAATGGAAGACATCGAGGTGACGCGGACGACAGCCATCTCATTACCGCTTTTAATGAAGGACGGCTTTCATGTCATCGCCGAGATTAAGCGGTCCTCCCCATCAAAAGGGGTGATTCGCGAAGAAGTGGACGTCGTGAGCCGGGCCCGCACGTATGAACAGGCAGGGGCGACAATGATTTCCGTTTTGACGGATACGACCTACTTCAACGGTTCGTTCAACGACTTGCGTGATGTCGCGGCCGCTGTCGAGATCCCGGTCCTCTGTAAAGACTTCATCATCGACGAACGACAGCTTGACCGGGCCAAAGCGGCCGGGGCGAGTGCGGCACTATTGATTGTTGCGGCGCTCCATCCGAGCCGGCTTCATACGTTAAAACAGTATGCGCGTTCCATCGGCCTCGACGTGCTTGTCGAAGTTCATGATGAGGCCGAGCTCCGGACGGCGCTCGAACTGGGCGATGTGTTGATTGGCATCAACAATCGAAACTTGAAGACGTTCGAGGTCTCGCTCGATACGTCGGTCGACTTGATGACGAAGTATCCCGATGTCGCTTTCGTCAGCGAGAGTGGTGTCAGCACAGGCGAGGCGGCCCGACGTTTACAGACAGCCGGGGCCCGAGCGATTCTCGTCGGAGAAGCGCTCATGCGGCAAGACGACCCGACAGCCTTAATCGAGGAGTTGAAGATATGTTCGTTAAAATATGTGGACTGAAAACTGAGGCTAGCGTGACTGTCGCTGTCGAGGCCGGAGCGGACGCCATCGGGTTCGTCTTTGCGGATAGCCCGCGCCAAATCGACATCGCGACGGCTCAGCGGCTTCGGGGGTTCATACCGGAAGATGTCCGAGTGGTCGGCGTGTTTCTCGATCCAACAGCCAAAGAGGTCGAAGCTGCCGTCGCTTGCGGGTTGACCGATATCCAATTGCACCGCCGGACACGGCCGCTTGAAACGTTCCGTCAGTTCGGTCTCCCGATTATCGAAGCGGATCACGAGTCGGAGGCCGACGTCATTCTTCTCGACGCACCGATACCGGGCAGTGGGCAGACGCTTGATTGGGCGACGCTCGAACGGCCGGAACAGACGTTTTGGCTCGCCGGTGGATTGAACGTCGACAATGTCGGTGCGGCGATTCGCGCCATGCGACCGGACGGTGTCGATGTCTCGAGCGGTGTGGAGACGAACGGACAGAAAGATCACGATAAGATTCGCGCGTTCATCCGACGCGCCAAGGAGGAAGCATCATGTATACACAACCAGTGAACGGAAAGTTTGGACCATATGGCGGAAAATATATCCCTGAGACGCTCATGCAAGCAGTCGAAGAGCTCGAAGTGGCTTACGAGGAAGCGAAACAAGACCCTGAATTCCAGGAACGCTTCAATGATCTCCTCAGCGAATACGTCGGTCGAGAAACGCCACTCTATTATGCGGAGAACATGAGCCGCCGCCTCGGGACGAATGTCTATTTAAAACGAGAAGATTTGAACCATACCGGTGCCCATAAAATCAACAACACAATCGGCCAGGCGCTCCTCGCCAAACGAATGGGCAAACAAAAGGTCGTCGCCGAAACAGGCGCCGGACAGCACGGAGTCGCTACGGCGACGGTATGTGCGCTGCTCAATCTCGAATGTACGATTTTCATGGGTGAGGTCGACGTCGAACGTCAAGAGTTGAACGTATTTCGAATGGAGTTACTCGGTGCGAAAGTCGTTCCCGTTAAGTCGGGGAGTCGAACGTTAAAAGATGCCGTCAACGAGGCGCTCCGTTACTGGGTCAAACATGTCGATGACACACATTACGTGATGGGGTCGGTGCTCGGACCGCACCCGTTCCCGACGATGGTCCGCGATTTCCAAAGCGTCATCGGGACAGAGACACGTCGTCAAGTGCTTGAGAAGACAGGGCGTCTCCCTGACGCGGTTGTCGCCTGCGTCGGCGGCGGTAGCAATGCGATGGGCATGTTCTATCCGTTCTTGAATGACGAAACAGTCGCCTTATACGGTGTCGAGGCAGCAGGGAGCGGTGTCGACACGGACAAGCATGCGGCAACGCTCACTAAGGGCGAGGTCGGGGTGCTTCACGGGTCGCTCATGTATGTGCTCCAGAACGCAGCCGGGCAAATCCAGGAAGCCCACTCGATTTCGGCCGGACTCGATTATCCGGGTGTCGGACCAGAACACAGCTTCTTGAAAGATATCGAACGGGTCCGCTACGCGGCGGTCACGGACGAGGACGCACTCGCAGCCTGCATGTCGCTCAGCCGCCAAGAAGGGATTATTCCGGCACTTGAGTCATCGCATGCGCTCGCATATGCGGAAACGCTCGCCCAAACGATGGACGAGGACGACGTGCTCGTCATCTGTCTATCTGGTCGCGGGGATAAGGATGTTCATACGATTCGAGAAAGGGTGACTCAATGATGAGATTAGATGAAGCGATTCGACAGCGGAGTGAAGGGACGGCGTTCGTCCCGTACATCATGGCCGGGGACGGCGGACTCGATCACTTGATTCCGACGATTGAACGGCTAGAAGCGATGGGAGCGACGGCCATCGAACTCGGGATTCCATTCTCGGATCCGGTGGCAGACGGTCCCATCATCGAGGCTGCTGGAATGCGCGCCCTCGAACAAGGTGTGACGTTGACGGACGTGTTGAACCGTTTAATAGAAGGAACGGGTCGTTTTTCGGTGCCAATCGTCTTGATGACGTACTTGAATCCGGTGTTCCGATTCGGGGTCGAGCGTTTCTTCGAGCGGGCGGCAGCGTCTGGGGTCAGCGGCGTCATCATTCCCGATTTGCCGTTTGAAGAGAGCCTCGATTTGTTCGCTGGCATCGATCGTCACGGAGTCGCGGTCGTACCGCTCGTCACGTTGACGAGCAGTCAGACCCGCATCGACACGATTCTGGATCAGGCGGAAGGATTCGTCTATGCGGTGACGCTCAAAGGGACGACCGGGAAGACAGACGTATTCCCTGATGAGTTACTCGAGCACTTGCGTTCGTTGACGGCACGTTCGCCCGTACCGGTGCTCGCCGGTTTTGGTGTCCATCGCACTGATCAGGTCCGGACGCTCGGGTCAGCCTGTGACGGGGTCGTCGTCGGTAGTTTCATCGTCGAGGCGCTCCATGCGGGACGTGAACAGGACGTGGCCACGTTGATTGCATCGGCGCGGACGGTCAACGCAAAAAAATAAGGGTCGTGCCGAGGCACGACCCTTATTTATTCTTCGATTTCGATGGTGCGGGTGCTCGAGCCGTCATCGGCTTTCGGTACGGTCAAGTGGAGCACGCCGTCTGACAGTTTCGCTTTGATGGCATCTTCTTTCACGTTCGGTAGATAGAGTGAACGTTGCATCGATGTGACGCGGCGTTCCCGATAGACGTAGTCTTTGTCTTCTGCTTTCTCTTCACGTTGGTCGACCGAGAGGATAAGATAGTCTTTGTCGTAGCGGATGTGAATGTTATCTTTTTTGATGCCTGGCATCTCGGCCTCGATGACGTATTGGCCGTCCTGGTCCCGGACGTCGAGTTTGAACGAGTCGAGGAACGACGTCGCGCCGTCTTTCGGATCGAACAGTTGATTCATCCGATCAAAGACGTCGCCGAACAAATCTTTGCGCAATCGATCGAGCTCGTTCTTCCGGAATGGCGTCAAATCGAACATACAAATTCCCCCTTCAAAAAACGGACAGAGTAGAAGTGTTGTCACTTTTACTCTCTCCGTTTTTAGCTAAGGATAAACGTAATTGACGTGACAGTTCGATGAAGAAAAGAGGGTCACAATTCGACGCGTTCTAACCCGTCTTCCCCGAACTTGCGGTCGAGTTGGTCGTGGCGATACGTCGAGGCGAGGACGTATAACAAGTCGCCTGGCTCGATTTTCGTCTGGCCCGTCGGCGGGATGAGATAGTCTTGACGGACGATTGCATTCACGACCGTGTTCGGTGGCAAGGTGATATCGGCGAGCGTTTTGCCAATCATTGATGATTCTTCGGTCGCCACGTAAGGGACGAGCTGATGTTGCGATTGCTTGCTCGAGACGAGTGCGATTGTGTATGGTGAGCGGATTTTATCCGGTCCGAGCAAATCGAGTTTCGCCGCGAGCGGTGTCAATGTCGTTCCTTGAATCAAGGCACTCGTCACGACGACGAAGAAGACGGCGTTGAAAATCAATTGGGCGTTGTCGATGCCTGCGATGAGTGGGAACGTAGCGAGGACGATCGGTACGGCACCTTTCAGTCCGGCCCACGAGATGAACAGTTTCTCTTTATTGGTGAACTGCATGTTGATCGTTGATAAATAGACGGCGATCGGACGGGCGATGAACATGAGGATGAATGAAATCAACAATCCTTTCCAGATGAGCTCCGGGTCGAGCAACTGTCTTGGGAAGACGAGCAGTCCAAGGATGACGAACATGATGATTTGCATAATCCAAGCGAGTGCCTCTGAGAATTGAACGATGGTTACTTCGTGGGCTGTGTGCGCATTCCCGACAATTATCGCGGCGAGATAGACGGCAAGTAGTCCGCTGCCGGCAAAATAGGCGGCGACACCGTATGTCATAAAGGCCATTGAGATCATGAGGACGGCATGCAGACCGCTCGACTCGAGTCGCAAGTGGTTCAACATGAGTCGGGACAAGTTTCCGAGGAAATAACCGACGAACGCACCGACGATGATTTGTAGGATGAACATCCAAACACCGTCCCAAATCGTCGTGTCGGGTTTTAACATAAAGTCAAGGGCGAGAATCGTTAAGAACATCGCCATCGGGTCATTCGTGCCGGACTCGGCTTCGAGTGTCGAGCCAACTTTCGGTGAGATGTTCTTTCCTTTGAAGGCCGCGAAGACAGCGGCCGCATCAGTGGAGCCAATAATGGCACCAAATAGGAAAGATTCTACCCAATCGAAGCCGAATACGAAACGAACGGCCACGGCGACGAGAGCGGTCGTCAATAAGACGCCGATTGTGGCGAGTGAAGCAGACGGGGCGAGTACGCTCCGGATGGACGACCATTTCGTCTGTAAGCCACCTTCGAACAAGATGACGACGAGGGCCGCGACCCCAATCATTTGAGCAAGATTGGAGTTATCAAAGAAGATGAGACCAGTCACATCGCTGCCCATGAGCATGCCGATACCCATGAACAAAATCAAGGCAGGCAAACCGAACCGCGTCGATACGCGTGTGGCCAACACACCGGCGACGAGGAGTAACCCGAACAACAAAATTAAGACATCTGTACTTAAAATCGAACCATTCAAACACATCACTTCCTTTTAGAAATTAATTACTTTTCGCTGTATTATTAAGTTCATTATACCATGAAACCGTTATGAATTAAGGAATAAAGCATCATAAATTATGCACATTGGAATAATCGGATATGAATGTGGTACAGTAGGGGCATCAAAAAGGGGGATTCACATGGCTAAAATTCACGTGCTTCATGAAAACAACGAATGGACCGATCACCTCGTGAAGCGACTCGAGGAATTATCACTGCCGTATGAGTTGTGGCATCTTGATCAAGGGACGATTGATCTCATGGCAGAGCCGCCGGAAGGTGTGTTTTATAACCGGATGAGTGCGTCGTCGCATACACGCGGTCACCGCTACGCGCCGGAATTGACGGAAGGGGTGCTTGCTTGGCTCGAAGCGAACGGACGAACGGTCTTCAACGGGACACGGGCGATTCGGCTCGAAGTGAGCAAAGTCAATCAGTATACGGCGCTTCAACGAGAAGGGATTCATGTACCGAAGACGGTGGCAGCCGTCGGGAAGACGCAAATCATCGAGGCGGCCGAGAAGCTCGGTATGACACCGTTCATCACCAAACATAACCGCGCCGGCAAAGGACTCGGTGTCCAACTGTTCCATTCGATTGATGCGTTGAAGGCTTACGTCGAGGGTCCGACGTTCGAGGAATCGATTGACGGGATTACGCTCATCCAACAATATATCGAGGCGCCGAAACCGTACATCACACGCTGTGAGTTCATCGGCGGTACATTCGTTTACGCGGTGCGTGTCGACACGTCAGACGGCTTCGAGCTCTGCCCGGCCGATGCCTGCTCGATTGAAGACCAGTTTTGCCCGGTCGGCGAGACGCCACCGGCGAAGTTTGAAATCGTCGAAGGTTTCCATGACCCGATTATCAAACAGTTGGAAACGTTCCTTCGAAACAATGAGATTGCGGTCGCCGGGATTGAAATCATCGAAGATGCGGACGGGAACGTATACGTGTATGACGTCAACACGAACACGAACTATAACTCAGACGCCGAAGTGAAAGCAGGGCAGTACGGTATGCTCGAGCTCGCGACGTTCCTTGGGGACGCCTTGGCGGTCACGACGAAATAAAGACAGAAGAAAGGGTCAGGATTTTGCCTGACCCTTTCGCTGTGTATGTTGTAATTGCTGTTCAAATCGAAGTTGGACTAGTTCTGCCGTCGGTGCCATTCGTTCGATGAACGAATCTAAACGTTTCGCCGTGTCTCGATCTGATTCCTTGAACACGCGCATCGTTGTTCACCTCATTGATCATTGTATTGTTGCTTCTAACACAATCATTCCCGAGGCGAGATGCGCATAAACCTCGATTAACCGAGGAATGTGCCAAGTTCTTCTTTTGGAAGAATGTTCCCGACATAAAAGTCGCCGAACTCGCCGTATTTGGCGCTGACTTCATCGAAGCGCATCTCATAGACGATCTTTTTGAATTGGAGCGAGTCCTCCGCGAAGAGCGTGACGCCCCATTCCCAACCGTCGAAACCGGTCGAGCCGCCGATGAATTGTTGAATCTTGCCGGCATAGCTGCGGCCGATCATGCTGTGGCGATACATGAGGTCTTTGCGCTCATCCATCGATAGCGTATACCAGTTGTCCCCATCGCGACGAGCCTTGCTCATCGGATAGAAGCAAATGTGGGCCGCTTTCGGGAGTGTCGGATAGAGGCGGGCCCGGATGTGTGGGTTCTCGTACGGGTCACCGTCGCCCGAACCACGGTACATGCCGAGTTCGATCACCGACACATACGAATAACTTGGAATCATATAATCGTACAATCTCGTCTTCCGAAGAGCGAGCTCGACTTGCTCGAGCTCTTTGAACGTCGGACGAAGGACCATCAAGACGACGTCCGCTTTCTGGCCAAGGATGGAATAGAAAGCATGACTTCCTTCGCCGCGCGTCTCGACATCTTCGAGTGAGCCGAGGAAAGCGACGAATTCGTCAATCATCTCTTGACGGGTAGTTGGATCGACCGCCTTCAAGCGAGTCCAATCGATTGATCGGAAATCATGGAGCGTATACCAACCGTCTAACGTGGCGGCTGCGTGTTGCGTTTCGGTTGTCGGTGTTGGTGCTGGACGTTCTGACATAAAAAAACTCCTTTCGAGACTAGGCTTCGCTGACTATTTTACCATACACGATTGACCGCCTGGCAAATTTGACGCCGTCGTGAGGATAGTCACATGTCAACACCGGGTATAAACATAACGTGTGTGCTTAGTGAAAACGGCTTCACGATGGGCTGTATCAGTCGGAAATGGTAAACTGTTCTATTCATATAATGATTGATTTCAAGCGATTTATGACGAAGTGGGCAGAATAGTTTATTTTAAAAAACGTACTGTGTATAATAAAACTCGCATATGGACGAGAGCGTCCGAGAGAGAAAAAATCCGATTTCTTCTAATCGAAAAGGAGTTCATTCACTATGAAACTATTTGACACGTTGAAACAAAAAGTCAGCCCGATTCGCCCGACCATCGTCTTAGCGGAAGGGATCGATGAGCGCGTCCTCGGCGCAGCCGTTCGTTTGAAACAGGACGGTATGGTCGAACCAATCGTTGTCGGACCAAAAGCTGAAATCGATGCGGTCGCAGCAAAACACGGCTTTGATATCTCAAACTTGACGCAGTATGACCCAGCGACATACGAAGACATCGACACACTCGTCGAGTCGTTCGTCGAGCGCCGCAAAGGCAAAGCGACACCGGAACAAGCACGTGAGTTGTTGACGTCAGATGTGAACTACTTCGGAACGATGCTCGTCCACACAGGAAAAGCAGAAGGTCTCGTCTCAGGCGCGATGCATGCGACGGCCGACACGGTTCGTCCGGCCCTTCAAATCATCAAGATGCAAACAGGCATCAAAAAGACGTCAGGCGTCTTCATCATGGTACGCGACGACGAGCAGTACGTCTTCTCGGACTGCGCGATCAACATCGCACCGGATGCGGCTGACCTCGCCGAGAACGCCTACTTGTCAGCGTTGACAGCGAAGACGTTCGGCATCGAGCCGCAAGTCGCGCTTCTCAGCTTCTCGACAAAAGGCTCAGCGAAGTCGCCAGAGACAGAAAAAGTCATCGAAGCGACACGTCTCGCCAAAGAGAAGGCACCGAACCTTCCGATCGACGGCGAACTTCAATTCGATGCGGCGTTCGTTCCGAGCGTAGCGGCGAAGAAAGCACCAGGCTCTGAAGTAGCCGGAAATGCGAACGTGTTCGTCTTCCCAAGCCTAGAAGCCGGAAACATCGGCTACAAGATGGTTCAACGTTTCGGTGGATTCGAAGCGATCGGACCGATCCTTCAAGGTCTCAATAAACCGGTCAACGACTTGTCGCGCGGCTGTAACGAAGAGGACGTCTACAAATTGACGCTCATCACAGCGGCACAAGCCATCGACGAGCGCAACGAAGCGTAAGTCGCGAGCATCCTTCCTGAGCGGAGGATGCTTTTTTTGTGGTCACATTGTAAAGGATTTGAGGAATGAGAGAGAGAAAGCTGGGATTGTGATAAAGCACGACAATCAATTGGAGTTTCTCTGAACGAAAACTGAGGTAAACTAGTAGGGGACAACACATTTAAGGGGGAACCAGCATGCAAAGCATCCATGCAACTGAATTACGCGAAAAGCTCGAGAACGGCGAATCGCTCCATATTATCGACGTGCGCGAACAAGACGAGTACGATGCGGGCCACATCCCGCACGTGCCGCTCTATCCGCTGTCTGAATTCCCAGAGGTGGCGGACAAGCTCGCAAAAGACAACGTCTATTACGTGATCTGTCGTGGAGGAGTCCGCAGTCAGACGGCGGGTGATTATTTGGAGTCGGAAGGCTATAAGGTCGTCAACGTCGAAGGTGGCATGCTCGCATGGGACGGCGACATCGAGGCGTGATGCTCGACAATCCATGGGTCGTCATTCCGCTGTTGATCGCGCTCTATTTGACCGTCTATACGTTCGTCAAACGAGTCGATAGCGATAAATGGCGGCTCGTCTGGGCCGTCTGGCTCATCGTCATCGTCATGTTGTTGACGATTCGGCTCGTCCAAAGTCTATAGAAAAACGAGTGAGGCCCGCAAAGGCTTCACTCGTTTTTTAGTTGTCGCGCTTATCGAAAGTGATTGAAGCGATCGCATCGTGTTGGTGAATCGACTCTTCGTTGCGGCATTCGACGAAGAAATTGACGACTTGTTTCATTTCGTACAAATCAGCTGCGATCAAGCGGACCATATCTTCCACGAAACGTGGGTTTTCATACGCGATTTCCGTCGCACGTTTTTCATCCGGACGTTTGAGGACAGGATGAAGCGGAGCCGATGCGTTCGACTCGGCTGCCTCAAGAAGTGCGAGACGCCAGTCAAAGCCGTCAAGTGATGCTTCGTCGAGACCGGCTTCGATTGTAATGTAACCACGTTGGTTGTGGGCGCTGTACTCGCTGATTTCTTTCGAGCATGGGCAAAGTGTCGTCACGTTGATGACGAGACCGACTGTCACGCTAGCCATGCCTGTCTCGAGGTTGTACGTCACGTTGTGCATGACGTCCGCGTTCATGAGACCGCTGAGACCTGTGGCTGGTGCTTTCCGGCTGAAGAACCATGGGTAACGGACCGTCAATTGGCCTTCCGTCTGTTCCATACGCTCGGCGAGTTCTTGTGCGAACTCGATGAGCGAGCGGTTCGATAACGTCCAACCTTGTGTGTGGTACGCGTCGAGCTGTTCAGTGAGACGTGACATGTTGATGCCTTTACGGTCTTGGACGAGCGAAGTCGTCAACTCGAACGTGGCGACCGTCGCTTGGATGCCGTCTGGCGTCTCAATGTTGACAGGGTGTTTGACGTTTGAGATGCCGACGCTGTCGAGCGCGAACAAGAAGTTTTTAGGTGTATTTTGTAGATCGACCATTTGTTCTTTTTCAGTCGGCTTCGTGCCTTTGATGGGCGGGACCGAACCGAATAATTTATGTCGTTCTGCTTTAGTAGGTAAAGCGACATGGCTTGTAGACATAATCGGATTCTCCTTTTTTGAGAGGGCAAATGACTGCCACTCGTTCTTGTTAGGATTTTATCACGAAATGTACATCAACCGGGTACCATTTTGCTCTCTGAACATGCTTTGAACGTGCTCGTGAATAAAAAAACTTCAGCAATTGAAGAAAAGAAGATTGATTTCGATATGAATCGGGAATAAAATGTTCCTGTGAACTTAAAAAATAGATCACTGTTAAATATGAAGGAACACAACAAAAAAGGGGATGTTTTTAATGGATTGGCAGTTAATTCTGCAGTACGCCTGGATCATCGTCGTACTCGTCGGTCTCGAGGGGCTACTTTCTGCAGACAACGCGCTCGTCTTGGCGGTCATGGTCAAGCACTTGCCGCGGACAGAACAGAAGAAGGCACTATTTTACGGATTACTTGGAGCGTTCGTTTTCCGCTTCATCGCCTTGTTCTTGATCTCATTCTTGATCAACGTCTGGCAAGTCCAGGCGCTCGGTGCGCTTTACTTGATCGGAATGAGCGCACGACATCTGTATATGACCTATAAGGCTCGTAAAACGGAGCCGAAACAAGATCTCGCTGCTGAGGCGAAAGAAGAGACGGCTGTCACAGAGAAGCCGGTCACGAAGAAAGAGTTCTGGTTGACGGTTGCGAAAGTCGAGTTTGCTGATATCGCCTTCGCGGTCGATTCGATTCTCGCAGCGGTCGCGCTCGCGGTCAGCTTGCCGCCGCTCGGTCTCGGTGAAATCGGTGGGATCGACTCTGGTCAGTTCTTCGTCGTCTTGACAGGTGGACTCATCGGGGTCATCTTGATGCGTTTCGCTGCTCGAATTTTCGTCAAGCTGTTGCATCAACGTCCGACACTTGAGACAGCCGCCTTCATCATCGTCGGCTGGGTCGGTGTGAAGTTGACGGTGCTCGTCCTTGAACACCCTGGCTTCAAGGAATTGATTGCCGGTACACCGTTCGCGTTCATGGGTCTTCCGGACGGCTTCGTCCACTCGACGGCGTGGACCGTGTTCTTCTGGTCGGTCATGGTCGGTATCGCGGTATGGGGTTGGTTCTCTTCAAAACCGACAGCCGCTGCCAAACATTAAAAAAATGGTCTCTCGCCTTTGAGCGAGAGACCATTTTTCATGCGGTCACGTCTTGTTTCTCGTAAATCGGCACCCAGCCCTCTGTCGTCACGAAGATGCGGACGGCGACGACTTTGCGGTCGTCTTGGAGCGTGAAGTAGTGGCGCGTGTTCACCGGCACCGAGATGAGGTCGCCGGGGTTGAGCTCGATGTTGAAGTAGCCACGCTCGGCGTCATCGATGGCGAAGATGCCATGGCCGCTGACGATGAAGCGGACCTCGTCATCCGTATGATGGTGCTCCTTTTGGAAGTTGACGAGCAATTCGTCCAAGTTCGGCGTCGCGTCTGACAATGAGATGACGTCTGCCGTCTCATAGCCGCGGCGCTCCGATACATCACGAATCTCGTCACGGAACGTCGACAAGATCGCTTGTTTGTCCTCGTCCGTCAACTGATAGTTCTCTTGCAGGTTTTCCGGGAGCTTTGTGATGTCCCACTGCTCATATAAAATCCCGCGAGACTCTAAAAAGGCGCTCACTTCAGTTTGATCGACGTAACGCTCTTCGGTTTGTTGGAAATAGACAGTTGCCATGGTTGGTTCCTCCTTATGAATGGACGCCTAGGGCGCGTAGTTTTAATGTATAGCTGAACAAGAACTCGTAAGCCTCTAAATAGCGTTTGGCCGCGGCCGGGGTCTCGCCCCAGACGGTGATGCCGTGATTGCGAATGAGGACGGCACCGGCGTTTGCGTGAATGTGAGGGGCGAAAGCGGCCGCAAGAGTCGGAATGTCCGCATGGTTCTCGATAATCGGTACGCGGACGACCGCATCCTCGTCCCAGAAGCCGAGCGCTTTGATGATTTCTTGACCGGTGAAGACGACTTCGCCGGTGGCGGCATGGAGCTCGGAGATGACATTATTGTCGACCGTATGGACATGGAGCGAACACGTCGCATCCGTCCGATTGAACACTTCGACATGTAGCAGCGTCTCGGCGGATGGTTTTCCTGTCTGTTCGCCGATTAAGCGTCCGCCCGCATCGACATGAACAAAGTCGTCTGGCGTTCGTTTCCGTTTATCGCGTCCACTCGCCGTGACGAGAAATTCGAGCGGGTCGTCAGAGACGCGAATCGCCAAATTCCCACTCGTTCCGGGGAACCAGTCGCGGGCGGCGAGTTCGTCTTTAATCTCGGCCAGTTCAAGCCAACGTGCCGTAAGGCTCATACGGCCACCTCCTTCAAGTGATGGGTGATGTCGTCAAACGTCTCGAACGGGGCGTAACGGATGCCTGCGTCTTCGCAGAGCGTGATGAGTTGACCTCGGGCGTAGACGAAGTCGGCACGCTTCGCGACCTCGAAGTCGGTCACCGAGTCGCCGATGACGATTAAGCGGTCGGCGGGATTGACGATGCGGCGAGCGAGCGTCGGCTTGCAACAGCCGCAATCGTTCGTGCACTGTTCGTCGCAAGCGTGCGACCACGTGACGGTTACCGTCTCAGCAGAGAAGTCGGCGACGTTGCAGTAGATATGCTCGGGGTCGACGTGGCCTGCTAAAATTGGATGGACGAAAAAGTCCATCCCGCCGCTGACGACGTCAAACTTCCAGCCGTGGGCCCGAACTTGTTCTAAAAATGCCGGGAACCCTTGGCGGAGCGTGATCCGCTCCAACAAATAATCACGGTAAGCCGGGGCAGCCGCGCTCGGCAATAGTTGAAACAGTTGACCGACGCCGGAGCGGATTGAAATCCGTTGTTCGAGGACCGCATCTTTCAACTCGACCCAAGCCGGCGGGGCGAACGCTTTCATCAAGGCGATGATATTGTCTTCCACCGTGATCGTCCCGTCGAAGTCGCACAGGATATGGATCGTCATCGCGACGCCCACGCCTTTAACGCGGTATCGAGTTCGTCCGTCTGTCCTTCGGTGTGACCGAGGACGTGAGCGATGGCTTGGCGGAAAGCACGGGCCCCGGCGGCTGCACCGTCCGGGTGACCATGAATGCCACCGCCGGCGTTGATGACGACATCTGTCCCGAAATCACGAATGATATCGGCGACAAGCCCCGGATGAATCCCAGCTGACGGGACCGGTAAAATTGGTTTCGACCAATGCGGTTCGGCGCTCAAGTCACGAATCGCGAACGCCTTGTCCCGTGGTGTCGCGAGCGAACCGTACGGAGACGGGAAGAGCGTCAAATCGGCCCCGGCGAGGCGTGGGAGTTTACCGAGTAAGAGCGAATGACTGATGGACCCGGTCAAGGCGCCGGCAAAGGCCGGGTGAGCCAAAATCGGCACACGGATGTCTGGGTCGTTCGCAAGTTCGCGCAGTGCGTCAAGACCGTACGTATAGACGTTGAATAGAAGCGCCGTCGCACCGGCCTCAATCAGCCGGAGTGCCTGGTCGCGCAGAGCGAACACAGGACCGCTCAACGTGATGGCATAGAGGACACGCTTCCCGGTCGCCTCAAAGTGCGCTTGAATGACGGCCGCTCCGATGCGGGCCCGTTCGAGCGATGGGGTGAGCGGGTTGTCGTATAAAATTTCGTCGTCTTTGACGATATCGATGCCTCCGGCAAACTGATCGCGGAGTTGCTGCTCGAGAAACGCGAGGTCACGGCCGATGACACCTTTGAAGATGCTCATGACGAGCGGGCGATCATGGACACCGAGCAAATCGCGAATCCCTTCGACGCCGAACTTGGCGCCTTTGAAATGAGGCGCGAGCGTCTCGGGCAACGTCAAATCGATTAACCGGATTGAATCGTCGAGGGACAGTTTCCCGAACGTCGTCGTCAAGATGGATGAAAAGTCAGGGCTGACATTATGTAACGGGTAGCGGATCGTGAAGCGGCTCGTCGTATCCGTATGTGTGGTCGACACGACCTCACCCCGGTACGCCTGTAACTGCTCTTGCTCTAAGTGAGGCAGCTCCGTCCAAGTACCGACGGTCAGCTCGAGGGCGATTTTGTCGGCGACGGTCGCGACCGCGTCCGTTCGTTTGATTTCATATGTGGCAGTGATACTCATATGGTTCCTCCTTCCAGGCAAACAAAAAATGACCCCATGCCGAGGCAAGAGGTCATCATAAAAAATGAACTCTTATCTCTCAGCTTTCGCTGCAAGAATTAGCACCGTGCCATCTCTGGTCGGTTGCTGCGACATCATCGGGCTCGTCCCTCCGTCTGCTCTTGATAAGAATGTGATTTGAAGTTGTGAAATTTAATTGAATTTTTGCACAGAATCGTCACGTCGTCAATTCCTTTTTTTCCAAAAAAAATATTTTGGGGAGTTGTTTCCATATATGCACAAAAAAAGACGGAGGTGCACGGAGAAAATGACGTTGACAATTGTGACGTCAAGTCCGTAATATTCATCACATAAGTTCACCGAATCGAATAAACCACTCTTATCGCGAGTTGGCAGAGGGAATTGGCCCGATGACGCCGCAGCAACCGACCACTAGGCACGGTGCTACATCCACCAGACGAATGTCTGACAGATGAGAGGAACAACCATTTTGGCTGTGCCTCTTTCTCGCGGAGAAAGGGGCTTTTTTTGTGGGCAACTTACAGGAAGGGGAAAACATCATGTCATATCAACCATTTACAGAACAGACCGTCGTCGAGCACGTCCGTCAACTAGGATACTTGCAAGACGGAATCGCCGAGTGTGAGGAAATCGGGGACGGTAATTTGAATCTCGTGTTTCGGATTCGCCAAGGCGAACAGCGCCTAATCGTCAAACAGGCGCTCCCATACGCCAAAGTTGTCGGCGAGAGCTGGCCGCTTACGCTCGAACGGGCATGGATTGAACAGTTGGCACTCCGTGAGTTTGCGAACGTGGCGCCGCGTTTCGTCCCGGACGTCCTCGGCAGCGACCGGACGCTCGCCTACACGATTTTAGAAGATCTGTCTGATTATGAGATTGTCCGCACCGGTTATTTGAAGGGGGAGAGCTATCCGGAACTCGCGCGTCATGTCGGTGAATTTTTAGGAGAGACGCTGTTCGCGACGTCGGATTATGCGGCCGGACCAATTGCGAAGAAGCGGATTGAACGTGACTATTACAATCCGGAACTGTGTGACATCACCGAGAAGCTCATCTTCACCGACCCGTTCAAAGACGCAGAGTCGAACAACATCGAGGCAGCGCTTCGAGAAGATGTCGAACGCCTTTGGCAAGACCAGGCGCTGAAGGTCGAGGTGACGAAACTGAAAGTCGGATTTGTCACGAAACATGAGGCGCTTCTGCACGGTGACCTACATACGGGCAGCATCTTCGCGACCCAACAAGAGACGAAAATCATCGATCCAGAGTTCGCATTTTACGGACCGTTCGGCTTCGACCTGGGCCAAATCATCGCCCATTTGACGCTGTCGACGTTCTATGACCCGTTCAAACGCTTCGAACGTTTCACAGACGTCTTGACGGTGTGGGAGACGTTTGAGAAGACGTTCCGGGCCAACTTTGAGCGCGCCGTCGAACCGTTCAACACGGACGGTTTTGTCGACGAGTTGTTGCGGACGATCTTCAGCGACACGATCGGCTACGCCGGTTGCGAACTCATTCGCCGTGCCGTCGGACTCGCCGGTGTCGCCGATCTCGAGACGTTGCCGGAAGCGACGCGGCTCGAACGAAAACGTGACGCGCTTGCCCTCGGGACGGCGCTCATCAAAGAACGCCACAGCGTCGAATCGATTGACGACTTGGTGACGCTTTTGTCGGGGGTGCGCGTATGACGGTCCAAAACATCCGCTTTAATTCGCAAACGGACGAACTCATCCTATTGGATCAGACGTTGTTGCCGCACGAAGAGCGTTACGTGACAATCGAGACGCTTGAACAGGCCGAACATGCCATCGAGACGCTCCAAGTCCGCGGCGCCCCGGCCATCGCTTATTTCGGAGCGTTCGTCCTCGCCAAAGAGGCGGGCCGGTTAATCGATGACCCGGACTTCACGCGTCGGCTCGACCTCGTCGGACGCCGCTTGATTGCGACCCGGCCGACAGCGGTCAATTTGCAAAACGTGATTGAATCGCTCCTTGATTTAAATGTCGGGGACGACTTTGAGGCGATTGCCGAGGAAATCAAACGGCGCGCCATCGCTTTGTACGACCGGGACGTCGATACGTATCGGGCCATCGGCGAGCATGCACTGACGGTGTTGCCGGCCGGAGGGAACGTGTTGACGATTTGCAACGCCGGTGCCATCGCGACATCGCGATACGGCACGGCGCTCGCGCCGTTTTACGTCGGAAAAGAACAGGGCGTATCTTTCAACGTCTTCGCCTGTGAGACGCGGCCGCTCCTGCAAGGGGCACGCCTCACTGTCTGGGAACTCGACCGGGCCGATATCGACGTGACGCTCATCACAGACAATATGGCGGCTTGGACGATTCAGTCAAAACGAGTCGACGCCATCATCGTTGGAGCCGACCGTATCACACGGACGGGTCACGTCGCCAATAAAATCGGGACGTTGCAGCTCGCCGTCCTTGCCAAACATTACGGCATTCCGTTCTACGTCGCGGCGCCGCATTCGACGTTCGATTTGACGGCGGATGACACGATTGAAATCGAGGAGCGGAACCCGTCAGAAGTGACACATATCGGCGGTCAACCGACGGCACCCGTCGGCATCACCGTCTTCAATCCGGCGTTCGACGTCACCACACCGGACCTCATCACCGGACTCATCACCGAGGCGGGTGTGTTCGAACCGACAGAGGCCGCCATCACACATCATGTAGGGGGAACGATTCATGTCTAAAAAACTATTGATTTTGTTATTCACATTCGTCTTGGCGCTCGTCGGTTGCACGAACGAGCAAGCGGCCCCATCGAAGCCGGCCGAGAAGACGGCAGAGACGAAACCCGTCTCGGTATCGAACGGGACGTTGCCGAAAGATATCGATGTCGCCCTCATCATGCAGATGTCGATTGGCACGTTCTCGTCGCAGTATATCAATGGGGTGACGGAACAGGTCGAATCGTTCGGCGGCAACGTGAAAGTGTACAACGCCGACAACGATCTGTCGAAGATGGCGAGCTACGTCGACACGGCGACGACGCAAGGCGTCGATGTCATCTTGATTGACCATGGCCGCGCCGATGCGTTGAAAGAACCGGTCCAACGTGCACTCGACAAAGGCATCAAAGTCGTCGCGTTCGACAACGATTTGACGAACGAAGGCGTGACGGTCATCGACCAGGACGACTATTCGCTCGCCTGGCGTTCGCTCAAGGCACTCGCCGAAGATTTGGACGGTGAAGGCAACATCGTCACGATTTGGGTCGGCGGCTTCACACCGATGGAACGACGCCACACGATTTATGATGCGTTCTTGAAACGCTACCCAGGCATTACGGAAGTCGCCAAGTTCGGTTCGGCGACGAATAATACGGCGCTCGATACACAGAGCCAGATGGAAGCGATTTTGAAGAAGTATCCGGAAGGCGAGATTGATGCCGTATTCGCGATGTGGGACGAGTTCGCCAAAGGAGCGAGCCGTGCCATCAAACAGGCCGGACGTGATGAAATCGCAGTCTATGGCATCGATTTGAGTGACGAAGACCTGCAACTCATGCAAGAGGACGGCAGCCCGTGGAAAGTGACGGCGGCGACCGACCCGGCTGAAATCGGACGCATCCAAGTCCGTTACGCGTATCAAAAATTAGCGGGTGAAAAGACGCCGTCGATTCATTCGGTCGACCCATATCTCGTCGACCGTGACGTCTTGCCGGACGAGAAAGTGACGATGGACGACCTCGGCCAATACGTCCCGAACTGGGGCGCATCAGACGCGGCCTGGTCGGACTGGATGAAGGGGACGGACTGATGTTACGGCTCGAACGTGTCACGAAACGTTATGGCGACGTGACGGTGCTCGACGATGTCAGTTTTACGCTCCGCCGTGGCGAGATTCATGGCTTGCTCGGGTTGAACGGGGCCGGAAAAAGCACGCTCGTCAAGCTGTTGAGTGGCGCCATCATCCCGACGTCTGGGACGGTCGAGCTCGACGAGACGGCGGTCACACTCACACCGGCCGAGGCGATTCGCCGCGGGGTCATCACGGTGTCGCAAGAAGTCGATGACGCTCTCTATCTCGATTTACCGATCTATGAGAACGTCGTGCCGTGGCAGGCGGTCGAACGGATTCGTCCTCGCGAACTAAAACAGCGAGCAGCTGTCTATTTGGAACGCGTCGGATTACAGATTGACGTGACCGAACCGGTCGGGCGTTTCCCGCTCAGTGTCAAACAACGTGTCTTGATTGCCCGGGCGCTCGCGAGTGATGCGGCTTACCTCTTGCTCGACGAACCGACGGCCGCACTGTCGACAGATGACGCGGCAGCACTGCTTACGTTATTGCAATCGCTCGCAGAAGAAGGCGTCGGCATTCTTCTCATCACTCACCGGTCAGATGAACTGTCGCGCGTCACCACGACGACGACGTTCCTCCGGGATGGGCGCATCGCTTACGAAGGGCCATTTCAGGCATTGTCAGAACGGGATATACATACGTATTTGAGCGGATCCGACATGGCAGAAGCGTTAGAGAAAGCCGTTCCGGAAACCGAGATACGGATTCAAGCCGACCTCACGTTACCGACGTTCGGAACCGAGTTGTCGTTCACGGCATATAAAGGCGAAGTCGTCGGCATTGGCGGCGTCACCGGGAGCGGGAAGACGGAGTTGATCGAGGCGCTATTCGGTCTCTCCGGTGTCGAACAACAAGTGACGTTGGACGGGAAACCGCTCAAGATTCGTGAACCGCGTCAGGCGGTCCGGTCCGGATTTGCCCTCGTACCAGAAGAACGCCGGAAACAGGGGCTTTTCCTCGACGATTCGATTGAACGAAACGTCCTCGCGATTGAAGGGAAGGCGAACGCGATCACACGCGTATTGGCCTCGCTGCGAGTGAAATACGACCAGGTCGGGCAACCGGTCCGAGAATTGAGCGGCGGGAATCAACAAAAAATCGTCCTCAGCAAATGGCTCCTCGAGGACCGGGACGTCTATCTGCTCGACGAACCAACGAAAGGTGTCGACGTGACGGCGAAACGGGACATTTATGAACTCGTCACCCGCCTTGCCAAAGACGGGAAGACCGTCATCTTCACATCGAGCGAACCGCATGAATTAGAATTGGTCGCCAACCGGACGCTCTGGCTCGACCGCGGCCGTTGGCAACAGAAAGGAGGCGTCTAACATGGCCCAACTCGTCATCAAACAACGCACGAAACGTTTCAGTGGCATCGGTCAATACGGAACGCTGTTCGCGATTCTCGCACTCATCGCCGTCTTCGGTGTGACGAACGACCAGTTTTTGACGTACGCGAACTTTAGCGACATCATCAAATCCGTATCGATCGTCTCCCTGCTCGCCCTCGGGGTGACATTCTCGCTCATCGTCGGCGGATTCGACTTATCGGTCGGCTCGACGGCGAGCCTCGCAACAATCGGGGCGGCATCGAGCCTCGTGTTACATAGTCAAGAACTGCTCGTCGCCCTGCTCGTCCCGATTGCGCTCGGTGTGCTCGTCGGGCTGTTGAACGCGCTCGTGACAATCAAGTTCCGGTTACCGGATTTGCTCGCGACGCTCGCCATCATGTACGTCATCAACGGGGTCCAATTGACGTATACGAAAGGTTTTTCAATCTACGACAACATGCCGATTGAAGGAGGGACGGCACCGGGACGTTTTATCCCGTCGTTCCTCTTCATCGGCCAAGGTTCAATCGGACCTGTCCCGTTCGTCGCCATCTTGATGATTCTCTTCTTCGCCGGGGCGCATCTATTTTTGACGTATTCGAAGACAGGACGCGAATTTTATTACGTCGGCTCGAACGTCGAGGCGGCCCGCCGCTCCGGCATCGCCGTCACGCGCATCAAGCTGTACGCGTATGTGTTGAGTGGTCTGTTCGCAGCCATCGGCGGCATCATCTTGGCGTCGCGCATCGGTACCGGACAAGTATCGGCCGGAGCACCGCTCCTCATGGACGCCGTCGCGGCCGCTTATATCGGTTACGCCGTCTTCGGGACCGGACGACCGAACGTCGTCGGCACGTTGATTGGTGCCGTCTTGATTGGGATTTTGTTGAACGGACTGACGATGTGGGACGTGCCGTATTACGCCCAAGACATCGTCAAAGGCACAATTTTGATTGCGGCGCTCGGCTTGTCATACATCCAAAAGAAACAGCTCACATAGGAAAAGTCCTCAGAACGGTTGGTTCTGAGGACTTTCTTGACGTTCCATCTGAATAAAATCGAACGTGCTCCCGTTCGTCGGTTGTTGAAACGAACCGGTCTGCTTGAACCCGCACGTCTCATAGACACGGATCGCCCGCACGTTGAAGGCGGCGACGGACAAGGTGATGCGATGCGATGAGTAAGTCGCTTTGACGAAGTCGAGAATCGATGTGACGAACGCTCGTCCGCTCCCGTTCCCGGTCAAATCGGGCTTCATGCCGAGACCGATATCGACCGTTTCAGCATCCGTTTGCGCGACGCTCACGAACCCGACGAGTGCACCGTCAGACGTGATGGCGAACACCGACTGTCCGCGCTGTTCGACGTCTAAAAATTCGGCTAAATCGTCTTTGTCGGCCGCCATATTGTAAAACGCATAATCGCCTTCGTAGTGCCATGTGTAGGCGATTGTTTCCGCCTGTGGCTGGGTCAGGACAGCGAATTGATGGGTCATTTGAATTTCCTCGTTTCACGAGCAGGATGTAGTGCTACACTCATCATAGCACCACCAACTTGGAAAATGAGGTGATCACATGGGAATCAAGCTAGACATGATTGGGATTGTCGTTGAAGATATGACGCGGGCGCTCGACTTTTATCGGATGCTCGGTCTGTCGATTCCGGAATCGAGTAATGAGGAAGCGCATGTCGAGGTCGATGACGGCAGGGTCCGGCTCGCCTTCGACACGGTCGAAGTGGCCGAATCGGTGTACGGGGAATGGAACCCGGCGACGGGGCATCGGGTCGAACTCGCCTTCTTGTGCGATAGTCGAAATGAGCTAGACGCGTGCTATGAAGCGATTGTCGGGCACGGCTATGCCTCACATCGCGAACCGTGGGATGCGTTCTGGGGGCAACGTTATGCCATCGTCATCGACCCGGACGGAAACCTCATCAGTCTATTCGCCGCATGACAAGACCCTCGCCGGATGGCGAGGGTTTATTCGTCGTGTGTCTCGCCCCAAGAGCAGAGCGCCTTCATCGCCGGTTGTAGGCTGAACGCTTCTTCGGTGAGCGAGTATTCGACGTGCAGCTGTTTCTCGGTCGAGTAGTCGATGCGGCGGACCATGCCGAGCTGTTCGAGTTCACGGAGTTGATCGGTCAATACTTTTCGACTGACGTCAGGGATGGCGCGTTGAATCTCCGAGAAACGGCGCGGACCGTTCTCAAGCGTACAGTACACTTGAGGCCGCCATTTACCGCCGATGATGTCGAGCGCTTTGTTGACGGGGAACGGGGTCGTCATGTTCAATTCGCCTCGCTTTCGGGTAGTTACTTGAATGTGCGTACTTTTTTTATTGCTTCGATGAAGGTATCGTATCGTTATCCATCAAATTGAGCAAACAAAAAGGAGCGGATGACAGTGACATATCCACGTACATTCTCACATATCGGACTATCGGTCCCGAGTGTGGCAGAAGCAGTTAAATTTTATGAGGACGTGATGGGCTGGTACACCATCATGCAGCCGTCAGACGTCGTCGAGGACGACTCGCCGATCGGTGTCATGTGTACGGACGTATTCGGACCGGGCTGGGGCAGTTTCAGAATCGCCCACATGTCGACCGGTGACAAAATCGGGATTGAGTTGTTCGAGTTTCCGAACAATGAGAAGCCGGAGAACAATTTCGAGTTTTGGAAGACAGGCATCTTCCACTACTGCGTCCAAGATCCGGACATCGAAGGACTCGTCGAGAAAATCGTAGCCCATGGTGGGAAACAACGGATGCCGATTCGGGAATATTACCCGGGCGATAAGCCGTATCGGATGGTGTACTGTGAAGACCCGTTCGGCAATCTTGTCGAAATCTATTCACATTCGTATGAACTGACGTATTCGGAAGGAGCGTATTGAGCATGAAAGCGTGGTTACTTGATGAACCTGGATTAGAACATCTCCATATCGGTGAGATAGAGCGTCCGACACCAGGCGCGGGCGAACTGCTCATCAAAGTCGAAGCGGTCGCATTGAACCCGGTCGACTATAAAGTCGGCACGAACGGCAATCCGAATTGGTCGTATCCACACATTCTTGGCGTCGACCTGGTCGGGGAAGTCGTCGAAGTCGGTTCGAGTCTCGCCAATATCATTACCGGTTCACGTGTCGCCGTCCATACGAGCCTCGGGAACAACGGCGGCTTCGCCGAGTATGCGGTCGTCGATGCGCGTGCTTGTGCAGTCGTGCCACCGGAAGTTAGCGATGAGGCAGCAGCAGCCATCCTTTGTGCCGGTATGACGGCGTATGAGGCTTTCATGCAGAAACTGAACACGCGCGACAAAGAGACGATTCTCGTCCATGCTGGTGCGGGCGGAGTCGGTGGCTATGCGATTCAACTTGCCAAAAAACTTGGGCTTAAAGTGTTCACGACAGCATCGCCGGAAAACTTTGACTGGGTCACATCACTCGGTGCCGATGTCGCCATCGACTACAACGTTGAGGACGTGACGGAGAAAATCATGGAAGATACAGACGGCCGTGGTGTCGACCTGATTTTGAATACAGTCGGACGCGATGTGGCGACGGCCGATTTAGATCGACTCGCATTCAGTGGACAGCTCGCTTATATCGCCGGTCCACCGGATACGTCAAACGTGAAAGGCTTTACGTTGTCGCCATCCATTCATGAGGTCGCCCTCGGCGCGGCCCATGCGAGTAAGGATGAGCGTGCCATCCGCAATTTGGCGTATATGGCTGAAGAATTAATGAAGTTGCTCGAGGCGGGTGAGTTGAACGATCTCGTCACGGACGTCTTGCCGTTTGAACGGTTGAAAGACGGTCTCGAACAGCTCCAAACACGAAAAGTACGCGGCAAATTAATCGTCCGCATGCGCGACTAACTGATGGCCTCCTGTCTATGGACAGGGGGCTTGTTGTGGAGGGAATGACATGGAGTTACGGACATCATATCAACAGACGTCGCATCAATTGAACGGCCACGGTCGACGGAACGTCGGCGTCTTGCAGCAAGCGTTCGCCGAGGTCGACCCGAATCAGGCGAGCGACCATTACGGGACGGGTGAAATCATCGCGCGCTTCGAGCAAAAACTGGCGCAAAAACTCGGCATGGAAGACGCAATTTTCTTTCCGAGCGGCACGATGGCGCAGCAGATTGCGTTACGGATTTGGGCGGACGAGACCGGAAATCGAAACGTCGCCTATCATCCGCTCTGTCACTTGGAGATTCATGAGCAGGACGGATTGAAGGAGCTGCATCACCTTGAGCCAATCTTGATTGGAGATGACAAGCGGTTGATGACGCTCGAGGAAGTGCAGGCGTTGCCCGATATCGCCTGCCTGTTGATCGAGTTGCCGCAACGGGAACTCGGGGGCTATTTGCCACCGTTCGATGAACTGGAGGCAATCAGTCACTTGTGCCGGGAGCGGGGGATTCGTCTGCATCTCGACGGGGCACGATTATTCGAGACGCTCCCGTATTACGAGAAGACGGCAGCAGAAGTATGTGCACTGTTCGACAGCGTCTACGTCTCATTCTACAAAGGCATCGGCGGGATTGCCGGAGCCATCTTGGCCGGACCGAAAGCGTTCTGCGCCGAGGCGAGAGTGTGGAAACGTCGCTATGGCGGGGATTTGATTGGACTGTATCCGTACATTATCCCGGCCGACTATTACTATGAGCTTCGGAAAAGGCGGATGGCAAGCTACTACGAACAGGCGAAGGAACTGGCGCGCCGCTTCAATGCGATCGATAGGGTGTGGACGACACCGGACGTCCCGGTGACGAATATGTTCCACCTTCATGTTGAGGGGGACGTGGAGGCAGTCTCGGCCTGGATTCAATCCGTTCAAGACGTGACCGGAATCGGCATAACGGGCTATCTCGTACCCCATGACGGCTATTGTTCGACCGAAATCAGTGTCGGAGATGCGTATGAGGCGATTGATGCACCTCAACTCGATCGACTATTCGAACAACTAGAGCGATGAGGAATTCGAAAAAGCACCGCTCCTCATCCGAGGAGCGGTGCTTGCTGTTATCTGGAGACGATGGCGTCGAGACGGTCGAGCTGCGAGGCGAAACCTTCGACGGCTCCCATATCGACGACTTGTTGGAGCGACTCGGCGTCCGTGAATTCGGAGCGGCTGATGAACAGCGTGCCGTTCGGGATGTCGACAAATTCGTTCGTGATGGTCATGACGGGAAGTTCAGGATTGACGTGGCCGTCCGCGTCCGAGAAGGCGTCCGTATAGACGATTTTACGATGCGGGTCAATCTCGAGGAACGTCGATTTGCCCCATGATTCCATGCCGTAATAGTCGCCTTGCTCTTTGTCGACGCACGTCATGCAATAATGCCACGTGCCGCCGGGTTCGAACTCGAACGTGCGAACCTCCGTTTTCCATCCAGCGGGTCCCCACCATGCTTCAAGATGGGCCGGTGTCGAAAATGCCTCGAACACGAGCGCGCGCGGCGCGTTAAAACTCCGTTCCACGACTAACGTGTTGCCTTCGACGTACGATTTGAGCGTTTCCATTAGGATTTCCCCTCTCGTTTTGACTGTTGCAAAAACTCTTCCAACCGATCGAGCCGAGCCGTCTCTGCCTCGAGCCGTGAACGCCAAATATCTATCGGGGCAAGTGCCTGAAGATTCAGGGCGTAGCGCCGCCGATTGGCTTCGATGGTCACCGAAACGAGTCCGGCATCATAGAGCACACGCAGTTGCTTGGACGTCTGTGGTTGACTGATGTCGAGTCGTTCGGCGATGGCACCGACCGTTAAAGCTTCTTGCCTCAACAACTCGATGATTCGTAAGCGATTCGGGTCGGCCAACGCGTGAAACAACGGACTCAAATTTTCTTCCATCCTCGTCACCGTCCTCTTACTTAAAATATTCCCATTTGAGAATATTCCAAACTAGGAATATTGATTAATCGAACAGTAAATCGAGCACGGTCTCGCCAATCGGTCGTTCCTTGCCTTCGTAAGGGAAGGAGTGGATATGGATGGCCGGATTGAAGTTCAGCTCAATGATACCGTAGTCACCTTCACGTTCGAGTGACGGAATCATCATATCGACCCCGCATATCGTCGCACCAATTGCTCGGGCTGACTCGACCGCAATCCGTTTGTATGAATCGGTGATCCGGTCCGTATAGTCGATACTGTCACCGCCCGTGCTGATGTTCGAGTTCTCACGAAGGAAGACGAGCTCGCCATCCGCGAGGACACTGTCCGGCGTCTTGCCTTGTGGACGCAGGAACGCCACGACAATGTCATCGATGTCAATTTTCTCGAGCGGCGTCTTATAGCCTTTCCCGCGGAGCGGATCCTCATTCTTTTTGGCGACGAGTTCACGAATCGTCGATACGCCGTCCCCGGTCACGTTTGCCGGGACGCGGTGTAAAATGCCTGCGACCTCGTCACCGATGACGAGGAAACGATATTCTTTTCCAGGTAGGAACGTCTCGAGCAGGACGACGTCGTCAAACGTAAGAGCGTGACGGAACGCCTCAAGCGCTTCCTCGAACGTCGTCCCGTCCTTGAAGATGTGAATGCCAATCCCGAAGTTCGTCGATTTCGGTTTCAAGACAATCGGTTCATTCGCGAACATAGTCCAGGCGTCTTCTAAATCGGCTTCACTGCGGAGTTCGATTCCTCCCGGAACGCGGATGCCGTGTTCGGCGAGCACGTGTTTCGTCACCGTCTTGTTTTCCATCATGAGTACCGACACGTAGTTGTCTTTCGACGTTTTCGTTGCTTGTTTGATGTACTCGGTCTGGTTGCCGTGACGGATGCGGATGGATTGGTCGTCTCGATCGATGACTTCGACCGCATACCCACGTTTTAGGGCTGCTTTCATCAAAATCTGTGTCGACAGCTCCATGTCTGTGTAGCCGTGCATCCGGAACCGGTTGGCATAGGCGTCTTGATAGAACATTTCCGCTTGTCGGAGCGACCACTTTGTATAGCCGTCAGTCATCATAGCGGAGGTGAGGCGTGACGCGTAAGTCGCCGCGACATGATCGATCCGATCACGGACGGAGGCGAAAATCGCGTCGAACTCGAGGTCGTGATGTTTATTGAACGCTTCAATCTCGTCGAGCAAATCGCGAGCGTACGTCTGGAGCGCCACCGCCTCGCCGTCCCGCATGAGCGTGAGCGTCGGGGATAACCCTTCTTTCGCGACGCGTTGCTGGTTGTGGAACGCCTCGGCCTGCCAATCCGCAAATCGTGTCTCGTCTTTCAACGTCAAGTAGAGCAAGAAGACGTGCAAGAACTTCAAATCGGACAGGGCGATGCCGGTCTTCTCGAACGGGTTCAAATCGATATTGCGAATCTCGATGTAATCGATGCCGTTCGTCTCGAGTCGTTCCAAGTCATTGCCTCCTCGTGACGTCTTCAGTCGAATCGGAGAGTAGAGCTCGTTCGGGTTGGCGATGTCACCTTGGGCGATGAAGCGGCGCACGCTCGCGGTGTAGTCCGAGAGCGTTGAATAGTCCGGATAGAGCGGCTCGACATTCGTGTAGCCGCAGTCACTATTCCGGTACGATAACGCCGTCGTGTTCGAATACACATCTTCGCTGAGCGCCTGCATTTGACTGACGCAGCGTTCTTCATAGCTCGTGTGGACGGCCGGAGTCCCGCCTAACAGATAGACGACGAGCCAGCGTGTCCGTAAGTAGTTGCGGACGAGTTTTAAATACAGGTCGTTCTTGAAACGGTCGTATCGTTCGGGTGACCCTTCATAGAGGGAGGCAATCAACTCGTCTGCGAACGAGAAGTTGAAATGGATACCCGAGATGAGCTGTTTTTTCGCCCCGTATTTTTGGAGCAGATGCTCCCGATAGCGACCGGCCTCAAGGCCTGAACTTCCAAAATCTGCGAGCGGGATGACCCCGCCGTCAGGAAGCGCGCACGGCATCGATTGCGGCCAAAGCCGTTCGTCACCGATATTCAGTGCCGTGATATCATACAGCGTCTGTAAGAAGTCGTGCGCCGCCTCGACGGTCGGGAACGTCGGGGTGATCAGCTCGATCTGACTTTCCGAGAAGTCGGTCGTAATATATGGGTGTGTTGCCTTGTCTCCGAGTGCTGTCGGGTGCTTCGTGACGGCGAGCGTGCCATCGTGTGTCACGCGGAGCATTTCACGTTCGATGGCGAAGCGCCCGTGCAACAATTGTTTAGTTAGTTGATTAAATCGCTTCTGCAAGGGAACTCACTTCCTTTTTCATTAGTCGGACATAGAAGGCAGAGACGAGCCCTTTGATGATGCTCGAGAGGGCGATGCTCCACCAGATGGCATCGATACCGAGATAAGGCTCGAGGGCAAGCGCGAGCGGAATGCGGGCGACGGTGAAGACGATTGAGATCGTCGCCGGAATTTTCGGTAGCCCGAGTCCCGAGAAGTAGCCATTCCCAATCATCTCAAGTGAGGCGAAGATGAGCGAAATCCCGATGATCCGTAAATAGTTCGCACCGATTTCAATCGTTGTCGGGTCATCGACGAACAGCCCAATCAGGACGTCTGGGACGAAGAGGAAGACGAGTGTGATTAACCCGGTATACAAGATGCCGAGCCGGGTCGTCACCCGATACCCCTCATGGACCCGGTCTACTTTGCGGGCGCCGAGATTTTGCCCCGTGTAACTTGCGATAGCACCGTTCAATCCGCCGATCATCATATAGGCGATCGACTCGATTTGAAGCCCGATACGCTGGGCCGCGATTGCTTCGGTCCCATATGAACCGATCATGCGGGCGAGGAAAATACTGATGACGGTGAACAAGACGCGCTGGGTCGCCATCGGGAAGCCGAGGCGAAGAATTTCTCTATAGTCTGTGCGATTCGGTTCGACCGTCTCCTCCCAATCGAACAAGACGCGGGCCCGGTACCAGAAGAAGCCGAACATGACGACGTTCGCGACGAGCGTCGCCAGACCGGCCCCGACGACGCCGAGTCCGAGTGGATAGATGAAGAGCGGCGACAGAATCATATTGAGCGTGACCCCGGTCGCGTTGATGCGCATCGCCGTCGTCGTATTGCCATAAGCGCTGAACAGTCGGGCGAACAACAAGTTGAAAAACGAGAAGATGAGCATCGGTGCACTGACGAGCAAATAACTGTACGCCAACTGCTCGACAGCCGGTGCGTCCATGTTCAAAAAGCCGATAAGCGCCTGGCCGAACGCGGCGAGGACGGTGACGAACAACAGGCCGAGACCAAGATTCATCCGCCTCCCAGCCCGGATGTAGCGCTGAATCAACGCCTGATCCCGCCGTCCGACGGCTTGTGACACTTTGATGCCGGCGCCGACCACAATCAACGATTGGATGGCCTGACCGAGCATGATATAAAAGCTGGCCGCGCCGATGCTGGCGACGGCGTCGCTACCGAGCGCACCGACCCAGAACATATCGACGAGACTATACGTGAATTGTAAAAGCGAACTGCCGACGAGCGGGAGGGCAAGCGCCACGATGACGCGTTGAACCTGACCGGTCGTCAAATCGATGGTTTTCACGATGAAAGACCCCTTCAATACATTTAGTATATAACCGTTTAGTTATATATAAGCACGACGTGACTGAATTCGCAATCGTAGGGAACGACTCGACGAAAAATCGACACAAAAAAAGGAATTCGATGTGAATTCCTTAATGGGTATAGGCGCGGATCCAAGTCGTCATATAAACGAGTGTCGAGATGATGAGTGTCGAGGCTAGTGCGTAAATCGGATAGGCGGGGAGCGCGTTCTCGAACAGCGGATAAAACATGAATGACGCCATGAGGAGCGGCACAGTAATCCCGAACGAGACGTAGGCGGCTTTCGTCGCTTTCGCCGTGATGATCTGCTCGCGTTCGTCGACTTCGCTAAATTCCGTCATCCGGACCGACCATTGGCCAAAGCTTAAGTTTTGGTTCGGGCGTGTCTTGAACGAATAGATTGTCCAAATGATAAAGAAGCCGACTAACAGCAAGAGCGGCAATAAGTTAAACTCAATTTCAAATCGGTCGGTCTCGATGACGGTCGACACGTCAGACAAGAACGAACTGAACAGAAATGCCATCAGGACGTACAAGATGATGCTGGAGATGGATTGGATGACGACGTGTTTCAATTTGTTTCCTCCTCGATTGTGAAAATAGATTCGACCGGTTCCTCGAACACGCGGGCGATTTGCATCGCCAGCAGAAGCGACGGCGTGTAGCTCCCTTTTTCGAGCGAGATGATCGTCTGTCTCGTCACACCGACTTTGGCCGCCAAGTCGCCTTGGGTCAATTGATGCCGGGCCCGCAACTCTTTGACGCGATTGATTAATGGCATGCCGCCACCTCATTTCTTGTTTCTATCCTTAGTGTAAAGTAAACTTTACTTAATGTAAAGCTAACTTTACTTATTTGTGGATGGTACAATATAATCAAAGTTGAAAGGGGAGAAGTCGGATGAAGGCGATTTTAGGACAACATCACGTGTCGGCGATGACAGGGGACGCGTCGAAGAACTTGCGATTCTATACGGAGGTACTCGGGATGCGACTCGTCAAAAAGACTGTCAACCAAGACGATCCATCGATGTATCACTTGTTTTACGCAGATGAATCGGGGACACCGGGGACGGATTTGACGTTCTTCGAGCTGCCTTTTCTCGGGCAAACGTATAAAGGGTCGAGCAGCATCTCGCGGACGGCGCTCCGGGTGCCGAACGGCGCATTGTCGTACTGGCTGGAACGATTTTTCGAATTCGGTGTACTCCATGCTCCGTTAGAGGATGTGCTCGGTCGTCCGACTCTTTATTTCGAGGACGAGGAGGGGCAACGGCTCTGTCTCGTCGAGGGCGGGTCAGGGACGCCGTGGAAAAACGGAACGGTACCGGCAAACGTCGCCATCTTCGGCCTCGGGTTCAGCGAGTGGACGGTGCGGCGAATCGAGAAGACGGAACGCGTACTGACGGACGTGCTCGGTTATCGCTTCGCGTCTGAGTTCAAACGGAACGGACAATCGGTTCGTGTGTTCGAGACGGGCGACGGGGGTGTGGCTACAGAGATTCATCTCGTCGACCGTCCCGATTTACCGTCGGAGCGGCCGGGCCGGGGCAGTGTCCACCACGTCGCGATTCGCGTCGAGGATGATGACGAGATGGCGCGTTGGGTCGAGCGGCTCGATTCTTTCGGTATCAGTCATTCGGGCCTAATCGACCGTTATTATTTCAAATCGATTTATTTCCGCGAACCGAGCGGGATTTTGGTGGAACTGGCGACGGATGGCCCTGGATTTGCGACGGATGAGCCGGTCGAGTCACTCGGGGAACGCTTGGCGCTGCCGCCGTTTCTCGAGCCGCGACGAGCCGAGATTGAGGCCAAATTAAAACCGCTATAACAGACAAACCCGACGGACTATTTCAGTCCGTCGGGTTTTGTATGCCTAGCAACATAGCCAGTTCGTTCGTCCGGTTGGCGACGAGGTCGGCAATCGTATAGCGGTCGAGCACGTGCAGGAACGCGAGCATCGCCTCGTTCAAGACGCTCCGCAGGTCGCACGCGGGGGCGATGACACATCGTCCTTCGCCGAAACATTCGACGAGCTCGAGCGGTTCAATCGTCCGGACGACGTCGCCGACATTGATGTCTTCCATCGGGCGGGCGAGCCGGAAGCCGCCGCCACGGCCGCGTACCGATTCCAGATATCCGTGCTTCCCGAGCTCATAGACGACTTTCATGACGTGGTTCTTTGAAATCTGATATTGGTCCGCCACTTCTTGAATCGTCACAAGACGATGGGAGAACGTGGCGCTATACATGAGTGTTCGGAGTGCGTAGTCGCACGTTTGCGTGAGCCGCATGATGATTCACCTCTTCATTCGTTCATTGTACAAGACATCTCGCGAAAGCGCGACGATGGAAGATGTGAAAAAAGCGTGGCGGATTCAAGGCGGAAATTTGAACTTGTATTTAAACAAGTATTTTATATATTGCTTTTGAAGTGACTTACCTCACATAATGAACATGAACTTTCAAAAAGGGGGAAATAAAATGTTAGATCAACAAACGATGGATATCGTCAAAGCGACCGCACCGGTCTTGAAAGACCACGGTGTCGCCATCACGAGTCACTTCTATAAGCGCATGTTCGAAAACAACCCAGAGGTCCGTCAATTTTTCAATCATACGAATCAAAAACGCGGTCGGCAGCCAGAGGCGCTTGCCAACGCCGTTTACGCAGCAGCCGTCCATATCGATCGTCTCGAAGCGATCCTTCCGGCCATCCAACCGGCACTCCATAAACACAAGAGCTTGAACATCCGCCCAGAACATTATCCGATTGTCGGCGAGAACTTACTCGGAGCGATTCAAGATGTGCTCGGTGAAGCAGCGACGCCGGATATCATCGACGCTTGGGCGAAAGCATACGGTGTCATCGCTGACGTCTTCATCTCGCTCGAGAAACAAATGTACGATGATGCACCATGGATCGGTTTCAAACCGTTCACGGTTGCTGAAGTGATTGAAGACACACCGGAAGTGAAACGATTCCACATCAAAGCGAACGACGGAGTCGTCGGGACGGCCATCCCAGGTCAATACATCTCGGTTCAAGCCCGTATCGCTGGGGAAGACATCTTGCACCACCGTCAATATAGCGTCGTCGAAACGACAGAAGACGGTTACTGGATTGCGCCGAAAGCGGAAGGGCTCGTCTCAAACTGGCTCCACGAGCAGACGGTCGGTACGGAGATTCCAGTGAGTGCCCCGGCTGGCGAATTCGTGCTCGAAGCATCGGATCGTCCGCTCACACTCGTCGCTGGCGGGATTGGTATCACGCCGCTCTTCAACATGGCGAAGACGGCACTCGGTCAAGGCCGTTCGGTCACGTTGCTCCATGCTGTCCGCAGCACGAGCCTCCGTCCGCTCGGTGAAGAGCTCGATGAACTTGTGAACGCTGGTCTCCAGCTCATCACACACGTCGATGACGTATCAGGTTGCATGAGTGCGACACAGCTCGAAGCACTCGATGTCGACGGACACGACGTCTACACGTGCGGTCCGACCGCGATGATGGAGACGGTCGTCCAAACAATTCCACAAGCCCGTTACGAGTTCTTCGGTCCATCGGCCGTACTCGCCAAAGCATAAGAAAAGACGACCGCGAAAGCAGTCGTCGTATCACCGCAGACCGGTTATCGGTTTGCGGTTTTTATAGTTGCTCAGCGTGGATCACGTTTTTGTCGCGGTCGAGCGTTTCGATTGTCCAGTCGCCAAGTAGCGTCTTCTCTAGAGTAATCAAGTAAGTCCTGATATATCCTTCGTCTCGAGGATCGTTGACCATGTAGGTTTTACTCCAATCGGAATTCTGTAACCGCAAGTACACGACGTCTTCGGGTTGATTGTTCAACCGAACCCCAAGGTATTCGTCTGTTCCATTGCCAAGATGAGCCCAGTCGAATGGTGTTTCTTCAATTGTGTCACGGGTCGAGCTACTAAACTCACCGTTCGTTTTCATGATGCCTAGACCGAGAATCGTGTCGTCTGCGTTCGTGAATAGCGTGACGGTCGATCCTTCTAATTTATGGTATTCGTAAGCAGACCACCCTTGGGCAGTCATCTGGTCGTTCAATTCTTGTTGTACCTGTTCGGATGCTTGTTTTCGTTGTTCGTCGTTATAAGACCGGATACCGGCCGTGACTGAAATGGCGATGATAATGATCATACCTGTAAGGAATAATGCGAGTCTACGTTTTGACATTTTGCCTCTCCTTGTTCAGTTTTCAGAAATCGATCGAGTCAATGACTTGCTCATTTTGGTCTAACGTTTGAATCGTCCAATCTTCTTGAGGGACGTTATGTAATTTCAAGATATGATATTTAGAAAATGTATCCTCTTCGGGACGATTGAGGACGTGTTCTCCTTGCATACGCTCTCCGATGATGCGGAGAGAAGCCACTTTTTGAGGGTTGTTGTTGAGACGCACCCCCCAATAATAAGTGCCTTCATGTTCAAGCTCGATATAGTCGAACGGAGCTGCATCGACTGTCTCGACAGTTGTGGCACCATACCCGTCACCACTCATCTCGGCGAGTCCAAGCATTGTCTCGTTCTCATTTGTGAACAGGGCGAGGTTTGATTCATCAAATTGATCGAATGTATAGGCGTGAAAACCGTCATCAGCCAAATAGCGATCAAGCTTTCGATTCTCTAAAAATGTAGGTCCGTTTTGTATCAAGGCGATAAGTGCGATACAAGCTAGCAACACTCCGATAATTTTTCGTTTGAACATTTGTCTCTTCCTTTCTATAGCAACAGCCCATGCCTCAATCCTGAGCGCATGGGCTGTTTGATTAGTACGTCAAGCTCGCGGCGACGATGATGCCGACGACGAGTGAGGCGGAGAAGAGGCTAATCCCGATGGCGAGGTTGCCGTTCTCGACTTCTTTCTCTAAGTTCACGCCTGGTGTCAGGACGTATTCAAATGTCCAGAAGGCGAGCACTTGGGCAAGAATCCCGACGAGTCCCCAGATGAAGGCGTCGAGCAGGTTGACGCTGTTCGCCCACACCGTGTAGATGACGATGGCGAGTCCGATTGCTTTCCCCCAAAGTTTCAAGGCGACGGCGACGTTACCTTCTTTAATCAATTTACGTTCCGAATACTTCGTCGTAAGGGCGAAGACGACGAGTCCGGCTAAAATCAGGCCAAACCCTGTGCCGAGGTGAGCGAGGAAGCTCAAGATGGAATCGAGCGTGATGAACGTCATAAGTTATTCTCCTTTGTTGTGCCGATGGCTAAGTAGTAAGACTGGTTGTTCGTGATCATGCTGCCGGCGCGGACGCCGAGGGCGGACGGATGGCCGTTCAAACAAAAACAGCCGACCATGTAGTGCGTCTCGAGCGGACCGTTGACCGTGTTCGTCAGACGGGTCGGCAGCTCGATGAACTGTTGATACACCGCCGTCTCGTCCGCGTACGTCTGGAGCGCCTCTTTATGGAACGGGACGCCGGCTTGGTCATAGAGGATGACCGAGTCGCCTTCCCGGCCGAAGGCGGGCTTTTGCACGTACGCGCTCTGGCCGATAAACGGATCAGGCTCGAGATACGTCGGTAAAAAATAAGTCTCGATGATGGAACGTTCCGCTTCGTCGAAATATGTATCGACCTCATACAGTTCCCAAATGAGCGCTTGGACGCCTTTAGACTGCATGAGAAACGCCGAGAGCGGATTGAGTACCGAGACGCGTTTGGCCGCGTTTAGTTCGAGCAGGCGGATGCCGATCAAATCACCATTGGGTGCCTGGTCGTCGACCAGATGCTCGATCGGGTACGTCTGACGATATAACACGTCGACTTTTTCCCCAGATGGTGTGAAGACGCCGTCCGCCTCGACGAGCAATCGGTCGAGCGGGACGAATTCGGACGGCAAATCGAGCGTCTCTTGAAGGAAGCGCGTCGTCCATTTGTCCTCGATGTTGTCATCGTGGGCCGTAAAGACGATTTTCGGTGTCCCGTCCCGACCGAGTCGTTGCCACGCTGCGATGACGGCTTTTCGAAGTTCGGCCTTGAGCTCTTCGGTCGACGCCGCGTTCGGGTCGTCGAGCCCGAATTCTGTCGTCACATAGCCATTCACATCGAACAGTTCTTTGATGAACGTCGGTGTATCGGCATTGAATTCCATCAACTTGATGGTGCCGTCTTTGACGATCCAGTCATAGCGACCGATAATCGTCTCTTGCGGCAGTGACTTGTCCCGGAGGAACGGCAAGCTCGCCTCAGGGTAACCGAGCAAACGGAGCGTGTCGTCCGGGAGCGTGCGCAGCAGGCGATTCGCCTTGCGGAAAATCGTATCGACGTCACGCGTCGCCTTCCGAATTTGTCTCACCGTGTCACCCGACATGGCGAGACAGTCGTAAAGGGCGTACTCCTCGTCGTTCAAGTCAGGCCAAAAGAAAGGGATTTGGCCGAACAACGCGTCGCGCTTCATCCCCCGAAGCCGCCTTTTGAGCCACTGCCGAGGCCCGAGTTAGAGCCTGAGTTCGATTTGTTCGGGGTGATGCTGCTGGCGCCGCCATTCGAACGGTAATTTTTATAAGACGAGGAATTCTTCAATGCACTCTTTGAATTGAACAGGCTGCCGAGCAAGAAGAAGCTGCCGAAGTGAGGAGAACGCTCATCGTCACAGTAATATGACTCCGTCTCATCATCCCAGTCCCAATCGTCACATTCGTAGCCCGTCGGTTCTTCCGGTAACGTCGCTTGCTCGGTTTCGTCGGTGCCACACGCCGCGAGCGAAGCGGTTAACACTGCGGCCGACAGACCGCTCAAGATTTTTTTGCTTGTCTTCATGTTGATTCCTCCAATGTATAACCTGTAGGGGTGACGTAAATGACATAGACGCCGCGATCCTCATCCGTCTCGGCCGAGTCACGTTCATATTCTTTGCCGGCGACGTACAAATATTGGCTGCCGAGCATGGCAAGGGCGTCGAGATGACGGTCGACGTAATACGCCTCGAGCATCGGATTGGCGAACCGGTCGTCGAGCGTCCGGATCTCGACTTTGATGTCGGTCGTCTCATGCTTGTCGACCGGGCCTTCCGTGTAACGGTCGACGTAAATCAAGAAGTATTGCTCGCCTTCGAGCGCCGATGAGCGTTGCTTGTAGGTCATGCCGTCCTTGACGAAAAATTCGCATTCGCGACGGGCAAGTACTTCATCGAGGCCGAGCGATGTATAATGGTAGAGTGGCTCGAATGAAAGTTCATTTTTATAAAGTCGATATTCCAAAACGATTGAGTTCATGACGTCGTCCTTTCTTTTTTCTTTCTATACGGAACCGAACGTAAGGTGGTTTCGTAAATCAAGTAAGTTGTCTCTAGTATATAGGAAAAGGAGGGGTTTTTCTGTGCATATCTTTTTTCGTGTCTGGCGCGGATTATCGAAATTATCGTTTTTGAACGTCGTCTTGGCATCGCTCGTCATCATCTTGACGGGTACCGTCCTCGGGTTTGTGCTCGAGCCGGAGACGTTCCCGTCGATGTTCGACTCATTCTGGTGGACGATGACGACGCTCACGACCGTCGGATACGGTGACTTTTTCCCGACATCGGTCGCGGGACGTTGGCTCGGGATTTTCTTGTTCCTGTTCGGGATCGGGATTATCGGGGCGTTGATTGGAAAACTCGTTGAAGTCGGTGCGACGTTTCAACGGTTAAAACGGGAGGGGAAGTTAGTGTATCGAGGAGAAGGGCATTACGTCTATATCGGCTGGTCGCCGAAGACGAAAAAGGCAATTGATGAAGTGCTCGTCTATGAGCCAAAGGCTGAGATCGTCTTAATCGATCAGTTGAAGGAAGAAGCGTACGACCACGACAATGTCCACTTCGTCCACGGTGACGCGTCGGATGAGGCCGTACTCTTGCAGGCCAATATTTTAAAGGCGCGCCGGGTCGCCATCTTCGCGGATGCCCGCATCACGGAGACACTCCTCGCTGACGGGAAATCGTTGCTCATCGCGTCAGCGGTCGAAGCGCTCTCGTCTGAACGTGGCGTCGATTTGCATACGGTCGTCGAGGTGTGCGAGGAACGGAACATCTCGAAATTCAAACACGTCCGAATCGACGACTTTATTCTCGCGAACGACTCGGTGTCACTCCTCATGGCGAAAGCGACGCTGCAGCCGGGGACGACATCGATTTTCCGTCAGCTGCTTAGTAAACAGTCAGGCGGCAACATCCAGGCGCTCGCACCGAAACCGGAATGGACGACCATCCGGGACGCTGCGGAAAGTTTGTTGCATCAAGGCGTCACGTTAATCGCCGTCAACGACCGTCTCGATTACGCGACGGTGCTCGATACACCGCTTCAGGCGAGCGATATGCTTTACATCGTCTGTCACGATGACTCGTGGGAGCGACTGAACCAAGGAGGAATTTGATGTATAACGGAACGTTTATCCGCAAGATGACACGCATGCAGAACGTGCAACGATGGGACGAGTATGCGCCGCATTATCATGACAACGCGGCAAGCCACAGTTTCCGCGTCGCTGTCTTCAGCTTGATCGCGGCATACTACGAAGAGAACAAAGGACGGGACGTCAACTTGCTCGACGTGCTCGGCAAGGCGCTGTTCCATGATATGAACGAAGTGCAGACCGGTCCAATCATGCACCGGACGAAAAAAGAACCGACGCTCAAAGAACATATCGAACGGATGGAGCGGACGGCGAGTCTCGGACTCGTCGAGTTGTTGTCGCAGTCGCTCCGGCCGCATTTTTATCGTTTCCTCGTCGAAGCGGAGGACGACTCATTCGAAGGACGGCTCGTCGATGGAATCGACTCGTTCGACGCGATGCTGTTCGTTCGTCGGGAAGTCGGCCACGGCTCGCCCCATTTCGTCGCCAAGCTAGAAGAGATGAAAGCGGCCCTGCGCGAACATCCGCTCGAATCGGTCCGTTGGCTGTATGAACAAGTCGAAGCGGAGACAGACGTGGCGACGTTCATCGAGAACGTCATGCGGATGGACAGTGTCCGGCGGTGGAAAGGCCGATTCAACACGATTGACGATAACGACGCCATCCATGGCTTCCGGGCGGCCGCGCTCGGGATGTTCAGCGGATTGCTCGAGCGTGAGAAATATGACGTCGATGTCGATGTCGCCGAGCTGACAGCGCGCCTGCTCTGTCACGATCTCGTCGAAGGGGTGACCGGGGACGTGCTCGGCCCGGTGAAACATTCAACTGCCGAGACCGGTGCGGCGTTCGAGGCGTATGAACGGGCCGAGAGCGAGGCGCTCTTGTCGCTCCTCCCGGGCTATATGCAGCCGGCGTTCCGGCGCTATATGGCCGATTCGAAAGATGACACGTATGAAGGCATGCTCGTCGACATGATGGACAAGCTCGACGCGCTCATCAAGATGAACATGGAGCGGAAGATGAACGGGGCCGAATATGAGGTCACGTATCGCGAGCAACTCCGTAAAGTGCAGATGCGTTACGAGAACCCGAGCATGTTGTTCTTCTTGGCGTACATCTTGCATGATTTAGATTACGTCACCAGTTAACCAGGTCGCAGACAAATTGTCTGCGGCTTTTTTTATATCATTCATTGACATATATCATTCAACGATATATATTAAGGGTAAGATATATCAATGAATGATATAGGAGGTGGCGGGATGCCGCGTAATGATACGATCGAGCTCGGCGAATTGACCGACAGCATGCTCTATATCCTGCTCGCCTTGACCGAGGCGCGTCACGGCTATTTGATTATGCAGTTCGTCGACGAGTTGACGAACGGGCGGATTAAAATCGGGCCGGCGTCGATGTACACAATCATCAAGAAACTCGTGAACGCACAGCTGATCGAGCCGATTGACGGGGACGGGAAACAGAAACGTTATGTGATCACGGCACAGGGGCGTGCGCTCGTGGCGGAAGACTTGAAACGCAGGCAAGCGATCGTCGATGATGCACGCTTCATTTTAGAAGGGGAGGGACAGCGATGAAACGGAAATATATGTCGAGTTGGGGACTGGCGTTCGCCGAAGAACGGGAAATGAAAAAATTGGAACGGATGGCCGCTCAAGGCTGGCATTTAGAGAAGTTCGCGCCGCTCGGCTACACGCTCGTTGAAGGCGAACCGATGGATGTGCGCTACAGTCTCGATTATCGGAAACAACCGGACGCGGAATATTTCGAGCTGTTCGCCGCGAGCGGCTGGGAGCATGTCACGTCGACAGGTGAAGAGATTCATGTGTTCAAAGGTCGTCCGGACGCGACGCCTCTCTATACCGATCGCCAGACGACCGAAGAGAAATACGGCCAAGTCGAGCGGACGATGGGCCGGGGGGCGCTTATTTGCTTACTGTTATCACTGGGATTCGTGTTCATGCTTCAACTAGATTGGCCGCAGACGGCGGAAGCCATCATCTTGGTGCTACAGACGCTGGTCGCCATCGGGCTCATCTTCACCGGACTCCCATATCTCGGATATTTCGTGAAGCGAAAACGTCTGGAACGGAATGACTGACTAGGCGGATGGCACAAGCCATCCGTTTTTGCTTTGGTCGACTGTACTATTCAAAGAAAAAATAGTTAGGCGCAGAGAACTGTTTTATGGAAATCCTCTATTCAACCAAAATAGAATCGGGCATGATGAATAACGAAAGCGCTTGCATTCATTTTGAAGAGGAGGAACGGGCATGGGTAAACGACGGAAAGGTTTAGCGGTGACAGCTGGTGTCACTGCGATTGCACTGCTTGCCGGGCAACCGGTCGCACAGGCGGCGACGCCGCAAAACGGTACGATGATGCAGTACTTTGAATGGTACGTCCCGAACGACGGTCTGCATTGGAACCGGTTATCGAACGATTCGCAGCACTTGAAAGACATCGGGGTGACGACGGTGTGGATTCCGCCGGCGTACAAAGGCACGTCGCAAAACGATGTTGGCTACGGCGCGTACGATTTGTATGACCTCGGCGAGTTCAACCAAAAAGGGACGACCCGGACGAAGTACGGGACGAAAGCGCAGCTCCAGACCGCCATCTCGAACTTGCGTGGTAAAGGGATCGGCGTGTACGGCGATGTCGTCATGAACCATAAGGGCGGGGCCGACTATACCGAATCCGTTCAGGCGATTGAGGTCAATCCGTCGAACCGGAACCAAGAGACGTCCGGCGAGTACGCCATCTCGGCCTGGACCGGCTTTAACTTTGCGGCCCGTAACAATACATACTCGCCGTTCAAATGGCGCTGGTACCATTTTGACGGTACCGATTGGGATCAGTCACGCAGCTTGAGCCGCATCTATAAGTTCAAGAGCACAGGCAAGGCGTGGGACACGGACGTGTCGAACGAGAACGGCAACTATGATTATCTTATGTATGCCGACGTCGATTTCGAGCATCCCGAGGTCCGCCAAGAGATGAAGAACTGGGGCAAATGGTACGCCGACTCGCTCGGGCTCGACGGTTTCCGGTTGGATGCGGTCAAACATATCAGCCACTCGTACTTGAAGGAGTGGGTGACGAGCGTGCGCCAGACGACCGGGAAAGAGATGTTCACGGTCGCCGAGTATTGGAAGAACGATCTCGGTGCCATCAACGACTATCTGTATAAGACGGGCTACACGCACTCCGTCTTCGATGTGCCGCTCCATTACAACTTCCAAGCGGCCGGTAACGGCGGCGGGTATTACGATATGCGCAACATCTTGAAAGGAACCGTCACCGAACAGCATCCGTCGCTGTCCGTGACGATTGTCGATAACCACGACTCACAGCCGGGCCAGTCGCTCGAGTCGACGGTCGCCAACTGGTTCAAACCGCTCGCCTACGCGACGATCATGACGCGCGGTCAGGGTTATCCGGCCCTCTTCTATGGAGACTATTACGGCACGAAAGGGACGACGAACCGCGAAATCCCGAACATGTCGGGCACGCTCCAACCGATTTTGAAGGCACGAAAAGACTTCGCCTACGGGACGCAGCATGACTACCTCGATCATCAGGACGTCATCGGCTGGACACGTGAAGGTGTGACCGACCGTGCCAAATCGGGTCTCGCGACGATTCTATCGGACGGTCCGGGCGGCTCGAAGTGGATGTACGTCGGCAAACAGAACGCCGGCGAGGTATGGAAAGACATGACGAACAACAACGCCCGTCTCGTCACGATCAATGCTGACGGCTGGGGTCAGTTCTTCGTCAACGGAGGCTCGGTCTCGATTTATACGCAACAATAACGAAAACACCCGATCGAAGTGAGGTGATCCTCTCTTCGATCGGGTGTTGTTTGAATTTAGCGTTTCCAGACCCACTCGTCACTCTCGTATTTGGCGACGAGTTCCTGAATCTCATGTTGTTGTGCCTCGGTGAACGTCAGCGGTTCGAACGTCAAATCGAACGCGTCGCGGAACCCGTCCGTGAAAGCTGCGGCGACCTCGTCGAACGCGACCTTCCGGCCGAGCGTCTCGTTCAACGAGACGGCCTTGTCGCCGAAACGTGCCTTCGCCTCGGCCTTTTCATCGGCCTCGAGGTTGAAACAGTCGAACAGGACGTCATCATCAATCGACAATGGGATTGATCCGTGCTGAAGGACTGCGCCTTGATGGCGGACTTGGGCGCTCCCGGCAATCTTTTTTCCGTCGACAGCGAGCTCATAGTACGAGGCGGCGTCGAAACAGACGGCCGACTTCGGTTTTCGGAGCGCCTCGCGATCGGCCTCGGTCAAGGGGACCGAGAATTCGGCCGGGACGCCGAGCGCGTGATAGCCGCGCCGCACCCCTTCGGTCAGGAGGCGATAGCTCTCGATGACGTTCGTCGGCAAGGACGGCATCGTCTCAGGCAGAATGACGCTATACGTCAATTCGTCCGCATGGAGGACGGCCCGTCCCCCGGTCAAGCGGCGGACGACGGGAATGCCGTTCGCGTTAAGCGCCTCGCGATCAAGATCACGCGTCGCCCGTTGAAAGCGTCCGACGCTGATGGCGTGCGGTGCCCAGGCGTAAAAACGGAGTGTCGGTTTCATGTCGCCGCGTGCGACCCAGCCGGCGATGGCTTCATCGATTGCCATGTTCTCGGCCGGGGACAGCGGGGCGGTGTGGAGCAAATGCCATGTCGTTCCAGTCATATCGGTCTCTTCTTTCTCTTAATCGATTGGCAACATCGTGTGACGACGTGCCTTGTGGACTTGTTCGTCCGCGTGATACGAGGAACGCACAAGCGGTCCGGCCTCACAGTGGGAGAAGCCTTTCGCCAACGCGATCTCTTTCAGCTCGGCGAACTCATCTGGATGGTAGTAGCGCTCGACGTCGAGGTGCTTCTTCGTCGGCTGCAAGTATTGGCCGAGCGTGAGGATGTCAACGTGATGGGCCCGGAGGTCGTCCATCGCTTGAATCAACTCTTCCTTCGTCTCGCCGAGTCCGACCATGATTGACGACTTCGTCGGGATGTCCGGGTTCAGTTCTTTCGACCGTTTTAAAAATTCGAGCGTCCGGTCGTACGTCGCTTTAGCGCGGACTCTCGGTGTCAAGCGGCGCACCGTCTCCAAGTTATGGTTCATGATGTCCGGGCCGGCATCGATGAGCGTCTGGAGCGCCGAGAAGTCACCCATCATATCGGACGGGAGCACTTCGATTGACGTCTCCGGGTTCATGCTACGGACGGCGCGGACCGTCTCGGCAAACACCGTCGCCCCGTAGTCGTTCAAGTCGTCGCGGGCGACGGCTGTGATGACGACGTGCTTCAAATTCATGAGGCGGACCGACTCGGCGACACGTTTCGGTTCCTCCCAGTCGAGCTCATTCGGTTTACCCGTCGTGACCGCGCAGAAGCGGCAGGCACGGGTGCAGATGCTCCCGAGAATCATGAACGTCGCGGTGCGGCGAACGGCCCAACATTCATGGATGTTCGGACATTTCGCTTCCTCACAGACCGTATGTAAGTTTTTCTCGCGCATCATCTTTTTGAGACCGGTATAAGTCTCGTTCGTGTTCAGTTTAATCTTTAACCATTCCGGCTTTCGTTTCAGTTCCCCTCGTGCCAAGATGATTTCCCCCTTTTTGAAAGTTAACCCCTAACAAAAAGAGTTTACCAAAGATGAAGGCGAATTCGAACCAGCGAAATTATTGGCTTTGCCAATACAGGTCGGCTGTGTGTCAAAACAGAACATATATTTCAAAATGGTTACGCTTTCATGTGAAGTGTTGTTTCCCATTTTTTGAATTGCTATACTGACGTTGACCACCTGAATAAGGACCATATGTAACTGATACGATCAGGCATGGGGTGAACGAGCGTTGGTGAGGCAACGCTTCTTCCTCCATGCCTTTTTGTTTGGGGGTCGGGGAAACTTTCAAAAAAGGAGTGGGGAACATGAACAAAGCATTGAACTGGACGGCGACACTGGGGCTAACGACAGCGCTACTCGTCTCATCGGTCCCGATGGCGACTGCGGTCGTAGCGGAGGAGACGCCAGCAACGTCGATTGAGCAGCGTGTGGACGCCAAGCTCGCGTCGATGACGCTTGAACAAAAGCTCGGTCAAATGATCATGCCAGACTTCCGATTATGGAACGGGGCGAACCATACGGCACTCGCGACAGATGTGGCGCGCGTCGTCGATCGGTTTGACCTCGGGGGTGTCATCTTGTTCGCGGAAAACGTGACCGAGACCGAACAGACGACGAAACTCGTCCACGACCTCCAAGAAGTCGTCAAACAAGACGAAAGCAACGACGTACCGCTCTTCATCACGATTGACCAAGAGGGTGGAATCGTGACACGTCTCGGAACGGGCACGAACTTGCCGGGTAACATGGCGCTCGGGGCGACACGGAGCAGTCAGTACGCCTATGATGCGGGGAACATCATCGGTTCGGAACTGAACGCACTTGGGGTGAACGTCAACTTCGGTCCCGTACTTGACGTCAACAACAACCCGGCCAACCCGGTCATCGGCGTGCGCTCGTTCTCGAGCGACCCGGAACTCGTCGGCGAGCTCGGCTCAGCGATGACGCAAGGGATTCAAGACCAGGGCGTCGCCGCGACAGCGAAACATTTCCCGGGTCATGGTGACACGGCGGTCGACTCGCATTATGGCCTGCCGATTGTCGACAAATCGCTCGAGGACTTGCGTGGACTTGAACTGTTGCCGTTCAAACGGGCCATCACCGAAGGCATCGATATGATTATGACGGCACACATCGGGATGCCGCAAATCGAGGATGAGGTCGTCAACTCGCCGCGCGGCACGTTCCCGCTCCCGGCGACGCTCTCAGATGACGTCATCACGGGCGTCTTGCGTGAAGACATGGGCTATGAGGGGATCGTCATCACGGATGCGTTGAACATGCAGGCGATTGCCGATAACTTCACGGAAGCGGAAGCGGTCATCAAGACGTTCGAGGCGGGCGTGGATATCGCGCTCATGCCGACGATCCTACGGTCGAACGCGGACGTCGTGAAGCTCGAGACTATCTTTGAAGAAGTGATGGCAGCGGTCGAGGATGGACGCCTGTCAGAAGATAAGATTGATGCGGCCGTCGAACGGATTTTGACACTCAAAGCGGAACGCGGCATTTGGCAAGAGTCGGTCGACACGACGACGCTTGAAGCGAAACTCGCTGAGGCGAACGCGGTCGTCGGCAGTGCCGAGCATAAAGCGAAAGAACGTGAAATCGCCGAAGCGGCCGTCACGCTCGTGAAGAACGACGACAAGACGCTTCCGTTCAAACCGAAAAAAGGTGAGACGGTCCTCGTCTTGTCACCGGCGAAAGACCAGACGGACAGCATGATCAAGACGATCAAGTCGCTCGAGAAGAACGCCGGCAACATGAAAGACGTGAACGTCATCGCCGCGAACTATACGGCATCGACGAAACACTTAGATCAAAACCCAGACTTGAAAGCGAAACTCGATGCGGCCGACTATATCATTGTCGGTTCGAACGTGAACAACAGCGCCAAGCTGAAATCGACGTCGGCTGACAACTACGTGCCGGCCGAAGTGTTCCGTTACGCGAACGAGACGGGCAAGAAGTCAGTCTTGCTCAGCCTGCGTAACCCGTACGATGTGGCGGTTCAGCCGGACGCACCGGCCCAGCTCATCATCTACGGCTTCAAAGGTGACCCGAACGGACCGGACTCAGAGGCGGGCAATGCCAAATCGGCAGGACCGAACCTCCCGGCCGGCATTCGCGCCATCTTCGGCGAAGTCAAACCGACGGGCAAACTCCCGGTCGACGTACCCACGTTCGAGAACGGCGCGTTCGGCGACGATCTCCACCTTGAATTCGGTGACGGATTCCGCAACTGGAATAAATGAACAAAAAACCGCGAGCGCCCATGAGGGTGCTCGCGGTTTGTCATTTGAATAACGTATCAAGGATGGCGTAGTTGACGGTTTTGAACTCGCGGTCACGGAGACCGTGTCCTTGTTCCAAATTAAAACTGTAAACGACATGCATGACACCATCGCGTCGTTTGATAAAAAAGTCGTACATGATGTCCGGTTCATCAACTAACGTGACATGGAACATGGTACCGAATTGAGTAATACTGGCATGCGATGAATAAGACGAATCAGAAAGTGCATGATGTTCCTGCAAATAATTCTGAAGAAACCTTCGTTTATTGGCTTCATCGATTTGAAACAATGCATATGCTCCAATAATCAGGAGTAATCCGATTGTGAGCCAAACGCGTCGTTTCTTCACGCCTCAAAATAGCCGACGACGAGAAGGCCTGGGCCTGTGTGCGCCCCGATGGCCGAACCGACAATCGTCTTCGTGACGCTCGCCGGGTTCACATGTTCCTGTAACAACGCCTCGAATTGGTCGGCTTTGACTGGATCATCGCCGTGGCCGATGAAGACGTGCCCACCCTCGACGAGCGGTTTCGACTCGGTCATCCATTCGACGATGCGGCGTAACACTTTCTTGTGACCGCGCACCTTCTCGATTGGGACGAGCTTGCCGTCTTCGACTGTCAAAAGCGGTAGAATCGTCAACAAATCCCCGATGAACGCGCTCGCTTTTGAGACACGACCGCCGCGCATCAAATATTCAAGCGATTCGACCGTGAACAAATGCCGGATTTTGCCGACGAGCGACGTAGCGTAGGCGACCGTCTCTTCATACGTATGGTCTTGACCATACTCGGCGACCGTCTTGACGAACAGTCCTTGGCCGACGGACGCGGCACGCGTATCAAGAATATGGAACGTGCTGTTCGGGTATTCTTCTTTAAGTAGGTTGCCGACCATGACGGCCGTCTGATAGGTGCCTGAAAGCTCACCGGAGAAGGCGAGGTACAGGAACGGGATTTCCGATTCGAGATGTTGACGGAAACATTGTTCGAGGCGGGCCGCCTCGATTTGGAACGTCTTCGGCGTCTTCCCGGCACGCATCGCGTCGTACACGTCTTTTGGTTGAATCGTCTCACCGTCTAAAAATTCGTCGTTGTCGATGACGACACCGAGCGGTAGCATTTCGAGACCGTACTCGACGATCTGGTCTTGGGTCAAATCGGCGCCGGTATCGGTTATGATTTTAAACATGCGGTCACTCCTCTATTAATTGTTGTTCAATCTCACGGATCGGTTCATTGCGCTTCCACATCCGGTCGAGCTGGGTCACGAGCGTCGCCTGCTCTTCCGCATCGAGAGTGCCAGGTACGAGCCGGCTCACGTCACTAAGGACGGTGTAGGCGCGGCGCAACACGTCATCGACGGTGAGCGGGATACCAAGCAAGTCCTCGAGTGACGCCATCGTCTCAGGGACGATGGCCGGGTAGGTGAACTTTGTCGCTTCGCCTTGGATGGCGCGCTCATAAAAATCACGGATGAGGGCGGCGCGTTCGCTCCCGCTCTTGCGAACGCTCAAATAAATTTGGACGGCGACACCGCCACGGACACGGCGCTGTGAGATGCCCGCGAACTTCTTGCCACCGATGGATAAGTCGAAACTGCCGGGGCAGTAAGACCCAACGATTTCGCCAGCGACAATGTCTGTCGTCACGTCTTGAAACATGAGTTGGATGAGCGACGTCATCGCCTCGTAGCCGCTATCGATTTGAATCCCGTCTTTCTCGGGTAAAATCAAAGATAAGTTCAACACGTCCGCGTCTAAGACGACGGCCAGTCCTCCTGAATTGCGGACGACAGGACGGAAGCCGTGTTCATGAAGCAAACGGATGCCATCTGCCAAGTGGGGCAGACGGGCGTCTTGAATCCCGAGCACGACCGTGTTTAGATGAACCCAGGCCCGCAGGACGGCACCTGACGTCGCGGTCGAGGCACAGAGCGTATCGTCCGTCGCGAACGATTGCTCGGCTTGGAACGCCGAACCGAGCGAAGATTGGTCAATGACACGGTAGGTCGGTTGTCGTAATAATGGATGGGTCATATACATAATTCCTTTTCAATAAATAATCTCCTTCCCATTATAACATGGGAGGAACCACGCGCTAGAAGTCGAATCCAATCATTAATGAAACGTAGGGGGCAACGTCATGTATACGTCACGAGGTCAATTGTCAGGATCGAAAGTGTTCAAAGATCCGGTTCATCGATATATATACGTCTATGATCATCTCGTCTGGGAATTGATCAATACGAAAGAGTTTCAACGGTTACGTCGCATCAAGCAGCTCGGGACGTCGTTTTTGACGTTCCACGGGGCCGAGCATACGCGTTTCCATCATTCGCTCGGCGTCTACGAAATCGCCCGACAGCTAATCGATCAGTTCCATGAGTATCCGGAGTGGGATGACCGCAACCGGGAGTTGTTGCTCGCGGCGGCGCTGCTGCACGATGTCGGACACGGTCCGTTCTCGCACGCGTTCGAGCACGTCTTCGCCGTCCGTCACGAGGTGTGGACCGAACGCATCATCCTCGGGGACACGGAAGTGAACAAAGTGCTGTCCGAGATGGGGGGCGGCTTCCCGGAAGAAGTGGCGGCCATCATCAATAAGACACACCCGAACCGACTGCTCGTCAATATCCTCAGTTCGCAACTCGACGTCGATCGGATGGACTATCTGCTCCGTGACGCCCATTTCGCCGGTGTCAGTTACGGTAAGTTCGACCTTGAGCGCATGCTTCGGGTGTTGCGTCCCGATGAGGACCAAGTCGTAGTCAAACAGTCGGGCATGCATACGATTGAGGACTATATCATGCGGCGCTATCAAATGTATTGGCAAGTCTATTTGCACCCGGCGACGCGGTCGAGCGACCTGTTGCTCAAAGCCGTGCTCGAGCGGGCGCAAGAGCTGTACGAGTCGGGCTACGCCTTCGAGATGACGCCGAAGCATTTCTTGCCGATTTTCAATCATGAGGACATGACGCTCGAGCATTACTTGAAGCTCGATGAGACGATCGTCTATTTCTATTTCCAAGAATGGATGGACGAGGCGGACCCGATTTTGGCCGATCTCGCGAGCCGGTTCGTCAACCGCCGCCTGTTGAAGTATAAGAATTTCCCGGAAGCGAACCGCGTCCGCTACATGGACCGCTTGCGTTCGACGATGGAGTCAATCGGGTTGCCGACCCGCTACTACTTACTCGAGGACCAGCTCAGTCAACTGCCGTACGACTTGTATAAAGGGCATGGCAAATACGAAGGCATCTACCTGCAAATGAACGACGGCGACCGTCGCGAAATCTCAGAAGTATCGATGCTCGTCCAATCGATTTTGAACTCGCGCCAGTCAGACGAGAAAATCTATTATCCTGAGGACGTGCTCCTCAATTTGAAAGATTACGCGTCAGAAAAAACATGGATGTTGTCAACGTTACGGGGAGAGTGAATCGTTGAAAAGGAAGTGACACCATGGGAGTTGGCACATTGGTCGGCGGGGTCGGGATTTTCTTGCTCGGGATGATGCTGTTGACGGATACGTTGAAAAACATGGCCGGGGAAAGGCTCCGGCAACGCTTGAACCTGTTGGCAGAGGGACCGGTTTCAGGTGCGTTTCTCGGGGCTACAATGACGACACTCTTCCAGTCGTCGACCGTGACGACGCTCATGACGATCAGTTTCGTCAGCGCCGGTCTGTTGACGTTCACCCAAGCGCTCACACTCGTCATCGGAGCGAACGCGGGCAGCGCGACGACCGGATGGATTGTGGCGCTCTTAGGTTATAACGTGGATATTCGCGAACTGTTGCTCCCGCTCATCGGGGTCGGTATGACGCTACGTTTGATCGGACGGCGCGTCAAGCGCATCGGTATGCTCATGGTCGGACTCGGTCTGATTTTCGTTGGCATCGGGACACTTCAAGAGGCGATGCGCGACGTCGTCACGTTCTCATTCGCCGGTTGGGAAGCGGACACACCGTTGCATCAACTCGCACTGCTTGGGACAGGATTACTGATGACCGTCCTATTACAGTCCTCGAGCATTGGTCTCGTCTTGACGATGACGGCGCTCGCGACCGATACGGTGACGCTCGCCCAAGCCTGTCTGCTCGTGCTTGGACAAAGCGCCGGGACGAGTCTCGTCGTCGCCATCGGGTCGATTGGAGGCTGGAAGTCGGCCCGCCGCATCGTCTTGGCGCACGTGCTCGTCCACGGCTCGATTTTACTCATCGGCTGGCTGACGTTCCCGCTCTTGTTCGGTGTCGTGAACGGTGTGGCCGATCGCCTCAATTGGAACGAACTGTTGCGGCTCGCCTTGTTCCACACCTCGTTCCATTTGCTCGGGGTGTTCACGTTCCTGCCGTTCCATCAGGCGTTCAGTCGTCAGTTGCTCAAGTGGATCCCGAGCCGGGCGGAAAAGCTGACCCGGTTCCTCGACCCGAATATGGCCCGCATCCCGACGGTCGCGCTCGAGGCGGCCCGGCGCTCGTTGATTGAGATTGAGCGCTATTTGGCCAAAGAGACGCAACTGTTGCTGAACGAGGCACGTAAACGCGACGACGAGCTTCAACTCGTCGAGAAGACGCTCGGCGACGTCCGTGTCTTTTTGAGCACGATTCAATTGGAAGAAGGGCGAGGACGCAACGACTACGGCCAACATCTGTCGCTGCTCCATACAATCGACCACTTGGAGCGGTGGCTGTTCGTCATGCGTGAAGTCGACCCGGTCGACGCGCTCCGCGATACGGACTTCCTGGTCGCGCGTCAGCTCGTCTTGCATGAACTCGACATGGTCGAGACGCTTAACCATCACACGCCCCCGGAAGAGTCGCGTCAGTGGAAGACGGCCTCGAAACAGCTCGCTGAATATCGAAAAGCGCATCGGGCCGAACTGCTCGAGGAGACGGCGGCGAATCAGCTCGAGATGGACCAGACGATTCAAAAAGTCCAGGCGCTCCTCTGGCTCGACCGGATTGGCTATCATATTTGGCGAGCGACGCGTCACCTCATTAAACCGACCGTCCCGAGCGAGCGGTTTGAAGTGAATCTGGAAGATTGAAAAACGACCGCCCTCCGAGATGGAAGGGCGGTCGCTGTGTTTACTTCTTATCTGCGTGCATGACGCCGGCTTGGCCGTAGTGCGTCGCGTCCATCTCTTCGATGAAGACGGTGATGTTTTCTTTCGGGGCGTTCGTCGTCTCGGAGACGGCGTCTGTCACCTTTTCAATCAACGCACGTTTTTGTTCGACCGTGCGACCTGGGAGCATTTTAACCGTTACGTATGGCATCACATTTCCTCCTTTTAGTTCGTTCCCTTTCATTCTAGTGAAAGGTGAGGCAAGTGGAAAGCAGAAAATCGATTGGGCGGACGGTACAAATAAAAAATGCAGGTGCGAAATATGTGAAAACGGGGTAAGGAACAAGACAGACTAGTCGTAGGAGGAACAGGCGGATGAAATGGAAGGGTAGACAAGCAAGTCGAAACGTCGAGGATCGACGGGGGCAACGTGTCGGAGGGAAAGGCATCGCAGGAATCGGTGGGGGCTTTGGTCTCATCTTGGTCATCGTCTTCACACTGCTCAACGGGGGCAATCCGGGCGATATCGTCAACAACATCGGACTCGGAGAACCGGAACAGTCCTCTGGAGCGTATGAAGGCTCGGCGCGGGAAGAAGAGATGGCCGACTTCGTGTCGGTCGTGCTAAGGGATACCGAAGAAGTGTGGACCGATATTTTTGCGGAGAACGGATTGACGTATCGGGAGCCGACGCTCGTCATCTATAAAGATCAAGTCGAATCGGCGTGCGGGATTGCCGGATCGGCTGTCGGACCGTTCTACTGTCCGGGTGATCAGAAGTTGTATATCGATTTGAGTTTCTATGATGACCTGAGTCAACAGTTCAATGCACCGGGTGACTTCGCGATGGCGTACGTCGTCGCCCACGAGGTCGGTCACCACGTCCAGACGTTGCTCGGCACGACGGACGAGATTATGCCGCTCCGAAACGAGATGAGTGAGACACAGTTCAACAAATATTTGGTCCGCTTCGAACTCCAGGCCGATTATTATGCAGGCGTTTGGGCCCACCACGCTCAAGGGATGGGTTACCTCGAGTCCGGCGACGTCGAAGAGGCGATGAATGCGGCGCACCAAATCGGGGATGACACCCTTCAGAAACAGGCGCGCGGCTATGTGACGCCGGATTCGTTCACGCACGGGACGTCCGAACAACGGAAACGTTGGTTCGATAAAGGGTTCCAAAACGGGACGATTCAAGGCGGCGATACGTTCAACGCTAAAAACTTATAACCATGAGGTCAAGCGATGGCTTGACCTTTTTCCATGTCCAAGTTGGCTTGTGAAGAAAGAATCCGCTATCATGGAAACAGAAACTAGAAGTAGGAAGGGGATGACCCGATGGAATCCTTACTCAAAAAAATCGAATTCGCCAAAAGCGAGATGACGTCCGTGGAGAAAAAAATCGCCGATTATATTTTATCCCACTCGACGCTCGTTCCGAATATGACGACGAAAGAGCTCGCTCAAAAGACGGACGTGTCCGAGGCGAGTATCGTTCGCTTTGCGCGTGTCGTCGGAATCGATAGCTTCAAGGCGTTCAAACTCGCCCTCGTCAAAGACTTGGCGATCACCGAGACGACGCTCACCGATTTCAACGTGTTGCAGCAGAAAGACACACCTTACGATTCGTTTCAAAAAGTCATCCATGTGAACAAAATGGCCATCGAGGCATGTGCCGAGGCGATGGACAAGCGTGAGCTCGAGCATGCGATCGATACGTTCGCCCGAGCGAACCGGGTCGTGTTTTATGGGGTCGGCGGTTCGTCGACGGCCGCCTATGACGCGCAATATAAATTCACAAAGCTCGGCTATGCGGCCCAGACATCGCAAGATTTCCATTACATGTTGTCTCTCATTCCGCATCTCGGCCCGAACGACGTTTTCGTCGCCATCAGTACGTCGGGTCGGACGAAAGACGTACTCGAACTCGTCCGCTTCGCCAAGAAAAGAGGGGTGCCGGTCGTCGCCATCACGGACCTCGATAAATCTCCGCTCTATCGAGAAGCGGATGTCCGACTATGCACGCCGAGCGTCGAACGTGATTTCCGGATTGCGAGCATCGCTTCACGGATGACACAGTTGACGATTATCGACACACTTTATATGGGGCTGTTGCACCGAAAAGGCGAGGGATTGATTGATCGCTACGCCGAGGCACGTGACGAGATGGTGAAGTTGCGCCGATGATTCACGTCTATGACCCAACGTGGCGCGATGCGGTGGCGGCGTTCCTCTTACAACAACGGTCGTTCGCGGAATTGAACGGACAGGCGCCCGAAACGTTCCGCGATGAAAACGTGGCCGATTTTGAGACGGAGGAGACCGTCAGCCTCGTCTTTGAGGACGGGGACGTCATCGCCGTCGCCGACTTGTTGAAGCAACACCCGGTCGACGGCTCGCTTTGGCTCGGTCTGTTCGTCGTCGATGAACGGCTGCACGGCACCGGGATTGCGACGCGGTTGTATGAACATCTCGAACAAACATATATGCGTCCGTTCCAGACGGTGTTCCGACTCGGGGTGTTACCTCACAATGAGCGGGCGCGTCGCTTTTGGGAACGGCAAGGCTACGTCTATGAAAAAGATTCCATCACGGCACGCGGCGATCACGTCCACGTGTTGAAAAAAGTCATCAGCTAAAGCGCTCGGTCCAATAGGGCCGGGCGTTTTCCATACATGTATACATGTATACAAATTTACATGCATACACGTATACGCTTGACCTATAATGAAATTTTATTTCCTTATTTTTTTAAATAAGTTTGACTTTTAATTTCAAGTTAGTACAATAAAATTAGAGAGAAGAAAGGATGGTGGCGATGTTAGACAAACTGGCTACTGAAAGACGAAATGAACGAACGATGCACTTGGACGAGATGGCGGTCGAGGAGTTCCTTGCAGTGATGAATGAGGAAGATCAATCGGTCCCACACGTCATTCAAGAAGAACTGTCGGTCATTGCCGAAGTGACGAAGCGTGCCATCGCATCCTTCAAACAAGGCGGACGTTTGATTTACATCGGCGCAGGGACGAGCGGACGGCTCGGAATCTTAGACGCGGCGGAATGTGTGCCGACGTTTGGCGTGTCACCGGACATGGTCGTCGGACTCATCGCAGGTGGCGAACGGGCGTTGATTAAAGCGGTCGAGGGAGCAGAGGATAGCAAGGATTTGGCGGTCAATGATTTGAAAGCGCTTCACTTGAATGCGTTCGACACCGTCATCGGGATTGCCGCGAGCGGACGGACACCGTACGTCATCGGCGGACTCGATTACGCCCGCGAGGTCGGCGCGACGACAGCCGCGCTATCGTGTAACAAAGGTTCAAAAATCAGCGAACACGCCGAGTTCAAAATCGAAGTCGAGACGGGACCAGAAGTATTGACCGGATCGACCCGATTGAAAGCAGGGACGGCGCAAAAACTCGTCCTCAACATGATCTCGACGGCGTCGATGATTGGGGTAGGGAAAGTGTATCAAAACTTGATGGTCGACGTGCAGCCGACGAACGAAAAGTTGGAAGTGCGGGCCAAACGGATGATTGCGGAAGCGACAGGGGTCGACGAACAGACGGCCGCGCGTTATTTCGATTCATCCGGTGGTCACGTCAAGACGGCGATTGTCATGATTTTAGCCGACGTCCCGCATGCGGAGGCAGTCGAGCGATTAGAGCGTGCGAACGGATTCGTCCGTGACGCATTATAAGGGGGATTCGAGATGAAGAAAGAAGAGGTTCTTGCACATGCGATATTAGAGCATGTCGGGGGGAAAGATAACATTCGTCAACTCGCGCACTGTATGACACGTGTGCGTTTAGCGCTCAAAGATCCGACGAAAGCGGATCTCACTGCATTGAAACAAATCGATGGTGTCATGGGTGTCATCGATGACGAGACGTTGCAAATCGTCGTTGGCCCGGGGACGGTCAACCGCGTGGCGGACCATCTCAGTCGTGAGACGGGGCTCGCCATCGGGGAAGAGTCGGTCGATGCGAATTTGACGCCGGACGAACGGGCGGCCATCGAACGTCAAAAAGTGAAAGACAAACAGAAGTCGCCGTTCAAGCGCTTCTTGCGTCGCTTAGGGAACATCTTTATTCCGCTCATTCCAGGGCTTGTCGCTTCAGGTATCATTAACGGGGGAGCCAACTTCGCGAAGAACGCCGGCGTTGACCCGACCGAGACGTGGATGCAAATCCTCTTATTGCTCGGTAGCACAGTGTTCGCGTATCTCGCCATCCTCGTCGGTTGGAACACGGCCAAAGAGTTCGGCGGGACGCCGGTACTCGGTGCCATCGCCGGGGGGATTCTCTTCAACCCGGTGCTCGCGGACATCACGATTTATGGGGAACCGCTCGTTGTCGGGCGGGGTGGACTGTTCGGGGTCATCTTTGCCGCTTGGCTCATGACGTACATCGAGAAACACGTTCGTCGCTTCATGCCGACGGCGGTCGATATCATCTTTACACCGCTTCTCACGGTCCTCGTCGTCGGTTTCACGGCGCTCTATGCAATCATGCCGGTCGCAGGCATCTTGTCAGACGGGATCATGCAAGGGTTGAACGCCGTGCTTGAAGTCGGTGGACCGGTAGCAGGGGCTGTCCTTGCTGGATTCTTCTTGCCGCTCGTCATGGTCGGGTTGCACCACGGACTCACACCGATTCACTTGGAATTGCTCAACACGGTCGGTAACACGGCACTCTTGCCAATCCTGGCGATGGCTGGGGCTGGACAAGTCGGGGCGGCGCTCGCGATTTTCGTGAAGACACGCAACCAACGTCTTCGTAACATCATTAAAGGGGCCATCCCGGTCGGATTCCTTGGAATCGGCGAGCCGCTCCTTTACGGGGTCACACTCCCGCTTGGCCGTCCGTTCCTGACGGCTTGTATGGGGGCCGCGGTCGGCGGTGCCTTCCAAGCGACGATGAAGACGGCAGCACTCGGGATTGGGGTCTCGGGTCTCTCGCTTACGCCGCTCATCGATAACGGCATGTACTTGACGTACATCGCAGGTCTTGTCATTTCGTATACGGCTGGCTTCATCTTCACGTATTTCTTCGGCTTCAAAGAAGAAATGGCAGACGGGATTTAACAACTGAGGCGGCTCTTTGGAGTCGCCTTTTCATTTGATGAGGAGGAATTTCTGATGAAGGGATTATCGGTTTATTTGAGCGAACCGCTCACACCGCAGTTCAAGATATGGGTCGGACGCATGCGCGAGATTGGCTTCACCTCGATGTTCACGTCACTGCATATCCCCGAGGACGACACGTCGGTGTATGCGGAACGGCTTCGTGACCTCGGGACGCTCGCACGAGAACTCGACATGGAACTGTTTGCGGATATCGCACCGACGTCGCTCGCCGCGCTCGGCAAGACGTGGGACGATGCCCATACACTTCTCGATTGGGGCGTGACGGGGCTGCGCGTCGATTACGGCGTGACGCCGAAACAAGTCGCCGACTTGTCGACCCGAATGACGGTCGCCTTGAACGCGAGCACGCTGTCTGAAGCGGAACTCATAGAGATGAAGCAACACGGCCTCGTGACGGACAACGTCGAGGCGTGGCACAACTTCTATCCGCGCCCGGAGACGGGGCTCGATCGTAACTGGTTCGATGCCAAGAACGATTGGCTGAAGCGGCAAGGGTTGAGCGTCCAGGCGTTCATCCCTGGTGACGGGACACTCCGAGGACCGCTGTTCGAACGGCTGCCGACGCTCGAGGACCATCGCCTGTTGTCGACGTTCGCCTGCTACATGGACCTCATGGATTCAGTCGATCGCATCTTAATCGGCGACCCGGGACTCACCGATGAGACGATTGAACAGTTCGCCTCACACGCCGACAAAATGCTCGTTCTTCGGGCCGAAGCGGAGACGACGATTGAGGCCGCCTTCTATCGCGTCCAGACGAACCGGATGGACCCGGCACGTGACGTCGTCCGTTCGGTCGAATCGAGGGGCTATGGACGTCCGGGGGACCGCTTGTTCGAGCCGATGGCAGCAAGACCGCGTCCGCTCGGAACGATCACGGTCGATAATGCGAAGTACGGGCGCTATGCCGGTGAGCTGCAAATCACAAAACGCGATTTGGTGGCAGACGATCGGATCAACGTCCTTGGGCGCGTCATCGAGGCAGACCGGCCGCTCATCCAATCGATCGGACCGGGCACGAAGTTTCGAATCGAGTGGTGTTGACGTTCCGGATTGCCACATTCCCTCGTCTTTGTGTACAGTAGAGAGGGAGGGAATGCCATGAAAGAGATTAATTTTAACATCGTCGCTGACGATTCGACCGATGGCCACGGCGGTTTTGGGGTCGGTTCGCTCAGTTTGAACAATATGTCTCCCGTCATCATCGATGTCGAGGCGGGGACCGCGGTCATCGATATGGGGGCCATGCATGCCAAATCGGCGATCGAGAAACGCATCAAATTTTTGACGGATCCAGAAGCGGTGCCGAACGGAAAACCGTATTGGATCGTCTGGGTCACGGTCGGACGAAAGCCAGAAGGATTCTATTACGGCGGTGTCGCAGCTTGTGACATGTCGATTGACCTCGAGGCACGGCGCGGCTATAAACTGTTGCCGTATCACGTCAACCAGATGGACAAGTCGCTCAAAGGCCGCATCTTGATTGACATGATGGATGCACCGTCACGCGACGTGCTCGCTGCCTTTTTGAAAGAACATCGTCCTGAAATCTGGGAACAATCGACCGAACTTCAAACCGAGCTTGAGCGTTTGAGCGCCGAGTGAAAAGATTGGACCGTTTCGGTCTCCAATCTTTTTTGTTTTCATGTGCTCCGATTTGGGAACATGAATTTGTTATGATGTTGTGATTTCACCGTAATTGTATGAATATTCAGCATTATGCTATAATAAACGCACTTGTGTAAAAGAGAAAGGGTGACACGATGAGTGAAACTAAGAAAATTATGATTGGGCTACTGTTGGGGGTAGCCGTCGGTTTAGCATTAGCAGGATTACCGGGCAATATTTATGATATGGCCAATACGTATGTCCTCTCGCCAGTCGGAACCGTATTTTTGAACTTAATTAAAATGTTAGTCGTCCCGATCGTCTTCTTCTCGATCATTCTTGGTGTCATGGGTCTCGGTGACCCGAAAGAACTCGGTCGTGTCGGAACGAAATCATTGATCTTCTTCTTGACGACGACGGCGCTCGCTATCGTCTTGGCGATGGGTGTCGCTTATGTCATCCAACCAGGAGAACGTGGAGATTTCCCGACGACGGGATTAGAGTTTGATGCGTCAGGTTCGGAAGAATCTTCGAATATCGTGCAGACGTTCGTCAACATGATTCCAACGAACCCGGTTCAAGCACTTGCCGAAGGCAATATGCTTCAAATTATCGTCTTCGCGGCACTCATCGGATTCGCGATGATTGCGCTCGGTGAAAAAGCGCGCACATGGCGCCGATTCGTCAAACAAGGTGACCGCATCATGATGTACTTGATTCATTTGGTCATGAAACTTGCGCCGTACGGTGCGTTCGCTTTGATCGCCTCAGCCATCGGTGGCATTGGATTAGAGGCTGTCCAAGCGATGGCATGGTATATGATTGCCGTCGTCTTGACGTTGGCGCTCCATTCAGTCATCGTCTATGGCGGTGCAGTGGCGTTGCTCGGGAAAATGAATCCCGTCTTCTTCTTTAAAAACTTCTATGAGGCGATGACGTTCGCATTCTCGACGTCTTCATCGAATGCGACACTCCCGGTGTCGATGGAAGTGGCTCAAACGAAACTCGGTGTCCCGCGCTCGATTTCGTCGTTCGTCCAACCGCTCGGTGCGACGGTCAACATGGACGGAACGGCCATCATGCAAGGGGTCGCAACGATTTTCATCGCGCAAGTGTTCAATGCTGATTTGACGATGACAGAGCTCTTGACGGTCGTCATCACAGCGGTACTCGCCTCAATCGGGACGGCGGGCGTACCAGGTGTCGGACTTGTCATGCTCGCGCTCGTTTTACAATCCGTCAACTTACCGGTCGAAGGGATTGCCCTGATCATCGGTGTCGACCGGATCCTCGATATGCTCCGGACGTCGGTCAACATTACAGGTGACGCCGCTTGTGCGGTCGTCGTCTCGAAACTCGAAGAGAAACATCTTCCTCCAGTCGACGAAGACTCGTGGGATGAAGTGGACGCAAAATAACCTAAAGGCTGACCCGGTTCATACCGGGCCAGCCTTTTCAAATGAAGTGAGGTTTTAATGAATGGAATGGGAAGTTCTGCCAATCCCGCTGTTTGTCGTGGTCAGCATCATCTTAAACAGCATCATCGCCATCGCGGGCGTGTTGCCGAGCGCCTTTTTGACGGCACTGAACGTTCAACTGCTAGGATTTGGACCAGGGGTCGCCGTCTCCATCGTCGGTGAGGCCGTCGGCGCCGTGCTCAGCTTTATCCTGTATCGGCAGGCACTCCATCGCTACACATCACCGGACGGAAAGCGGCTGCGGCGTCTCCGTGAAGCCGAAGGGGTCGAGGCTTGGTTCCTCGTCCTCGGGCTCCGGCTGTTACCGATCGTGCCGTCTGGTCTCGTCACGCTGTCGGCTGCATTTAGCAGGATGTCGCTCCCCTCGTTCGCTGTAGCGAGCACGATTGGAAAAGTACCGGCGCTATTGATTGAGGCGCTTGCCGTCACGGCCGTCCTGACCGTGGCGAGCGGGTGGCAACTCGTTCTCATCGCCGTACTCGCCGTGCTGTACGCCGTGTGGCGTTTGTCTCAGAGAAGCGGCGAGAAGATATGACAGAACGCTTCGACGAAGCGTTTGCCGTTCGATTTCTTACGCATCATCGACCAGTCGACGAGAATCGATTCATCGAAGTCGTTCAAGAACGCTTCGTGCAACTCTTGAATGGATGACGTCTCGAACTGGGCGATCGTCATCTCATGGTTCAAATACATGCTCCGAAAATCAAAGTTAGCCGTCCCGACGAGCGCAATTTTGCCATCGATGAGGACGGTTTTTGCGTGGATAAAATGACGATTGTATTTATAAATCCGGATGTTCCGTTTGAGCAATTGCTCAAAATAATACTCGGTCGCATGGAAACTGAACCATTCGTCTCCTTTTCCGGGGACGACGATTCGGACGTCGATGCCGCGCTTGCCGGCGACTTCTAACAGCGCGAGCATTTCGGGAGGCGGAATCAAGTAAGGGGTCGTCATCCAAATCGATTCCTTCGCCTGCATCAACAGAGCCATGAGCCCGTCTCGAATCGTCACGTCTTTCCCTGGTGATGTGACGAGCAGTTGCGTCGCCCCGTTTTCTTGTTGCGGCTCATCGATAAAGTATTCCGGTAAGTGTTTGCTGTCGGCAAACAAGGCCCACGTCTCTTTGTCTTCCTCATGACCGGCATACAGCCAATTCTCGACGAACAGGCGCTGCAATTCCCGGACGAGCGGCCCTTCGAGACGCAGATGGGTATCGCGCCAAAATCCGAGCTTTTTATGTTTGCCCAAATATTCATCTCCGACGTTCAGGCCACCCGTGTAAGCGATTCGTCCATCGATGACGATCAACTTCTGATGATTGCGGAAGTTGGCATTAAAGACGAGGAGCGGGTGGACGACCGGGTCGAACGCCTCGACGTGGACACGGGACTCGCGGAGTGGTTCGAGAAACGCTTCGCTAATCTCTTGACTGCCGAGGCCGTCATACAAGAGGCGGACGGTGACGTTCTCGTTGGATCGCTTGATGAGAGCGTCACGAATCTTGAGCGAGATTTCATCGGTCCGGAACAGATAATACTGGACGTGGATATGATGGGTCGCTTGCTCGATATCTTTAATCACTGCATCGAATTTTTGCTCGCCATTGACGAGTAGTTTCGTCGACGTGTGGCCGTCCGCGCCGGTCGCCCCGAGTTTTTCGAGCGTGCGCGTGAGCGGATAACGATCGGATACGTCATTGGAAGTCTCGACGCGTTCCTCTTCAATCGCTTGGCGGAACATACGAATCTCGGCCGAGGTCCGTTTGATCCGACGGTGACGTCGCGGTGTCCTTCCGAATAGTACCCAGGCGAGGGCGCCGAGGAACGGGATGAACAGGACGGCGAGTAGCCAAGCGAGCTTGGCCTGCGGTTGGACCTGGTCGAATAAAATATGCCAGCCGACGAGGAGCGGCGCCACGATCGCGAGACCAATCAGGAATGGGATCAATCCGTCCACGGAGTAGAGGACGAGGAGAAGGAGGAGGCCGAGTACAATCATGGTGAGGAGTTGCCAGACGCGTCGTTTCAACACGTACACCTTCTTTCTGTTCAGTTGTCATCACTGAATTCATTCCACCGTTTACACATTGTTAATCTAAAATTACGTTTCACGATATGGGCGAAGGGAATTATCGTAACTGTACGACACAACGTAAAAGGGGTGTTAGCGATGAAGAAGAAAGGTGCATTGGCCGCGTCGCTCTTGGCGACAGGCATCATTCTCGGGGCTTGCGGAGGAGCAGACGAAGAACCGATGAACAATGAAGATACAGAAATGCAAGAAGATATGGATGAAGAAGAAGACGATTAAAAAAACGGCCTAGAGCGGATGCTCTAGGCCTTCATTGCGTCAAAGCGAATACGGGGACGGTTTGCCAAAGTAATAGCCTTGGGCGAGGTCGAAGCCGAGTTCACGACAGACGTCGACTTCTTCGGCGCGTTCGATGCCTTCGGCCAGAATCGTGATGTCCATCGATTTGGTCAATTGACGTACATTTTTCAAGAATGCCCGTTTTTCGGCGTCTTGATCGCAAAACGAGATGTACGACCGGTCGATTTTGACATAGTCTGGTTCGAGGCGTTTCAACATATCGAGCGTCGAGAAACCGGCCCCGACATCGTCGAGGGCGACTTTCATGCCGCGCTTCTTATATGTAGAGAACACGTGCTGCAAGTGGGCCACGTCTTGTACTTTTTCCGTCTCGACGACTTCAAAGATGAAACGGTCGGGACTGAGCCCGTATTGATCGATAATCTCGAACGTGTGTTGCAGACAATAGTCCGGGTTATAAATCGTCGACGGCAAGAAGTTGATGAACGTCTTTTCGTGCGGGGCGACGGCATGATAGGTCGCTTTAATGGCCTCGGCGCGAGCGCGCTGGTCAAGCTTGGAATGCAGGCCGAAACGGTTGGCCGCGCGGAACAGTTCTCCGGGAGAGACGTTATTGCGACTGCGGAGTAACGCTTCGTAACCGAATCGTTCACCGGTATCGAGATGGACGATTGGTTGCAGATGGCTCTCGAATTCACCGTGTTGAATGAGTTCGATCGTATCGCGGTTGGCAATCTGTTCGAGCAGATTGCTGGCCGAGATGATTGCGGTTTGCCGTTTCGTCACTTGATCGACGCAATAGACGTCCTCTTCGACGGTGGAAAGGTGTGCGGTTAATTCATCTAACGATTCATACGGATGGAAAGTGTCGTTGACGACGACAAGGCCTCGTTCAAAAAATGGGATGTTTGTAGAGCAGGCAGTACACGGAGACCACATAAGATCCCTCCTTTCGAATGATTAAAGTACTCTCTCTATACTTTATCGGATAAAACTCACATAAAACTCACATGGCAGGACAAATAAATAAAAAAATCGTGCAAATTGCGGGTAGTTTTTGTATACTTCCTATCGTATGAATAAGAAGCGCCTCAAAACGCCACTCGCATACGAACAACTTTTTAATCAGAAAGGGGTTCTATCGATGGACCAAAAATTAAAATTATGGTTTACGGAGCACCAGACAGAAGATTACGGAATCACGTTCCGTGTAAACCACGTTTATGAGAGCGAACAAACGGAGTTTCAACGACTAGAAATGGTCGAAACGGACGAGTTCGGAACAATGTTGTTACTTGACGGAATGGTCATGACGACGGATAAGGACGAATTCGTCTATCACGAGATGGTGGCTCACGTCCCACTCTTCACGCACCCGAATCCGAAGCATGTGCTTGTAGTCGGCGGTGGAGACGGCGGCGTCATCCGTGAGATTATGAAACACCCATCAGTCGAAAAAGCAGTTCTCGTCGACATCGACGGGAAAGTCATTGAATATTCGAAGAAATACTTACCAAATATCGCAGGCGAACTCGACAACCCACGCGTTGAAGTCATCGTCGGCGACGGCTTCATGCATATCGCCGAGTCTGAGAACGAGTACGACGTCATCATGGTCGACTCGACAGAACCAGTCGGCCCAGCGGCCAACTTGTTCACGAAAGGATTCTACGCCGGAATCTCGAGAGCGCTCAAAGCCGATGGAATCTTCGTCGCGCAGACGGACAACCCATGGTTCACGCCAGAGCTCATCCAGACAGTCCAACGTGACGTGAAAGAAATCTTCCCGATCACGAAGCTCTACACAGCGAACGTACCGACGTACCCAAGCGGCATGTGGACATTCACAATCGGTTCGAAGCAGTATGACCCGGAAGCAGTGGCTCCGGAGCGTTTCCACGACATCGAGACGAAGTACTACACGCCGAAGCTTCACAATGCAGCATTCGTCCTTCCTAAATTCGTGGAGGACTTGACGAAATGATTAAACGTTTCGATGAAGCCTATTCAGGCAAAGTGTTTATCGCGAGCCTGCCAGAAGTCGCAGATGCGAAGACGGTCCTTTACGGGATGCCGATGGACTGGACGGTCAGTTTCCGTCCAGGATCACGTTTCGGTCCGAACCGAATCCGTGAAGTCTCAATCGGGCTTGAAGAGTACAGCCCGTATTTGGACGGAGATTTGAGTGAAGCCGCCGTCTATGACGCTGGTGACATCCCGCTTCCGTTCGGGAATGCTCAGAAGTCGCTCGACATGATCGAGTCGTTCGTCAAGGACGTCATTCAAGCAGGCAAGTTCCCACTAGGTATGGGTGGGGAACACCTCGTCACTTGGCCGGTCATCAAGGCGATGCATGATCAATACGGCGACGATTTCGTCATTCTTCACTTCGATGCGCACACGGACCTCCGTGACGAATACGAAGGCGAGCCGTTGTCGCACTCGACACCACTCAAAAAAGCGGCCAACTTGATTGGGCCATCGAACTGCTACTCGTTCGGAATTCGTTCTGGGATGAAAGAAGAGTTCGACTGGGTCAAAGAAGTCGGCTATAACATGTATAAATATGAAGTGATCGAACCGCTCAAACGTGTGTTGCCGACGCTCGCCGGGAAGAAAGTGTACGTCACGATCGATATCGACGTCCTCGACCCATCTTCTGCACCGGGAACGGGAACGCAAGAGATCGGTGGCATCACGACGAAAGAATTGCTTGAAGCGGTCCACGCCATCGCGAACGCTGACGTCGACGTCATCGGGGCCGACCTCGTCGAAGTGTCACCGGCGTACGATCAGTCGGACATGACGGCCATCGCCGCCGCGAAGATTCTTCGCGAGATGATGATCGGGTTCGTGAAGTAACGATGCCGAAAAAAGGTCAGCTCGAGATGGAGCTGAGTGCTCGCATCACCCAATGGGAGAAAGAGTATCTCGGACGCGGTTCCTTGACGTGTAAAGCAGATTTGCTCCGCGACCTGGCGATCGTGACGCTCCAAGGCGTCTTGACCCCGGCCGAGTACGAACTGGCCGCCAAATCGGCCGGACGCGAGCAATTGAAGAAGTACCGCAACAACCTCGTCGAATCCGGTCGGCCTCAGCTCGAGGCCATCGTGCACGACGTACTCGGGCGGCGACTCGTCTCGCTCCATACGGACATCAGCACGAAGACAGGGGAACGCCTCATCGTCTTTCGACTCGATGCACCGTGGGAGAACGGGATTGACAAGCCGTGACGACGTTTTTACACTAGAAGCAGAGACGGTTCAGGATGGGTGGTGTCCGCGAGACATCCCCTTCGTCCTGACCCGGAGCTGACCAACTACACATCCGACAGTTGTCGGCTAGACGGAGCGAACATGTTCGAGCCGTCGGCATGCAGCGCACACCTTTCTTTGGTGTGCGCTTTTGTCGTCTAGGAGGAAATGTATGGAACTATTGACGTTTTTATTGACGAGCGCCCCGGTGCTCCTATTCGTGACCGGTGTGATCGCTGCTCTCGGAAAATCGAATTTACGAATCCCGGAGTCGCTCAGCATCACGCTCAACTTGTACTTACTGCTCGCCATCGGTTTGAAAGGGGGAATCGGTCTCGCCTCGGTGTCGATGGACGAGTTGGCGCTCCCGCTAGCAGTGACGCTCGTCGTCGGCATCATCTTGCCGCTCGTCGCCTTTGGAATCGGCTCGCTACTCAAATTCACGTTCCCGGAACGGATCGCCATGGCGGCCACGTTCGGCTCGGTCTCGCTCGTGACATATGTCGCCGCGACGGCCCAACTCGAACGTCTCGGTATCGTCTATGAACCGTTCATGACGACGCTCGTCGTCGTGCTCGAGATTCCGGGTCTTGTCGTCGCGCTGTTGCTATACAATCAGAGCCGGGTCCTCGGGATCACGGCGGCCCCGACTCAATCGTTCACGGTCATCCGCGACAGTCTGCTCTCGAAGAGCATCCTGCTGTTGTTGGCCGGTCTCGTCGTCGGAATCGTCACACCGGATACATCAGCGCTCGAACCGTTTTTCATCGACTTGTTCCCGGGCGTCTTGCTCTTGTTCCTGCTCAGCCTAGGCGTCAAGGTCGGTCATCAGTTGAAGGCGGTGCCGTCCTATGGCCTCAAGTTTTTAGTCATCGGCATGACGTTTCCGCTCGTCGGGGCCGTCATCGGTTACATCGCGGCCGGGATGGCCGGACTGTCGGACGGGGGGACGATTCTCTTCATGACGCTCGCCGCGAGCGGGTCATATATCGCCGCCCCGGCCATGCTTCAGGCGTCGGTGCCCGAAGCGGAACCGTCGTTTTATTTGACGCTCGCCCTCGCCGTCACGTTCCCGTTCAATCTGCTCGTCGGCATCCCGCTATTCATTTCAATCGTCACCTGAAAACAGGCCCGTTCTCACGAGTTGAGTGGGCTAACCTAAATTTTTGAGACAATATAAAAACACCTTCGCAGTGGTACACTTTAAAAAAGTGCTAGCATCGGAGGTGTTTTTGCGTGGGCAAAAACGTATATTCAAGTGAAGTGAAATGGGCAG